>CAVHBF010000035.1:0-17049 GCA_963634195.1 Bacteroides thetaiotaomicron | reverse complement strand
CGCTTCTCCAGGCTTCCTTACCGGAAGCAAGACTGGCTGGTAAACATACCGCTGTATGCCTGCATGATGCTGAACAAAGCATAATCTTCTCTGTTTCACGCCCGAGCCTTTGACGGAAGAGGGAAACCGTGTTTTGCACAGAGGCAGTGCAATTTCCGCCTGATTTTGCACGAACTTAGTGCAAAATCAGGCCCACTCTGCATAGTCTTTTATACATACTGCCGATGTTTTTGGTTGTCATTACTTGCACTGTCTGCGCTGCTTTGGCTGGCAGAAACCGCAGTGCCGTTGCGCATTTTGCGTGAAAATCCTCAGCGGCGTTGCGGATTTTACAGCAAAAACCGCAATACAAAGGTAACTCTATTTATATGATGATGCAAGTTTTGGCGGATATTATCTGCTGATTGTTAACATTTTTTCGTGCATAAAGACCGTCGGGACACAATATGGCGGGACAATGAGTGCCGAAGAAGCTTTTCCTGTGCTGTGTAGGGCACAGGAACAATCATGTGACAAGCCCGAGAACGGGATTCGCGGACTGGCGATGGTCATGGAACAACTTACTTAATCTTCAAATATGGAAAGAAAAATGATCTATCTCTGCCTTGCCCATATGAGTGAGGCCGGTTTGGAACAGAAATACGTGAAGGAGGCGTTTGACACCAACTGGGTGGTGCCTATGGGACCCAATGTAAACGCATTCGAGAAAGATCTGGAGACCTTTGTGAACAGAAGCATCTCCAAGTCTCGCCCGGGGGGAGACTTGGAGACGCTTGACCGCAAGGTGGTTTGCCTGAGCGCCGGTACGGCGGCGGTGCATCTGGCACTCATAGGCTGCGGTGTGAAGGCGGGCGACGAGGTGCTGGTGCAGAGCTTCACTTTCTGTGCTTCGAGTCACCCCATTACTTATCTGGGGGCAAAGCCTGTGTTTGTGGGTTCGGAAAGCGAGACATGGAACATGGACCCGATCCTTTTGGAGAGAGCCATTGTTGACCGCAAGGAGAAGACGGGACGGTTGCCCAAGGCCATAGTGCCAGTGGCACTCTACGGCATGCCTTACCGCATTGACGAGATACTGGCGATAGCCGACAGGTACGGCATTCCCGTTGTGGAGGACGCTGCCGAGGGCTTGGGCTCCCGTTTCAACGGCCGGGTGCTCGGCACGTTCGGCAAATATGGCGTGCTGTCGTTTAACGGCAACAAGATGATTACCACCTCCGGCGGCGGTGCGTTGGTTTGTCGCAGTGCGGAGGATGCCGACAACGTCATGTGGTATGCCACGCAGGCGCGTGACGCCTATCCCTATTACCAGCACACGGCCATTGGCTACAACTACCGCATGAGCAACGTGTGCGCCGGTATCGGCCGCGGCCAGATGACGGTGCTGGATGACCACATAGCGCATCACAGGCATGTGCAGGCCCTCTACGAGGAGTTGCTGGAGGGTGTGGACGGCATACGTATGCACAGCCAGCCCGCCGACCCGCGCTATGACGCCAATTTCTGGCTCTGTGCGGCGGTGCTGGCTCCCGGAGTGAGAATACGGGGGCAGGAGAATGTCTACAGGGAAGTCGTGAGGACGGCCGTGGGAGGCGCCGCGGGTGTGGTCCACAGCGTGGAATCCGCCGTGACCGACTGCCAGCCCAACGACAATGTGGAGGCCTTGCGCGTGTTCCTGCTTGACAGGAAGATAGAGTGCCGCCCGGTGTGGAAGCCCATGCACAAACAGCCGGTGTATGCTGGAGTCCCGGTATACACCAACGGAGTTGAAGAGGAAATGTTCAGAACCGCCTTCTGCCTGCCTGCCGGCCCGTGGGTGACGGACGAAGACGTGAAGTATATAGTGGACAGTATCAGTGAGGCTATGGCGGTATAGGTTGCGGTCAACCGTTCTCCGCGTCCTGCGCGCCGTTTCCGGCCATTATCACATTCCTGTATTCGTTTTCGAAATTGGGGGTGAAGACGCCTTTGCCGAGGTTTTCGCTTATTTCTTCCGGCGACCAGAAACGCCCGTCGGCCAGTTCCTCCTTGTCGGGGGTGACGGGCAGGTCATAGACGGTGCGGAACACGAAGACCAGTTCCCGTTCCTTTTCTGACTCGAAGACATAGTGGGTTATGCGGTCGGGCGTATAGTCGGTTATCCCTATCTCTTCCCTGACCTCGCGGCGCAGGGCCTGTTCCACGCTCTCGCCAAGGTCCACATGACCGCCCACGGCGGTGTCCCATTTGCCCGGCTGGATATCTTTCCAGTCGGGCCTTTTTTGTAGGAACAGTCCGCCTTTGCTGTTGAACACGTGGAGGTGTACCACGGGGTGAAGCCGTCTGGTGCCGCTGTGCGCTTCCCTGCGTGTCATGGCTCCCGTGATGTTGCCCTGGTCGTCCACCTCCGGCACGAGGCTGTCGAGGGAATCTTTCATTTTGTCTTGCGTGGGATAAGGATGGAACTGTCGCCATAGCTCAGGAAACGGAAACCGTTGTCGAGGGCGTAGCGGTAGACTTTCTTCCAGTCATCGCCGATAAATGCCGACACGAGCAGCAGCAGGGTGCTTTGCGGCATATGGAAATTCGTTATGATGCGGTCAGCGACATGATAGGTGTAGCCCGGGGCGATGATTATCTGTGTGGTGGTGTGGATGGCGTCGTGTCCGTGTGCATCCATCCATTGCAGTATGGCCCTGAGCGAATCGGCGGTTGCTGTGGCGGCGCACTGCGACACGGTGTCGTAGGGCATCCACTGGCTTATGTGCAGATCCGTTTCGCTGATGTCGGGATTATGCAGCATTTTGAGGCCTATGTAGTACAGGCTCTCGAGGGTGCGCACGCTGGTGGTGCCCACTGCGGTGCAGTGTCCCCCGTGGGCCAGCAGCCTCTCTATGTTGCGGCGCGTGACGCAGATGAATTCGGAGTGCATCTCGTGGCCGGCTATTTCCTCGCTCTTGACGGGCTTGAAAGTGCCCGCCCCGACGTGGAGCGTCACCTCGTCGCGTTCTATGCGGCGTGCGTCTATTGTGCGGAAAACCTCATCGGTGAAGTGCAGGCCTGCCGTGGGAGCGGCTACCGACCCGTCAATTCTGGAGTAGACGGTCTGGTAGGTCTCCTTGTCGCTTTCCTCGGTGTTGCGGTCGAGATAGGGCGGTATGGGCAGTTCGCCTGCCGTTTCAAGTATTTCGGCAAACGAGCAGCCGCTGTTCCACGAGAACCTTACGATAACGCCTGTTGCCGTTTCCCCGCATTTGTCGGCGCACAGGGTGACGGCCATTCCGTTGACCGTGAGCTGCAGGCTGAGGCTTCCCTCTTTCCATTTCTTCATGTTGCCGACCATGCACTGCCACTCGCACTCCTCGCGCCTGTCGAAGTTCTGCTGGTAGTCGTTGGGGCTGTGCGGCTCGAGGCAGAAAATCTCTATGGCGGCGCCTGTGGACTTGCGGAAACGCAGCCGTGCCTGAATGACCTTGGTGTTGTTGTAGACAAGCAGCGAGTCTTCCGGCAGGAACTGCGCTATATCGCTGAACGTGTGTTGGCTGATGCGCCCCCTGTCGTAGACAAGCAGCTTCGACCTGTCGCGCGGCACCATGGGGTAGCGCGCTATGCGTTCGGGTGGCAGGGCGTAGTTGTAGTCGCTGATGCGTATGTTCCGCGGATCGGTCATGACCGGGAATCCTGTGTCAGTCTGCAAAACCGGAAAAACATCTCCATGGCAATCCTCGGGCAAGTGTGGGTCAGAGGTATTTTTTCAGCACCTGTATGTTTGCCTTCTCGTTGATGTGCTTGATGGCCTGTTCCTTGATCTGGCGCACACGCTCGCGGCTGAGCCCCATGAGTTGCGCCACCTCTTCGGCCGTGTGCTCGCGCTGCCCGATGCCGTAGAGCATCTCGAGCACTTTCTGTTCCTTGCCGGTCAGGCACTTCAGGGCCACACCCAGATCGGTGGCCAGCGACTCGTGTTCCATGCGTGCGTCGGTGGGACGGTCGTTCTCGTAGGTCATGTTGTCGGCCATCGAACTGGTCTCGTCGTTCTGGTACGGGGTGTCCACCGATATCTTCTTGCCGGTGCTGCCGATGGCGAGGGCCACCTTGTCCACTTCTGCATTGACTATTTCGGCCAGTTCCTCGGCCGACGGCTCGCGCTGGTTAATCTGCTCGAACTCGACCTTGGCTTTGTTGAGCTTGCTCTGGAACCCCACCTGGTTGAGGGGCATGCGCACTATGCGGCTGTTCTCGGAGATTGCCTGCAGGATGCTCTGGCGGATCCACCACACGGCATAGGAGATGAACTTGAACCCCCTCGTCTCGTCAAATTTCTCGGCGGCGCGTATGAGACCGATGTTGCCCTCGTCGATCAGGTCATTGAGCGAGAGCCCCTGGTTGCTGTACTGCTTGGCCACGCTGACCACGAAACGCAGGTTGGCGCATACGAGCTTCTCCATGGCTTTCGTGTCGCCCTGATGGATTTTCTGGGCGAGAATCACCTCTTCTTCGGTTGAAATCATGGGGATGCGGCTTACCTCGCTGAGATAACTGCCGATGCCGGCTTCCTGCCGGTTCGTGATGCCTTGTACAATCTTGAGTTGGCGCATATTCTGGTGTTTGAATGGTTGTCGTCGTTGTGCGGCACGGAGTCCTGCAAACAATTGCGGGCGCATGATTTCCTGTCAGAAAGGGTGCTCCTGCTCAACGAGGGCACAAAATTGCAAAATTGTTCGCTGATTCCAAAAGAAACGGCACGGTTTTTGATGCCGCAGCTGGCGGGACAGGTTAAAAATCCTTAAAAACGCGGTTTTGCCGCGTTTTTGTCTGCCGCAGATGCCGTTTTCTTTTACTTTACAGCGGCATTGTCCTTGGCGGCGGGAGTGGTCTTGCGGGTCATGTGCCACATGAGATGACCGCCCCACGAGGCCTCGTTTGCCACGGTGAAGCCCAGCGAGGCGTAGAGTTTCCGCGCTTTGGGGTTGCCCTGGTCTACGAGCAGTCCGGTGCAGGGAAGATTCATCTGCCGGGTCTTTTCGAAGCTTGCCGTGAGCAGGCGGGTGGCAATGCCTTCGCCGCGGTACATCTGTTTCACGCACAGCGAGTCAAGATACAGTTCCCCCGCCCGGGTCTCGTCGTCAAGCGAAGAGAAGTCGCGCCCGAACCAACGCTTCATGCCTTCCACGAAGGGCTTGCGCAGTTCGTGCAGCAGGGCTCCGTCGTAGCTCACGAGCGCACCGGCAATGTTGTCTTCATCGGTGTCGTATGCCACGAGGGTGTTGAGGTAGCTGTATTGCGTGTTGCCGGCTTCCACAAGGCCAGTCATGAACTCGTGGAAATCGATGTCGGTGTGTTCCGGGCCGTAGAACCATTTGCAGCAGTCGGGATTCATGGCCTCCATGATGAGCGAGGCTATTTCCGACGCTTCCTGTCTTTGTGCGGGGCGTATGGTGATCATTGGTTGCAGGTGTGTTTTGCGGTGTCAGTGGACGATTACCAGTGTTGCGCCGAACCCGTATTCGCGGAAAGAGGCATCCTGCCAGTTGCACCGCGGGTATCTGCGCCGGAGCTCCTGTGCAATCCTGTTGCGGAGGACTCCGTCGCCTTTGCCGTGGATGAAGACAATGCGCTTGCCTTTTGTCCTGATGCACCCGTCCATCTTTTTCCTGAACGTGTCAATCTGGTATTCCAGTATGTCTGCGGGCGTCATGCCGGCAGTGGTGTCGAGCAGCTCGCCGGCGTGGAGGTCCACTACCTCGTCTTCCGTCTTCCCGGCGGGTCTGGTGCCGGGGACAGGCTTCCTGTCGGCGTGTGCGGCAGTGCCGGTCGCGGGGATGCGTATCCTGCCGGCCGGAGCTTCCCGCAGGTCGGCGGCGTTGCCGTTGTCTGCCACGGCAACGGTAAGCACCGGGGTGGTGAAAAACTCGTTCGGTCTGAACAGGTGCGGTTTGTAGAACCTGGTCAGATCAAGGCGTATCTCCGCGCTGACGGGGGTCTTGAGCGTGAAAAGGCGGTCTTGCTTGAAAGCCAGAGCCTGCAGGCAGATGTGCTGCAGCTCGTTGAGCGTGCCGGTCTCCACCGTCTCCACATATACCTTGGTGTTAGGCTCGGCCGTGTCGGTATGGCGCAGCCGCCAGACATCGCTTTCCCCGCACAGCAGGGTATAGCTGACGTAGTAGTTGGAGTCGTTGACGAAATATACGTCGAAGTCGCTTTTGGAAAGGCCCGACGGCCCGTTGGGCACTCCTGACAAGGACTGTGCCGCCGGTTCGAAGCACAGGAACAGGTTGAGGCTGTCGCCGCCCTTGCGTTCCCTTACGGGAGGCCTGTAGGTGACAGGCCTGTCGGCCGGTTCAGGCCCGGTTGCCGCGGCTGCGGTCTTTTCTTCTGTCTGCGTGACGGCGGCTTTGATGCGTTTCTCCTTCTCCGGGTTTGCCACCACGCACTTGTGGACGGGTACGGGAATCTCGAAACCGTCCTCGTCTTCCACTATCACGGTGTCGCGGCCCTGGAATCCGGTCACGCGTCCGCCGCCCACACTGTCAAGGAACCTGACCCTGTCGCCGATGTCCATTATCTGCCGATTTTGCTGAGATTTTTCTGTTTCCACAGCATGAACCACACACAAGCAGCCAGAGAACAGGCGATGCCGACTATGTAGGAGAGGTGCTCACCCAAGTCCAGACTGTAGTGGTCAACGCAAATGTAGGTGACGCATACGCAAACCATGAACATGCCAGGTATGAGGGTTATGGCATACGGCTTGTTGAGCTTCGCGAGGTATACGGTTATGGCGAAGAACGTGAATATGGAGAACGTCTGGTTGAACCATGCGAAATAGTGCCACAGAGTGTCGAACCTGACAAAGAGCAGCACCGTGCTGATGATGAGCACCGGCACGCACAGCAGCAGGCGTTTTATTACCTTGTTCTGCTTGAGCTTGAACATATCGGCGGCGATCAGGCGGGCGCACCGCATAGCTGTGTCGCCGGTCGTGATGGGGGCGATGACCACGCCGAGAATGGCGAGTATCGCGCCGGTCGTGCCGAGCCAGTCCTTGCACATCCTGTCGACGAAAATACCCGGGTTCACGGAACCGCTGTCATCAAGCATGGCGTAGTAGATCTTTTCGTAAGGGGTGTTGCCCTGCACGTCGGTAAGCCCGCTGGCGAACTGCAGTGCGGCGGCAGCCCAGATCATGGCCACGATGCCTTCCACTATCATTGCCCCGTAGAACACGCGGCGACCGTAGCGTTCGTTCTTGAGGCAGCGCGCCATCATCGGGCTTTGGGTGGCGTGGAATCCGCTCACCGCACCGCAGGCGATGGTGATGCACAGGCCGGGGAACATCGGCAGGTCGCTGTTGGGGTCGTGGTTGACGAAGGCTTCGTCTATTTCAGGCAGAGAACCTGTATTGTAGATGAAGATGCCGAAAAACAGGAAGACCACCATAAGCAGCAGCACGACTCCGAAGAGCGGGTAGATCTTGCCGATGATCTTGTCTACCGGCAGGGTGGCGGCAAGCATATAGTAGATGAAAATCACCACAACCCAGAACCAGTAGCCGTCCAGCCCCACGATGTTGCCGGTTATGTTGTTGAGCAGTCCGGCGGGTGTCTTGACAAACACCGCCACCACGAGAATCATGAGCAGCAGTGCCAGTACGCGCTGGCTGACGCGCGCGGCGTTGCCCAGTTCGTCACCCACGATTTCGGGCAGTGAAGCCCCGTTGCGCTTGAGCGATATCATGGCTGCGATGTAGTCGTGTACCGCACCTCCGAAAATGCAGCCCAACACAATCCAGAAATAGGCGGCCGGACCGTACAGGAGTCCCAGTACCGTACCGAAGATGGGACCGGTGCCAGCGATGTTGAGGAACTGTATGAGAAACACTTTCCACGTGGGCATCGGTATGTAGTCCACGCCGTCGCGCAGGGCGTAGCAGGGAGTGGTGCGGTTGGGATCGGGCTGGACTATCTTTTCCACTATTTTGCCATAGACCACGTAGCCCGCGACGAGGCAAAGCAAACAAACAATAAAGGTATACATGATGTGTTTTTTGAAAATTCCAAAATTCCGTGCAAAATTACTACATTTCGCAATTGCGCAATACTGTTTTCTTCAACAATTGACGGACGGCGTATGAAAAAATCGCTACTTTTGCCGACAGAGCATTCACATCAACCACCATATATATTGTAGCATTATGAAGTCAGACATACAGATAGCCCGCGAAGCCAAGCTGAAGCCCATTGCCCAGGTGGCGGCGTCGTTAGGGATAGAGAGTGCGGACATTGAGCCTTACGGGCACTATATTGCCAAATTGCCTCTTGCGCTTATTGACGAGACCAGGGCGAGCAAGAGCAAGCTGATACTTGTGACGGCCATAACGCCCACCAAGGCGGGCATAGGCAAGACCACCGTGAGCGTGGGGCTTGCCATGGGACTGTGCCGTGTCGGCAAGAAAGCCATTGCGGTGTTGCGCGAGCCTTCGCTTGGTCCGTGCTTCGGCATGAAGGGCGGGGCGGCAGGCGGCGGCTATGCCCAGGTGCTGCCCATGGACAAGATCAACCTCCACTTCACTGGCGACTTCCATGCTGTCACGTCGGCCCACAACATGATTTCGGCATTGCTAGACAACTACATTTACCAGCACCGCGACGAAGGCTTCGCTCTGAAGGAAATCCTGTGGAAGCGCGTGCTTGACGTCAACGACCGCAACCTGCGCTACATCGTCACCGGACTCGGCGCCAAGACCAATGGTGTGACTGCCGAGAGCGGATTCGACATCACCCCTGCCAGCGAGATCATGGCGGTGCTGTGTCTGGCAAGCAGTCCCGATGACCTGCGCCGCCGCATAGAAAACATACTGCTCGGTATCACGGTCGACGGCAAACCGTTCACAGTAAAGGATCTCGGGGTTGCCGGGGCTGTCTGCGTGCTGCTGGCGGATGCCCTCAAGCCCAACCTTGTGCAGACGGTGGAGAACACTCCTGCCATAGTACACGGCGGTCCGTTTGCCAACATAGCCCATGGCTGCAATTCGGTTCTGGCCACCAAGATGGGGCTCAGCCTTGCGGACTACGTTGTGACGGAAGCGGGCTTCGGCGCGGATCTTGGAGCCGAGAAGTTCTATGACATCAAGTGCCGCAAGTCGGGGCTACGTCCTGCGCTGACGGTGATAGTGGCCACGACCCAGGGACTGAAGATGCACGGCGGCGTTGCCCTCGATGCCATCAGGGAGCCCAATATGGACGGGCTGGCGGAAGGTATCAGAAACCTTGACAGGCATATTGCCAACCTGCGGTCTTTCGGACAGTCGGTGGTGGTGTGCTTCAACCGTTTCGCGACCGACACCGATGAAGAGATAGAGTTCTGCCGCCGGCACTGTGCCGAGACTGGAGTGGGTTTCGCCGTCAACAACGCTTTCAACGAGGGCGGCAGCGGCGCGGAGACCCTTGCCCGCCTCGTGGTTGACACTATCGGCAACAATCCGTCGTCGGATCTGAAATTGTGCTACGCCGACACGGACTCCATACAGGCCAAGGCCGAGGCCGTGGCAAAGCGTGTCTACGGGGCCAAGGCCGTGACTTTCAGTGCTGCCGCCAAGAAGATGCTTGCCAAGATCGACGAGCTTGGGGCATCGCGCTTCCCCATATGCGTCGCGAAGACGCAGTTCTCGTTCAGCACCGACGCCAAGGCCTACGGTGTGCCAAGGGACTTTACGGTGAACATCCGTGACATAGTCATAAACATGGGTGCGGAGTTCGTGGTGCTCATTGCGGGAGACATAATGCGAATGCCGGGGTTGCCGAAGAGTCCGCAAGCCGAGCGCATAGACATAGTCAACGGCGAGATAGAGGGGCTGTCGTGACGGCAGCCTTTGCTCCCTCCCGCACACAACCGTGAGCCCTGTGCCGCATCCCTATGGAGATCAGACCAATCGCGCATATTGAAACCGATTTCGGCAGCAAGTTCGGCGTGCCGCGCCAGAGCGGTGTCGTCAGCGGACTGTACGGGCGCATTGTCTTTGAGCCCGCCTACCGCAATGCCGATGCGCTGAGGGGACTCGAGGACTTTGATTTCGTGTGGCTGCTGTGGGATTTCAGTGAGGCGCACCGGCAGGGCTGGTCTCCCACTGTGCGCCCGCCCCGTCTGGGCGGCAACGCGAGGGTGGGGGTGTTTGCCACCCGTTCGCCTTTCCGTCCCAACAGCATAGGTCTGTCGGCTGTCAGGCTGTGCGGTGTGGACTACGGGGCTTGTGACGGCCCTGTGGTGTTGGTGGAGGGTGCTGACCTGATGAACGGCACTCCTGTCTACGACATCAAACCCTATCTTGCCTATACCGACGCCCATCCGGAGGCAAAGGGCGGCTTCACGGCGGGGCAGGCCTACTCGGGGGGAGAAACCCTCGACGTATGCGTGCCTGCGGAGACCGTCGCAAGGCTCGGCGAGGCAAAGGCGGAGGCTCTGAAGAGGGTGCTCGCCTGTGACCCGCGGCCGCGCTACGGGCAGGAATGCGGCCGTGTGTACGGCTTTGTCTTTGCGGGCCACGAGGTGAAATTCACGGTAGAGGGGCGCAGGGTGGAAGTCGTGTCGTGTGTGAGGGTTGTCCCGTGAGCCGGCGACCGCATTGTGTGGCGCGTCTGTGCCGTTACGGCGATCTCTGGGCGGGAAGAGCGAAAAAATATGACAGGAAGAGCTGCTGTAAGGCTCTTTTTCGTTACTTTTGTGGTAAAATTATTTTGCAGGATGGAAAAACCGCAGCTTTCAGGGAAATCGTTGGCTGAATTGCAACAGACCATGGCAGAACTCGGTCAGCCCCGTTTTGTGGCCGGCCAGGTGGCGCAATGGCTGTACCGGAAACGGATTTCCCGTTTTGATGAAATGACAAACGTGTCCCGAAAAGTCAGGCTGTTGCTGGACGAGAACTTTTCTTTGGGCAGACAACGCCCCGCCGGCAGTGCCGAATCAAAGGACGGCACGGTCAAATATCTCTACCAGACCGATGCGGGGCACTACATAGAGTCGGTCTATATACCCGAGAAGGACAGGGCAACCCTGTGCGTGTCGTCGCAGGTGGGCTGCCGGATGGGGTGCAGTTTCTGCATGACAGGCCGGCAGGGGTTCAGGGCCAATCTCACGGCAGGCGACATCCTTAACCAGATATATTCCCTGCCGCAGTTTGACAAGCTTACCAACATCGTGTTCATGGGGCAGGGCGAGCCTTTTGACAACACTGACAACGTGATGAGGGCTTTGGAAATCCTCACGGCAGACTATGGTCTGGGCTGGAGTCCCAAGCGCATCACCGTGTCGACGGTGGGGCTGATACCCGGCATGAAGCGTTTCCTCGACGAGAGCCGGTGCAATCTGGCGGTAAGCCTCCATTTTGCTTTCCCGCAGGACAGGGCTGCCTATATGCCCGCCCAGCGTCCTTATCCCATAGAGGACGTGGTGGAGCTGCTGCGTGGATATGACTTCTGCCGCAGCCATACGGAGGAAGACCCGCGCGAGGGCAGCCATCAGCGCCGGCTGTCGTTTGAGTATATCCTCTTCGACGGCATCAACGACAAGGTGCACCATTTCGACCGTCTGGCCAAGCTGCTGAGGGGGCTGGACTGCCGGGTCAACCTCATCCCGTTCCACCCGATACCCGACTGCCCGCTCGCGGGCGTGCCTGCCGACCGCATGAAGCGCAACCGCAACTACCTGACGTCGAAGGGGCTGTTTGCCACACTGCGTGCTTCGAGGGGGCAGGACATTGAAGCCGCCTGCGGCCTGCTTTCCACAAAAAAGCAAAACGGCGGAGTGCAAGAAACAGACTGATATCCATATAACCACAAAAAAACAAGAACAGCGATGAACGACAAAATAAGGATAGGCATTACCCACGGAGACCTCAACGGCGTGGGCTATGAATTGATACTGAAGACCTTTGCCGACGAGGCGATGAGTGAAATGTGCGTGCCCATAGTCTACGGTTCGCCAAAGGCGGCCATCTTCCACCGCAAGGCACTCGGGCTGGAAACCAATTTCCAGACTGTTTCCGATGCCGCAGACGCGGTGGAGGGCAGACTCAACATGATACCGTGTTTTGACGAAGAGGTCAAGATAGACTTGGGACATCCTACAGCCGAAAGCGGCAGGGCTGCGTTGCTTTCGCTCCAGAGGGCGGTGAAAGACTACAAGGAGGGTCTGATTGATGCCATCGTGACGGCACCGGTAAACAAGAAGGCCATCCACTCCGACGAGTTCCCGTTCTGCGGCCATACGGAGTTTTTCGAAAGCGAAACGGGCAAAGCCGGCGATGCCCTCATGATACTGATGAACCCTGTGATGAGGGTGGCTCTCGTGACGACGCATCTTCCGCTGAAGGATGTCGCCGGAACCATCACGCAGGAAAAGGTGGAGCACTGCATAGGACAGCTGCAACGCTCGCTCTACCGCGACTTTTTGGTCAGTGTCCCGCGCATAGCGGTATTGGGACTCAACCCCCACAACGGCGACGAGGGGCTTCTCGGTTCGGAGGAAACCGAAATCATCCAGCCCGCGGTCAAGGCCATGAGGGAAAAAGGCGTGCAGTGCTTCGGTCCCTATGCCGCCGACGGTTTCTTCGGCAGTGGCCAGTACAGGCATTTCGATGCGGTGCTGGCCATGTACCACGACCAGGGCCTGGCCCCGTTCAAGGCTCTCTGCGGCAACGACGGGGTCAACTTTACCGCGGGGCTCGACCTGGTGCGCACCTCGCCTGACCACGGCACGGCCTGCGACATTGCCGGAAAGGGCGTGGCCGACGAAAACTCGTTCCGTCAGGCCATATACGCGGCAATCGACATTGTGCGCTGCCGCAGGCAGGTGGACGAGGCTTCGGCCAATCCGCTGAAGGTGAAGACTCGCGAGGACGGCGGCAGCAGGCGCAAGGAAAAGGAAGTGGAGTAACGCTGTTTTCCGGGACTGTCGTTCATGGCGAAGGAATACATCAACAGGCTGGGGCAGGAGAAGCGCGAGAGAATCTTCCAGACCATCAATACCGAGGTCATCGTGCGTGAGGCCTACCTGCGTTCAGGCTATTCGGCAGGTGAACTGTGCAGGACACACGGCTTTGCCCCGAGGGACGTGTCGGCGGTCATGGCCCTGTACTACGGCGAGAACTTCGCATCGCTCCTGCAGCGGCTGAGGGTGAACAGGGTCTGCAAGATGCTGGAGTCGCCCGCCTGTCTGCACAAGTCGTGCGAGATGATAGGTCTGCGCTGCGGCTTTTCCAACCGCCAGAGCCTGTACAATGCTTTCTGCAAACTCAAGGGTGTGACACCGCAGGAATACAGAAACAAGATTTTTGAACAACAATGAACAAACTAAAAAACATTATCATGGGTGCAGTACTGTCTGCTGTCCCGGCGGCTTCGTTGGCCGCCGATGGCTTTGAATACAACAACGAACGTTTTGCCGACTTGCAGATGTTGCGTTACAGGGTGCCGGGGTTTGAACAGCTGTCCCTGCGGCAGAAGACTCTGGTGTACTGTCTCAGCGAGGCCGCGTTGTGCGGCCGCGACATACTGTTTGATCAGAACGGCGCCTACAACCTGCGCATACGCAAAATGCTTGAAACAGTCTATACCGACTATCAGGGAGACAGGGACTGTGCGGACTTCAAGGCTCTGGAGGTCTATCTGAAACAGGTGTGGTTCTCCAACGGGATACACCATCATTACGGTTGCCACAAGCTGGTGCCGCAGTTCTCGCCGGAGTTCCTGCGGGAGGCTCTTGCCGGGGTGGACCCGGGCAAACTGCCCCTGCGCAAAGGGCAGGGCGTGGACGGATTCTGCGACGAGGTTTTCCCCGTTGTTTTCAATCCCGGGGTAATGCCCATGAGGGTCAACCAGAAAGACGGAGAAGACCTTGTGGTGACCTCTGCCGCCAATTACTATGGTCCCGGTGTTACCCAGGTCGAGGCCGAGGCTTTCTACGAAGCCCAGAAGGATACCCTCAACCCCGAACCTGTCATGTACGGGCTCAACAGCCGCCTTGTGAAGAAGCAAGGCAAACTGCAGGAAGAGAAATGGGTGAGGGGCGGACTCTACGGCCCTGCCATAGAAAAGATAGTGTTCTGGCTTGAAAAGGCAGCAAAGGTAGCGGAAAACCCGCAACAGGAGGCGGTCATCAGGACGCTGGTCGAGTTCTACACCACTGGCGACCTGAAGACTTTTGACCGCTACAGCATCCTCTGGCTCAAGGACACTGACAGCATGGTGGACTTTGTCAACGGCTTCATCGAGAGCTACGGCGATCCGCTGGGGCTGAAGGCAAGCTGGGAGGGCTTTGCCAATTTCAAGGATATTGAAGCCACGCGGCGCACCGAGAAACTCAGTGCCAACGCACAGTGGTTCGAAGACCATTCGCCGGTAGACCCGCGTTTCAGGAAAGACAAGTGCAAGGGCATCTCCGCAAAGGTCATCACGGCCGCCATCCTCGGCGGCGACCTCTATCCGTCAACAGCCATCGGCATCAACCTGCCCAACAGCAACTGGATACGCAAACAGCACGGTTCCAAGAGTGTCACCATCGGCAACCTTACCGACGCCTACAACAAGGCAGCCCACGGCAACGGCTTCAATGAGGAGTTTGTGATAGACGAGGCCACCCGCAACATGATTGATGCCTACGGCGACGTGTGCGACGACCTCCACACAGATCTCCACGAATGTCTGGGACACGGCAGCGGCCGCCTTCTTGACGGGGTGGGCGACGACGCGCTCAAAGCCCACGGATCTGCCATTGAGGAGGCCCGGGCGGATCTCTTCGCGCTTTATTACCTCGCCGACCCGAAACTTGTGGAACTGGGACTTACGCCGACCCCCGATGCCTACAAGAGCAACTATTACCACTACATGATGAACGGGCTGATGACGCAGCTGGTGCGCATACAGCCGGGCAAGGACATAGAGGAAGCCCATATGCGCAACCGCCAGCTCATAGCCCGCTGGGCGTATGAGCACGGCAAAAAGGACAACGTGGTCGAACTTGTCAGACAAAACGGCAAGACTTATGTCCGCATCAACGACTATGCCGCCCTGCGCAGGCTGTTCGGCGAACTGCTCGGGGAGATTCAGCGGGTCAAGAGCGAAGGTGACTATGAAGGCGCACGCCGGCTGATAGAGACCTATGCCGTCAAAGTAGACCCCGTCCTTCACCGGGAGGTGCTGGCGCGCTACAACGCCCTTGACCTCGCTCCCTACAAAGGTTTCATCAACCCCGTCTACACCCCGCAGTTCGACGGCGAGGGCAACATCACGGATGTCAGGGTTGACTACACCGAGGACTATGCCGGACAGATGCTCCGCTACTCCAGCGAGTACGGTTTCCTTCCTTATATAAATGAATGACATGACAACCCTGCATCAGGACGAGGCGGAGTGCTGTGCCCACGGTTCTGCGGAAGAGCCGTCCGTGCAGTATGTCAAGAAGCTGCTCCGCGCGTCAATGAACGGGCCGCTGGCGCAGTCGCTGCGGGAAAAGGGGCTGGGCTACCGTGTGGTTTTCGGTGTGGAGTGGCCGCGTCTTGCGGCCATTGCCCGGGAACTCGGCAAAAGCCACCGGCTTGCCCAGGATCTCTGGAAGGAGGACATACGTGAGTGCCGCCTGCTTGCGGGGCTTGTGCAGCCGGCAGAGTCTTTCTGTCCTGATATCGCCGACATATGGGTTGAGTCCATGCGCTATCCCGAGGAAGCCCAGTATACCGCGATGTCGCTGTTCTCCCTGCTGCCTTATGCGTCAGACAGGGCTTTTGCCTGGATTGCCGATGCGCGCCCCATGTTCCAGCTGTGCGGTTTCCTGACTCTCTCGCGCCTGTTCATGAAGGGCTGTGCGCTCATGAAGAAGTCCGAATACGAGTATCTGGACCAGGCGGACGCGGCCTTGCGGCACGAAAGCCTGCATATACGCAAGGCGGCATACGACTCCCTGCTGAAATACTCGCAGACAGGCGAGGAACAGTCCGCTCTGGCTGACAGGATTCTCAGGGCTTTAGAAAGGACTGAATTGCAATAGTTTTTTTTGCCATGTCGGTGTCGTTTGCTAACTTTGCCGACTGGTGAAATCCAAAGGAACATAAAGAAAACATTACACAGGAATCATGACAAAAGGAAAAGTGGATGCCTTGTTGGGTATCGTTTTTGGTGATGAGGGCAAAGGAAAGGTTGTGGACTTCTTTACGCCGGAGTATGACGTGGTCGCACGCTTCGCCGGCGGACCCAACGCCGGGCACACCATTATATTTGACGGCAAGAAATTTGTGCTCCGTTCAATACCGTCGGGAATCTTCGACAAAGACAAAATCAACATCATAGGCAATGGCTGTGTCATTGCCCCGGACCTCTTCATGCTCGAGGCAAAGGAACTTGAAGACGCCGGATATCCCCTCGGGGACAGGCTGCACATCAGCAAACGCGCACACCTCATCCTGCCCACCCACCGCGCGCTTGACCGGGCCTATGAAACGCTCAAGGGGAAAAGCAAGATCGGCACCACCGGCAAGGGCATTGGTCCCACCTACAGCGACAAGGCCGCCCGTACAGGTCTCAGGGTCGGTGATATACTTGACGGCTTCGAGGGGAAATACGAGGCCCTCAAGGCACGCCACGAACGGATACTGCGGGATTTCGGCTACGAATACGACATCGCGCAAGAGGAGAAGACCTGGCTCGAGGGCGTGGAATACATGCGCTCGTTCCGGCTGACGGACTCGGAGATGGAAATCAACAGATATCTCGCCGAAGGCAAGAGCGTGCTTGCCGAAGGCGCACAGGGCACCATGCTCGACATTGACCACGGCACCTATCCCATGGTTTCGTCGTCTTCCACCACAACGGGAGGTGTATGCACCGGACTGGGAGTTGCCCCCAACAGGATTGCCGACGTATTCGGGGTCTTCAAGGCATACAGCACCCGTGTCGGGTCGGGTCCTTTCCCCGTTGAACTGTTCGACGGGGTCGGCGACCATATCCGTGAGGTCGGCCACGAGTTCGGCGCCGTCACGGGGCGCAACCGCCGTTGCGGCTGGCTGGATCTGGTGAGCCTGAA
>CAVHBF010000034.1:16520-17390 GCA_963634195.1 Bacteroides thetaiotaomicron | reverse complement strand
TATGTATAGTTTGTAAAAAAAGATAAAGTTGTTGTAAAATATTTTACTGCAAAATGCTGCTCGCTGTGAGCGATTGTGTAATTTTGTAGCCAAACGGCAAAATGGATATTCTATGAAACGCGAAGAAAAAAACAGGCTTAACACGTTTATTGCATCTAACCTTAACAGAATTCTGAACAGCCGCGGGCTTTCCCAGAGGGACTTGGCCAAAATGGTTGACAAGAGCGAAACGTCAATCAGCCGCTGGCTCACGGGACACAACGGTTTCAGCAAGGAGTCCATCGCCTTGCTCAACAAGGCTCTGGATGTGGACATCACCCGGAGTCTGACCTCGCTCGGAAGACGCAGGACTCCAACGCTTCCCCCGGACGGCAAGGCTCCTGTCAATGTCAAGGAACTGAAGACGGCGCTCATCACGGGCGTGACGGGCCAGGACGGTTCCTATCTCGCGGAATTCCTGCTCGGCAAGGGTTACGACGTGCATGGCATAATCAGGCGTTCCAGCGTGGACTACCGTGAGCGCATTGCCCATCTTGAGGGCAAGAGGAATTTCCATCTGCATTATGCCGACATGGGCGACTCAATGTCTATCGTGAAGGTGGTGGACACGGTGCGCCCCGATGAAATATACAATCTGGCGGCACAGAGCCATGTGCAGGTCAGCTTTGATTCGCCGGAATACACGGCCGATGTCGACGCTGTCGGGGTGCTGCGTATTCTGGAGGCTGTCAGGGCCTGCCATCTGGAGAACACGTGCAGGGTGTATCAGGCGAGCACTTCCGAACTCTACGGGAAAGTGGAACAGGTGCCGCAGAACGAAAACACGCTGTTCCACCCTTACTCGCCCTATGCCGTTGCGAAGCTCTATGG
>CAVHBF010000034.1:7864-16510 GCA_963634195.1 Bacteroides thetaiotaomicron | reverse complement strand
GCTCTATGGCTTCTGGATAGTGAAGGAATACCGCGAGGCCTACGGTATGTTCTGCTGCTCGGGCATCTTGTTCAACCACGAGTCGGAGCGCAGGGGGGAGACTTTCGTGACGCGCAAGATAACCCTTGCGGTGGCACGCATCGTGCAGGGGCTGCAGGATGTCCTGTATCTGGGCAACCTGTCGTCGCTCAGGGACTGGGGCTACGCAAAGGACTATGTGGAGTGCATGTGGCTGATTCTCCAGCACAAGACACCCGAGGATTTCGTGATAGCCACCGGCGTGCAGCACAGTGTGAGGGAATTCTGTTATCATGCGTTCCGGCACGCCGGCGTGGAACTGGAATTTTATGGCGAAGGCCTTGACGAGAAGGGTGTGTGTGTCGGCGGTCCCGAAGATCTGGTCGGCAAGACGCTCGTTGCCGTGAGCAAGGACTTTTACAGACCTACCGACGTGGTGAACCTGTGGGGCGATCCCACAAAGGCGAAAGCCAAGTTGGGATGGAATCCCGGCAAAACGAGTTTCGAGGAGCTCGTGGGCATCATGGTGGAGGCCGACATGGCAAAGGTGGCCGCCGAGGGCGCAGCGGCGAAAGTGCGCACCAACCTGGCGGAATATCTCGAAAAGGGTGTGGTGAAATAAGCAAAAGGGTGTGGCGGGGATTCCGCTGCCGGTGCGGCGCAAAATTAGCCTTGCGCCTGTCGGCGTGCATACGCCCTGCCCGCAACCGCGTAAGATAAAGCTATGATACAAGTGTACAAATCATGACAGACGAAAAGACATATTCCGCAGGGCGGCCTGATGCCCGTGGCGGACGGGAACGTGTCATAGAGAAGAAACTCTTTCTGCCGTTTGTTCTCGTCACGAGCCTGTTTTTCTGGTGGGGGCTCGCCAACAACATGACCGACACGCTGCTGGCGGCGTTCCGCAACATCATGGACATGACCGACACTCAGACGA
Organism: Bacteroides thetaiotaomicron; assembly: GCA_963634195.1. Classification (GTDB taxonomy): domain Bacteria; phylum Bacteroidota; class Bacteroidia; order Bacteroidales; family Bacteroidaceae; genus UBA6382. The sequence goes on along the minus strand of CAVHBF010000034.1, from coordinate 15,552 downwards.
GTTTCATACAGCTGGCGTTCTACGGGGCTTACTTCTGTGTGGCCCTGCCCGCCGCGATGCTGATAAAACGCTACAGCTTCAAGTGCGGCGTGCTGACGGGACTGGGGCTGTATGCCTTGGGTGCGCTGCTGTTCCTGCCCGCGGCAAAGGCGGCAAGCTATGCGTTCTATCTGGTGGCCATATACATCATGGCCTCCGGCTGCTCTGTGCTGGAGACGACGGCCAATCCTTATATAATGTCGATGGGATCGCCCGAGACGGCCACCCGCAGGCTCAACATAGCCCAGTCGTTCAACCCCATGGGCAGCATTGTCGGCATTCTGATGAGCAAGCACTTCATTCTGGACGACCTGTCGCTGTATTCCGTTTCGGGGACTTACGCGTTTCTGGGTGTTGTGCTGCTGGTCATCATGGTGGCCATGGTCTTCTCCAGAATGCCGCAGGGGCGCGATGCGGCGGCAGCCGGCAGCCGCCTGCCGGTTGTGTTCCGCCGCCTGTCCGGCAACAGGAAATTCGCCTACGGGGTAGTGGCGCAGTTCTTCTACATCGGGGCGCAGATATGCGTGTGGTCGTTCACCATACGCATAGTGATGCAGGAACTGGGGGTAAGGGAAGCGGAGGCCTCCACCTGTTTCCTCTACAGCATGGTGGGCTTCTGCCTGTCGCGCTTCGTGTATACGTGGCTGATGAAGTATTTCAGCCCTGTCAGGCTGCTGGCTTTCAGCGGGGCGGCATCACTGCTGTGTGCCGCCGGCGTTGCGGCGGGAGAGGGCACGGGATGGTTTCTCGTTGCCGCACTGGTATGCGTGAGCGTGTTCATGAGCATGATGTTCCCCACCATCTACGCCGTGGCTCTGGAGAGCGTGCTGAAAACAGAAAATCCCGAAGACTCCAAAATCGGGGCGAGCGTACTGATAATGTCGATTCTTGGCGGGGCTCTGATAACTCCCGTCATGGGTATGGTCTCCGACCGCTTCGGCATCTATGCGAGCTATTTCGTGCCGTGCGGCTGTTTCGCCGTGGTGCTGGCCTACGCGTGCTACTGCCTGTGCGGGAAACGAAACAAAATCTGAACAAATGCTGGAAAAGGACACCAAAATCTTTGTTGCGGGTCACAAGGGGCTTGTGGGCTCCGCGATATGGAACAACCTGCTTGGCAGGGGATATGCCAACCTCGTGGGGCGCAGTCATGCGCAACTTGACCTGACAGACCAGCGCGCGGTAAGGAAATTCTTTGACGAGGAGCGGCCGGAGGCCGTGGTGCTGGCGGCGGCTTTCGTGGGCGGCATCATGGCCAATTCCCTGTACAGGGCCGACTTCATCATGGAAAACATGAAAATACAGTGCAACGTGATCTCCGAAGCCTACAATCACGGGGTTGCCAAACTGCTGTTCCTCGGTTCCACGTGCATCTACCCCAAAGACGCGCCGCAGCCCATGAGGGAGGACTGCCTGCTCACGTCGGGGCTGGAATACACCAACGAGGAGTACGCGATAGCCAAGATAGCCGGGCTGAAGATGTGCGAGTCCTACAACCTCCAGTACGGCACCAACTACATAGCCGTGATGCCTACCAACCTCTACGGGCCCAACGACAACTTCCATCTGGAGAATTCCCACGTCATGCCCGCGATAATGCGCAAGGTCTATCTGTCAAAGCTGATTCATGACGGCGACTGGGACGCGGTAAGGAGAGATCTGGACTGCCGCATGGTGGAAGGCGTGGACGGAAGTGCCGGCAGGGAGAAGATTCTGGAAGTCCTGTCAAAATACGGCATCCGTGACAACGAGGTCACGCTGTGGGGTACAGGAACGCCGCTGCGCGAGTTCCTGTGGTCGGAGGACATGGCCGACGCTTCCGTGTATCTGCTGCTCAACGTGGATTTCGCCGACATAATAGGCATGGAGAAATACTCGTCGGTACACTACGGGGCGGAGACGGGTTCCGCTGTAAACCGCAACCGGTCGGAAGGGCGGGGAGGCGCACTGCCGTCGCTGGGGGAGATAAGGAACTGCCATATAAACGTGGGCACGGGAAAGGAGATATCCATCAGGGAACTGACGCGGCTTGTGGCGGAGACGGTGGGCTTCACTGGCAAGACGGTCTTCGATTCCTCAAAGCCCGACGGCACGATGCGGAAACTGACCGATGTCACCAAACTCCACCGACTCGGGTGGAAGCACAGGGTGGACATAGGCGAAGGCGTGGCGCGACTGTTCGAATGGTATCGCGGCACCCTTGGGCAGTCTGCCCGCTGAACACGGACGGAAACGGGAATATGGCGGCAAGGTTTTATGTTTGCGACCCTGCAAAGGCGAATTACCTCCATAAAAACTTGACGGGAACAAACTTTTTGTTATATTTGCCGACAATAGTCTGACACACGCACAAAGAAATATTACACAAAAAGGACATAATCATGGATTTGAAAAACATCGTATCCCAATTTGCCGTCAGCGGCGTCATCAAAGACATCGCGCCCTTTGGCGGCGGTCTCATCAACTCCACCTACAAGGTGACGACAGAAGGCGACACAACCGACTACATCCTCCAGAACGTCAACGTGTCGGTGTTCCCCGACATAGACTTGCTGATGAACAACATAGTGGAGGTCACCGGCCATATACGCAAGAAACTGGTTGCCGCCGGCGAAAAGGACATAGACCGCAAGGTGCTGCAGTTCATACCGGCAAATGACGGCAAGATGTATTATTTCGACGGGGAGAAGTACTGGCGCATGATGGTCTGCATAGCGGACTGCGTCACGAAGACCGGCGTCAGTCTGGAGAGTGCCTATGTGGTGGGCGAGACGTTCGCCGGCTTCCAGGCTTCGCTCGCGGACATTCCCGTGAAGCTCGGCGAGACGATAAAGGATTTCCACAACATGGAGTTCCGTCTGCAGCAGCTCCGGGATGCCGTGGCCGAAAACAGGAGCGGCAGGGCCGATGACCCGGAGGTGAAACAGATACTTTCGGAGATTTTTGAACGTGCTGACGAATACTGCAAGGCGGAACGCCTGTACCGCGAGGGCAAACTCCCCAAGCGCATATGCCACTGCGACACCAAGGTGGACAACATACTCTTCGACAAGGACGACAACGTGCTGTGCGTCATAGACCTCGACACGGTGATGCCCTCGTTCATATTCTCCGACTTCGGCGACTTCCTGCGCTCGGCGGCAAACACCACGGTGGAGGATGATCCCGACCTGTCGAAGGTGGGCTTCAACTTCGAAATCTTCAAGTCGTTCACCAAAGGTTATCTCAAGGGTGCGGCGAGCTTCATCACGCCGATAGAAATAGAAAACCTGCCGTTCGCCACGGCTCTGTTCCCGTATATGACTCTGGTGCGCTTCATTGCCGACTATATAAACGGAGATGTCTATTTCCACTGCAAATACCCGGAGCACAACCTCGTGAGAAGCCGCAACCAGCTGAAACTGACCAAGTGCGTGGAGGCGGCGTTCCCGCAGATGGAGGCGTTCATCGCGGAGCAGACGGCGGGAAAATGACCCGCTGTTCCCCATTCCGCCCGTGAAAGGCGTTAGGGACAACAAACGCGCAAAGGATGCCGCAGCCGACCGGTCGGCTGCGGCATCCTTTGCGCGTTTTCGTCGTGCAGGGGAGCGCAATGCAAGAGCAAAACGCGCTGTTTTCGGGCAAAACGGAAAAATCACGCGCGCTCACGCAAAAAAACACGGGAATGCCTTGGCGGAAACAAAATAAAGGACTACCTTTGCACTCGCATTTGAAAATGCAAGACGAGGCACCGTAGCTCAACTGAATAGAGCATCTGACTACGGATCAGAAGGTTTAGGGTTTGAATCCCTACGGTGTCACAAGGGGCAGCGAATTTTTCGCTGCCCCTTTTTCTTTTTACATTTTTCCGGCATCCGCCACCGTTTGCGTGCGTATCGCGTACGCAAACCGCACTTTTCGTCTCATCACTTTCCGTCTCATCCTGCAACCCTCTCCCGGGCTGTCTGCTTCCGGTCTGCCGGAAAGTCCGGCTGCAGCGGAAAACCGGAGGAGGCAAGAGGACGTGCCCGCCGCGCGGAAAAGGGACATTTTCCCTCCCGTGCGCGACGGTGTTGCACATGACAACGCAGCGAAGCCTTCAGAGCGTTGAAAAATGTTGACGCGACAAAATTTTTTGTTGTTCTCCCCGATGCGTTTCGCCCGAAACCCAATCGCATTCCGGCGGAAACGGACATCCGTTCCGCCCGGTGCGGAAATCCGTTTCGGGCGGCGGGAGTAATTTTGCTCAACAGAATTTTTTGTCAGCTCAACAGAATTTTTTGCTGGCACGGGATTATTTTTAGTCAAACCTTTTAATTGTGTGGAATTATGAAAGTTATCAGATGCAGGCTGAAGGAAGCGGGCGGAGTCCTGCGCGGAGCGGGTGTGGTCTATGCCAAGGCTGTCGACGCGGGGCGCATTGGCGCGGAGAGTCTGGCGGACATGATGGTAGACAACCGCAGCGTGTCGCGCAGCCAGGTACTGGCGGTGTTGAATGCCCTGGCCGAGGTGGCGGGCAACATGATGGTGCTCGGCCACTCGGTGGAGTTGCCGGGACTGGGCTATCTGGTGCCCGAGGTGAAAGGCAAGGTCACGTTGAGCAGGAGCGGCAATTCTATGGTGAGCAATGCGCGGTGCGTGGTGTCGTTCAGACCCAAGCGCGGGTTCATGGCACGGTTTGACGGCGTGGTGTACAAGCCCCTGTCGGGTTGGGTGCGCGGCAACACGTCGCTGTCGCCGGAAGAAGCCGCCGATGCGGCCGCTGTATTGGCGGGGCGGCAGAGCGTGTTTTCCGTGCGCGGCTTCGCAGACGAGGCGGGCTGTTCGGAGTCCTATGCCGCCCGTATGCTGAAAACGCTTGTGGAGCGCGGCTCGCTGCGCAGCATGCGCATGGGGCGCATGAATGTGTTCAGTCTGCCCCGGGACTCGTCTGCCGCGGTGTCTCCGTGAGAGCCGGGGCGGCTGCGGTACGGTTTTTCCCGTTTTTTCCGGCGGCGTGATATTTTTGGCGTTGTTTCTTTTAGTATTTGAAAATCTTGTTATAACTTTGTTATTGTATCGGCGCGGCTGTATGCCGACAGTGTATGCCGGGGGATGATTAAAAAAGGAACATGATTTCAGACAAGGGTATTTATGACTGCCTGAAGCGGTATTTCGGCTTTGAAAAGTTCAAGGGCGACCAGGAAAGTGTCGTCAAGAGCGTCTTGCAGGGCCGCGATACCTTTGTGCTGATGCCCACCGGCGGCGGCAAGTCCCTGTGCTACCAGCTGCCCGCGCTTATGGAAGACGGGACGGCCATAGTGATTTCGCCGCTCATCTCGCTGATGAAGAACCAGGTGGACGCCCTGCGCAGTACCGTTGAAGAGGACTGCGTGGCGCATTTCATGAACTCCACCCTGTCGCGCACGGAGCTTGCCGGAGTCCAGCAAGACGTGCTGGAGGGCCGGACGAAGCTGCTGTATGTGGCTCCGGAAACCCTCGCCAAGCCGTCGAATCTGGATTTTTTCTCGCAGGTGGTCATTTCGTTCTATGCTGTGGACGAGGCTCACTGCATCTCGGAGTGGGGACACGATTTCAGGGCAGACTACAGGAACATCCGTCCATCGGTAAATTTCATAGCCCTCAGGAAAAAAGGCGTGTCTAATGACGAGGCAGTACGGTTTCTGGCACTGCCGGCTGACGTGAGGGACGCGTTGCTTCATGACGGGCTTGCGGTCAGCGGCCTGCGGTCGATGCTGGCGGCACTGGACACCGAACTGTCCGAGGAACAGTGGGCGGAGTATTTCTCTTCGCTTTGCCAAAGCGGAATTTTTGGAAGCGGTGAGACCGCGCTGTCCCTGAAGGAGGCAACCGCGCGTCTTGGCAAGGCCGGCACCCCTCCTTGTCATGCGGAGGCCGGGCGCAGGGCGGCGGCACTGTTGGAGAGGCTGGCCGTGATGCAGGCGGCACTGTCTGAGCGTCCGCCCATCGTTGCGCTCACCTCGACGGCCACGGAAAAGGTGGGGGCTGACATCAAGAGAAATCTCGGCATGAGCGATGTGATGGTCTTCAGAAGCTCGTTCAACCGTCCCAACCTGTACTATGAGGTGCGGCCCAAGACCAAGGACGTGGACAGGGCCGTGGTGAAGTTCATCGCCTCTCATCCCCACAAGAGTGGCATAGTGTACTGTCTGAGCCGCAAGGAGGTGGAACGTCTTGCCCAGGTGCTCCAGGCCAACAACATAAAGGCCGCACCGTATCATGCGGGGCTGGAGTCGCACGAACGTTCAAGGACACAGGACGATTTCCTCATGGAAAACGTCAGCGTGATTGTGGCCACGGTGGCTTTCGGTATGGGCATAGACAAGCCCGACGTGAGGTTCGTGATACATTACGACATACCCAAGAGCATAGAGGGCTATTATCAGGAAACCGGCCGGGCCGGCCGTGACGGCGGTGAGGGACACTGCCTGATGTTCTATTCGAGCAAGGACCTGCAGAAGCTGGGGAAGTTCATTGAAGACAAGTCGAGCCAGGAGCAGGAGATAGGACGCCTGCTACTGAAGGAGACGGCCATGTATGCGGAGTCGACCGGCTGCAGAAGAAAATTCCTTCTCCATTATTTCGGGGAAGAATACGATAGAGACAACTGCTGTAATTGTGATAACTGTAACAACAAAAACGCAAAAGTGGAAGCAAAAGAAAAACTGTGCAATCTTCTTAAAGTTGTGCATGCCGTGAAGGAAGGCTTTGCGGAAAACCATATAATCGACATCCTTCTCGGGAGGGAGACCGACAAGATTTCAGAGTGTGGTCATGCCGATTTGGACCTTTTCGGTGTCGGCGAGGACGACAGCCAGTCGATGTGGCAGTCGGTGGTGAGGAACGCGATCCTTGCGGAGTATCTTGATAAGGACAAGAAAAACAAGGGAGCCCTGAGGATAACCCCCAAGGGCCGCAAGTTCATGGAAAGCCCCACCTCGTTCGTGATCAGCAATGACGCTGACGACGACGGCGACGACGAGATTGCCGGCATGGAGAGCGGCTGCGGGGCGGTGGACGACACGCTGTACCAGATGCTGGTGGAGCTGCGCAAGGAAAAGGCGGAGGAGATAAAGAAACCGCCATACGTGATTTTCCAGGACTCCTCGCTGTCGGCCATGGCCACCACCTATCCCGTCACGAGCGAGGAACTGCTCAATATTCCCGGAGTGGGGCAGGGCAAGGTGAAAAAATACGGAAAGGAATTCTGCGAGGTGATCAGGAAGTACTGCGAGGAGAACGAGATAGAACGCCCGGAGGACTTCCGCTGCTACACGCTGCCCAACGTCAAGTCCAAATTCCGCATCTCCATCATACAGAACATAGACCGGAAAGTGGATCTGGACGACTTCGCGGAGACCAACAGGCTGGCGTTTTCCGACCTGCTCAGCGAGATAGAGGCCATCGTGTATTCCGGCACGAAGATCAACATTGACTATTTCCTCAATGAGATAATGGACGAGGACAAAGTGGACGAGATATGCGACTATTTCGATGAAACGGAGACGGACGACATAGAGACTGCCGTAAACGAGTTGGGCGGCGATTTTTCGGAGGAGGAAATAAGACTTGTACGGATAAAGTACATGTCGGACAATGCCAACTGAGCGCGCGTTGCCGTCAGGCTGTGAACGATTAAAAAAAGTATA
>CAVHBF010000034.1:7303-7854 GCA_963634195.1 Bacteroides thetaiotaomicron | reverse complement strand
GAAAGAAAGAGGTAATTTTGCCGAAATATAATATTTTGAGGACAGACAAATGAAATCGTTTATAGAAGACAAAGTTGTGTCAGACGGTCTGACGTATGATGACGTGTTGCTTATTCCCGCCTACTCGGAAGTGTTGCCGCGCATGGTGAAGCTCAACACGCGCTTTTCACGCAACATAAACCTCAACATCCCGTTTGTCACGGCGGCGATGGATACCGTCACGGAAGCCACGATGGCCATAGCCATAGCCCGCGAGGGAGGCATTGGGGTGATCCACAAGAATATGTCGATAGAGGAGCAGGCCCGGCAGGTGGCAATCGTGAAGCGTGCGGAAAACGGCATGATTTACGATCCCGTGACGATACAGCGCGGCAAGACTGTCGGCGACGCGCTGGCACTGATGAGCGAATACCACATAGGCGGAATACCCGTGGTGGACAACGACAGGCATCTCGTGGGAATCGTCACCAACAGGGACTTGCGTTTCGAGCTTGACACGAGCAAGCTGATAGACGAGGTCATGTCATCGGAAAACCTTGTCACGACAGACC
>CAVHBF010000034.1:0-7293 GCA_963634195.1 Bacteroides thetaiotaomicron | reverse complement strand
ATCCTGCAGGAAAACAAGATAGAGAAATTGCCGGTAGTCGGCAAGGACGGCAGGCTGATAGGTCTCATAACCTACAAGGACATCACCAAGGCCAAGGACAAGCCGATGGCCTGCAAGGATGAAAAGGGGCGTCTGAGGGTCGCCGCCGGCGTGGGTGTGACTGACGATACCCTGCTGCGCATGGAGGCACTGATAAAGGCGGGTGCCGACGCCATCGTCATAGACACCGCCCACGGTCATTCCAAGGGCGTGATAGACAAGGTGAAGGAAGCCAAGAAGAATTTCACGGGCGTGGACATCGTGGTAGGCAACGTCGCCACGGGAGAGGCCGCCAGAATGCTTGTTGAAGCCGGCGCGGATTCCGTAAAGGTCGGAATCGGCCCGGGCAGCATATGCACCACGAGGGTGGTTGCCGGCGTGGGCGTGCCCCAGCTGTCGGCCATATACGACGTGGCCCAGGCCCTCAGCGGTACGGGCGTGCCGATGATTGCCGACGGCGGTTTGCGCTACAGCGGTGACGTCGTGAAGGCCCTCGCTGCCGGAGGCGACTGTGTCATGATTGGTTCGCTCGTGGCCGGAACGGAAGAGTCACCGGGCGAGACAATCATTCTCAACGGCAGGAAATTCAAGACCTACCGCGGCATGGGTTCGCTTGAGGCGATGGAAAACGGCAGCAAAGACCGCTATTTCCAGAGCGGTGTGGTTGAGACCAAGAAACTCGTGCCAGAGGGCATCGCCGGCCGCGTGCCGTACAAAGGCACCGTGCAGGAGGTCATCTACCAGCTGGTGGGCGGTCTGCGTTCGGGCATGGGGTACTGTGGGGCATCCACGATAGAGCTGCTCCACAATGCCAAGTTTACCCGCATAACCAATGCGGGCGTGCTTGAGAGCCATCCGCATGACATCACGATAACGAGCGAGGCCCCAAACTACAGCCGCCCGGACTGATCCGGGACAGGGTCAGGACTGTTGGAACAAACCCCCGGATATGGTAAGGAAGAAGGTTGTTGCCCTGTTGCTCTCCGCCTTTGCGGCGGTGTGTCTGTATGCCCAGAACGACCCGGTGCTCATGACTGTGGCGGGGCGTGACGTGCCCCGCTCGGAATTCGAGTATTCGCTGAACAAAAACAGTGCGGGCGGAAAGGTCACTGCAAAGGACGAGATACGGAAGTACGTGGACTTGTTTGTGGACTACCGCCTGAAGGTGCGCGCGGCTCTTGACGCAAAACTCGACACCCTCTCTTCGTTCCGCAAGGAATACCGTTTCTACCGCGATGCCCAGCTGCGCTCGTATGTGTACGACTCGGTGTATGCGGATTCCGTTGCCCTGATGGTGTATGATGCGGTGAAGGAAAGCGTGGGTGACTCGGATGTGGTCCTGCTGTCACACATACTGCTGCGTGTTCCGCAGAACTCCAGCGAGGACTTTGCCGAATCGCAGAAGGCGAGGGCGGATTCACTGTGCCGCGCACTTGACGCTGGAGCGGATTTTGCCGATCTGGCACTTCGTTTCTCGCAAGACAAACACACGGCAGAAGCCGGCGGCAAGCTTGCCTGGATAGGGCCGTCGCAGATGATGCCGGAGTTCAGGGATACAGTATATGCTCTCAGTCCCGGACGCTACTGCCGCCCGTTTGCTTCCCCCGTAGGATACCACATTATATATATGCACGGCAGGAAACCGTTCGGGAGCTTTGCGGAAATGCGCACGGACATCCTGGACAACCTCAATGCCCGCGGTCTGAGAGAGGATGCCGCCGAACACGAGATCAACCGTATGGTGAAAGAGAGCGGCGGGACACTCTCACGCGAAGACGTGCTGCTGAAAATACAGGCCAAGGCGGAAAAGCAAGACCCCTCGCTGAAGTATCTTCTGGCGGAGTATCACGACGGTCTGCTGCTCTACGAGGCGACAAACAGGATGGTGTGGCAAAAAGCCGTGGATGACGAAAGCGGACTTGAGAAATTCTTTGACAGGAACAGGCACAGATACAGGTGGGAGAGTCCCCGCTTCCGGGGTTATGTGATCAAGGCACGCAGTAAGAAGATGCTGTCGGCGATGACGAAGATACTGAAGAAATGCAAGGCGGACGAGGGGTTGGAGCTGCTGAAGGAGCGGTTGCCGGAAGACTCGCTGAAAGCCGTGAATGTCCATTTCGGCGTATACAAGGCCGGCGACAACCGGATAGTGGACAAGGAGGTGTTCAAGACGGTTGACAAGGTGAAAGAAAACCGGCTGTTCCCGTACTACGGGGTGGCAGGCAAGAAGGTAAAGCAACCCAAGAACGTTGTGGACGTGAGGAACTCCGTCTTGTCGGACTACCAGAATTTCCAGGAACAGAACTGGGTAGCCCTGTTGCGCAAGAAATACGGGTATACTGTTGACGGGAGCGTGCTGTCCACGGTTAACGACCATGATTGATAGACATAGACCATTATGAAGAAACGGAGATACATTTTTTTGTTTTGCGCGGCTTTGCTGTCGTTTCCGCAGCTCATGGCACAGACCAATGTGCTGGACGAGGTGGCATGGGTTGTTGGCGGCGAGCCCATTCTGAAATCCGATGTGGAGTGGATACGCCTGCAGTCCGAGTTTGACCGCACCCCCATCAAGGGAGATCCGTATGTGACGATACCGGAGCAGCTGGCGATCCAGAAACTGTTTCTGCACCAGGCGGAGCTTGACAGTATAGAAGTGTCGGCTTCGGACGTGGCCGGCAGGGTTGAAGAGGAGCTGCAGAGACTGGTGGACCAGGTGGGGTCGGAAGAGGCTCTTGCGGAATACAGGAACCAGTCCATAAAGGAGCTGAAGGCACAGCTGACCAAGTCGTATATAGAGCAGTCCAAGATATATCAGGTGCGTTCCAAGATAACAGGTGACGACAATGTTACCCCTGCGGAGGTGAGGCGTTACTTCAAGGACATCCCCACGGACAGCCTTCCCACAGTCCCGACACAGGTCGAGGTACAGATAATAACGGAGAGCCCCTATGTGTCACAGGACGAGATAGAGCGTGTCAAGGCGGAACTGGTGGAATATGCCGACAGGGTGAAGAAAGGCGAGTCCTTTTCGACTCTTGCGCGTCTTTATTCCGCCGACGCATCCAGTTCCAGAGGCGGGGAACTGGGTTTCATGGGCCGTGCGGATCTGGTGCCGGAATTTTCAAGGGTGGCATTTTCGCTGACCGACCCCAAAACCGTCTCAAAGGTGGTCAAGACAGAGTATGGCTACCATATAATACAGCTGATAGAAAGAAGGGGCGACAAGATAAACTGCCGCCATATTCTGAGAAGGCCCGAGGTGTCTGACGAAGAACTGGAGAAGACCCTGTCAAGGCTGGACAGCGTAGTGTCGGAGATACGGGCAGGCAAAATTGACTTTGAGAAAGCCGTCCTGCTGTTTTCGGAGGACAAGGACACGAGGAACAACCGCGGGATAATGGCGTATACGGATCCTGTTACGGGTTCCCAGTCCTCAAGGTACAATATGGAAGACCTCCACTATAAGCACCAGGACGTGGCAAAAGTCGTGGAGGGCCTTGGCGTAGGCGAGGTTTCGAAAGCTTTCGTGATGGATGCCAGCGGCATGAAAGTATGTGCGATTGTGAAGCTGAAGAACAAGATACCGGAGCACAAGGCCGACGCGACGGATGACTTCAAGCTGCTTACGGAAATCGTCAAGGAAAAGAAAGACGAGGAGATTATTGAAAACTGGATCAGAAAAAAGATAAAGACCACATACATAAGCATCAAGGACAGCTGGAAGAAGACCGGCTACAAATACGACTGGCTGAAGACATGATTCGGCACGCTGTTTCCATGGGAAAGAAGGTGGTGTATGGAATGTTGACACGATGCGGGAGAAAAACAAGGGTCTTGGCAATGCTTGTTTTTCTCTTGTTTGCCATGTGCTCGCTGGACGGTGCCGCATACCTGCCCCTGCCGCAAAGCGGGAATGTTGCCGCCGCCGACAGGAAAGCGCGCCCCAAAGGCGGAGATATCGTGGTGCGTCATGCAGACTCGGTTGTATACAACGAGAGTGCGCTGCCCGGAGTGCAGATATTCATAGGTCATGTGGAGTTCTTCCATGACGGCACGGTACTGAAATGCGACAGTGCCAATTTCTTCAAGGACAGCAATTCATTCAAGGCCTTCGACAATGTCAGGATGTTCCAAGGGGACACCCTTTCCCTGAAGTGCGAGTATTTGTTCTATGACGGCAATTCGCAGGTGGCACAGGCGCGCAGCCAGACGCACCGTGGGGTCGTGCTGAAACATGGAGGCTCCAGGCTGTACACGGACTCGCTGGACTATGACCGCCTGTACAGCATGGGGTATTTCTTTGAGGGCGGCGAACTGATTGACGGGGGTGACACCCTGACATCCGACTGGGGACAGTATGACGCACACAGCAGGCAGGCAGTGTTCAACTACAACGTGGAACTGAAGAGCGACAACTACAACATGCGCACCGACACGCTGTATTATAATGTGGTGACGAAAGACGCCCAGACAAAAGGCCGATCGAACGTCGTGAACGGGCAGACCCGCATATATACCGAAAACGGTTTCTTCAACACGGAGACGAACAAGGCGGTGCTGCTGGAACGCTCGGTGGTAGTGAACGGCGGGGGCAAAATGGTGGCGGATTCAATCGTGTTTGACAAGGACAGCCGTGTGGCCGAGGGCTTCGGCGACTTTGTGTACAACGACGAACCGAACAAGACAATCCTGACGGGCGAATATTGCCACTACAACGACAGTACCGGGTATTGCCTTTCCTACGGCAAGGCTTTGGTGAAAAACTACACGGAGGCCGACACGCTGTTTCTCCATGCCGACACACTTAAGATGGAAAGCTATTGTCTGGACACCGACAGCGTGTACAGGATAGTGAGCGGGTACTATCACTCGCGTTCTTTCAGGACGGATGTCCAAAGCGTGGCGGACTCGTTGTCGTTCAATTCCAGAACGAGGGTGCTGTCGCTTTACGGCAACCCTGTCGTGTGGAACGCCCGCCAGCAGATCATAGGCGAAGAGATACACTCCTTTTTCAACGATTCCACAATAGACAGCATCAGGGTCATCAACCAGGCCCTGCTCTGCGAGCAGCTGGACTCGGTGCATTTCAACCAGATAGCGGGCAAGGAGATGCACATGTATTTCAACGCCGGGCAGCTTGAGCGTTGCGAAGCCCACCAGAACGTCAAAGCCAACTATTTCCAGCTGGATGACAAAGCAAAGGACACCGTGGTTGTGGCGATGAACCACACGGAAACCAGCGTGATGAAGATGTATATGAGGGACAGGAAGCTCCGCAGTGTCTGGACGGCGGAGTCGGAAGGGGTGTTCTATCCGATGACATTCGTGACGGACAACCTGATGTATCTGGAGAACTTCGCTTGGTTTGACTACATGAGGCCAAAGGACAAGGACGATGTATTCGTATGGCGTGACAAACCCGCCGACAAAGTCCTCAAAGCGACGAAAAGGCGCGAGGTGCCGTTCCAGTATCTGGACGGGAAATAAAGCCAGGGGCAGCACAGTCGTCCAACATACATTACAACAAGGTTCAAAATGTCAGATATCATCCATCTCTTGCCGGACAGTGTGGCAAACCAGATTGCCGCCGGGGAGGTTGTGCAACGTCCGTCGTCGGTGGTCAAGGAACTTCTTGAAAACGCCATCGACGCAGAGGCCTCAAACATTGAACTGTGGGTCACGGATGCCGGCAAGACCTGCATTCAGGTCGTTGACAACGGCAAAGGGATGACGGAGACAGACGCGCGTCTGGCGTTTGAGAGACATGCCACGTCAAAAATCCTGCGCGCGGAAGACCTGTTCTGCCTGCATACCATGGGATTCAGGGGCGAGGCACTGGCCTCGATAACGGCCGTGTCGCAGGTAGAGCTGCAGACCCGCGTGGAGGGTGACGAGATGGGCACGCACCTTGTCATGGAGGGGGCAAGATGTATGGAACAGTACCCGGTGCAGTGCGCGAAGGGCTCAAACTTCATCGTGCGCAACCTCTTTTACAATGTTCCCGCCAGACGGAGATTCCTGAAGTCGAACACCACGGAACTCAACAATATCATGCAGGAGTTCGAGCGCGTAGCCCTGATCAACCCGCAGACAGGCTTCAAGTTCTACAAAGACGACAATATCAGTGCCGACGTGAAGAGCGGCAGCTTCAAACAGCGCATCACGGCACTGTTCGGCAAAGCCTATGACAAACAGCTGCTCCCGGTGTCTGTGGACACGAGTGTCGTGAAGATAGACGGCTTTGTAGGGACACCGCAGAGTGCCAAGGCGAAAGGCTTCAGACAGTTCATGTTCGTGAACGGACGCTATATGAGGCATCCTTACTTCAACAAGGCCATTGCCGCCGCATTCGACAGGCTCATACCGCCGGACAAGCAAGTGTCCTTTTTCATCAGGCTAAGCGTGGACCCGTCGCAGATAGACGTAAACATACATCCCACCAAGACGAAGATAAAATTTGAGGAAGACCATGCGATATGGCAGATGCTGCTGATGGCGACAAAGGACTCGCTGGCAAAATACAATGCAGTGCCTTGCATGGACTTTGACAGTATAGAGGAAGTGGCGATACCGTCTTTCCGAATGAACACAGACTTGCCGGAACCGCATCCGTCGCGTGACGTGGAGTACAATCCTTTTGAAAGCGGAAGGAAAACACCCTCTTACCGTTCCGGCGCAAAAGGGTGGGAAATGCTGTACAAGGGATTGGACACGGACAACTCCCCGAGTGCGGAAACGCACGACAGCGTTGCGCCCGCCGACTGCTTCGGGGAAGAGAATGCCGGACGGAAGCCTGGCTTCTCAGGAAACAACGGAACAGAGGACGGGGTTTATGTGCAGTATGGCGGCAGGTATATTGTCACTCCGGCGAAATCCGGGCTCATGGTCATTGATTTTGTCAGGGCCCACAGGCGGATACTGTACGACAGCTTCATGGACAACGCCAACTCCAGAAAAAGCGTTTCCCAGACTTTGCTGTTCCCCAACCTGATTCAGCTCAGCCTGAGCGGCAGCGTCATTATGGACTCGCTGACCGACCAGTTCAATTCCGTCGGTTTTGACATTACGCCTGTAGGCGGCGGGGCCTATTCCGTGAGCGCAGTACCGGTGTGTGTGGCTGAGACGGACTTCAATTCTCTCATCCTTAAGCTTATAGACGATTATGATAAAGAAGGGCTGAACAAAGAAGCCCTTTATCACAATCTGGCAATGGCCATAAGCCGCGAGAACTCCATGAAAGAGGGGCGCAAA
>CAVHBF010000033.1:0-17489 GCA_963634195.1 Bacteroides thetaiotaomicron | reverse complement strand
GCTCACGGCTTCTTGAGCACTTGGCATACGGAATCGCACAAAAGCTATGCGACAGCTTTGACACAATTGACACCGTATGCATACAAGTTCGGAAACTGGCCCCACCCGTATCGGCAAACGTTGGCTGTTCTGCCGTTGAGTTGACCGTAAAAGCCTGACTACCTGATACGCCGTCTGTCCATTGCTTTTGCATACTTTCTGGCATTCACACTATGCTCGCTGTATGACGCGGCAAAATTGTGTGTACCCGAAAGGTCTTCCTTGGCACACATATACAGGAAATCGTGCTTTGTGTAGTTCAGAACGGCATCTATACCGTCAACCGTAGGAATTCTTATAGGGCTTGGCGGCAGACCTGTATGAATGTAGGTATTGTAAGGGCTGGGGGTACGCAGCATCTTTTCATATACCCGGTGCAATCCAAATTCGCCCAAAGCATACTTCACGGTAGGACAGGACTGCAACGGCATCCCCTTGCGCAGCCTGTTGATATACACGCCGGCAATTATCGGTTTCTCTTTGCTGTTGGCAGTCTCCGCGTCAACAATTGAAGCCAGTGTAAGGACTTCTCTGGTGTTGAGGTTCATTGTTCTGGCCTTGTCCAGACGTTCTTCTGTCCAAAATTTTCTGCTTTCATTATACATCTTTCTGAGGAAATCTTCAGGAGAGATGTCCCAATATACTTCATAGGTGTTAGGTATCAGCACTGATACAACCGTGTTTGTATCCAGATTGTATTTGCCGCAAACCTCCGGATCGTTGAATGTCCTTACCAATGAAGAGGAGTCCGTCATGAGTTTTCCGGCAATACGTCCAAGAGCCATTTCCTTAGTCCACGTTGGCGGAACAACAATGCGAACCGGAGACTGTCTTCCACCTCCCAATATGCGAAAAACAGAAATCACCGATGCCTTGGCGGATATTTCATACCGCCCTCTGCGTATGTTGCTGCCGTAGGAAAACAACGATGAAAGCAACTTGAATGCTGACATGCTGCCGGGGCTAAGAGTTCTCTCGATTTTGGCATATACGGAATCAATGTCATCGTCATTGTCTATGTAAAGGCAAGCTGTCTCGTCTTTTGTAGAGAACGGATATAACAAGGCATAAAACAGGCTGCCCGACAGGACAACACACGCCACTGCAAGAAATATTTTTTTCCTTTTGCAGAGATGCAAAAAGACTGTTACCCGGCTAGTGTCCTCTGACAATTCTTCTGTTTGTTTCATGCGGCATTTCAACATTTCATGCAAAATTACGTCCTTTTATCCGATAATAATGCACGTGCGAAAAGAAATGTTTTTCGGCTGGGCTCACAGGCAAAGTACAACTCTCCGCACAAAAAGCAACAATGCAATGCGGCATTTGCATTCTTTTTACAATAAAAGCGTCTTCATTTGGCAAGCGTTTGAAAATAATTGTTTACATTTGTGTGCAGAGAGCATATATAAAAAACAGCTATTCCTAACTCATTCAAATTATGGCCGCATATATCAGTTTCGACAAAGTCCGGATGACTAACCTGCAAGAGTCGTTGCCTCGCGAAATACTCTGTACCAACGACACTGGAGCATATTGCTGTACCACCATAGTCGGATGTAACATCCGCAAATATCACGGCCTGCTCGTAATGCCTCTACCGGAGCTTGACAACGAGTTGCACGTTTTGTTGTCTTCGCTTGACGAGACAATAATACAACATGGGGCGGAATTCAATCTCGCGGTTCACAAATACCAAGGCAACAACTACAGTCCTAACGGTCACAAATACATACGGTCTTTCGAATGGAAATCATTCCCTACCACAATATACAAGGTGGGGGGAGTCGTCCTGCAAAAGGAAATCCATTTCAGGAGAAGCGAGTCGCGTGTAATCATACGGTACACACTACTGGACGCTCACTCTGCAACTACCCTAAGACTGCACCCGTTCCTTGCATATCGCAGCGTGCGCACGTTTACCCACAAAAATGATGTCTGCAATAAGACGAAGACACCTGTGAAAAACGGCATCAGAATGAACCTGTATGAAGGCTACCCGGACATTTTCATGCAAACGAACAAGAAGACAACTTTTGTCGAGGTTGACGATTGGTATATGGGACTGGACTATCCGAGGGAACGGGAACGCGGCTACGAGTCCAATGAAGACCTGTACCACCCGGGCTACTTTGAGATGCCGATAAAAAAGGGGGAGACAATATGCTTCTCTGCCGGAGTGTCTGAAATACAGCCCGGTCATCTCAAACATATCATGGACATTGACGCCACCAATACGGAACCGATGGACTCTTTCTACAACTGCCTGTACCATGCCGCACACCAGTTCAGACTCCACAAGGGCGGCGAAAACTACATAATTGCAGGCTACCCGTGGTTCAAATGCAGGGCACGCGATTCCTTTGTTTCCATGCCAGGACTGACATTGTCTCTGGGGGAGACCGAAACTTTCGAACTGTACATGAAGACTGCTTCAAAAGCACTGTTGTCAATTGTCAACGACACGCCCGTTGATGTTGAAATCTATGAAACGGAACATCCAGATGTCATATTATGGGCTTTGTGGTGTCTGCAACAATATTACAGGATGGCCAGCCGCAACAGAGCTATCGAACTTTACGGAGACCTGATCGGCAAACTGATGACTTTCATTCTTGAAGACAAGCACAAGAACCTGTCCATACAGGAAAACGGCCTTCTCTATACTGACGGTCACGACAAGCCTGTCACATGGATGAACTCCGTTCACTGCGGACAGCCCATTATACCACGATCGGGATATATCGTAGAATTCAATGCCCTGTGGTACAACGCCCTCCGTTTCTATGCGAACATACTTACAGACAGCAAGAAAGAGGATGAAGCAAACAAAATCATGGTTCTTGCAGAGAAAGTGCAGCGGTCTTTCCAATACCTTTTCGTGAATGACTGCGGCTACCTGTATGATTATGTTGATGGGCAGATGGTCAGCTGGGAAGTCAGACCCAACATGATTTTCGCAGTCGCACTTGACTACTCCCCACTGACACGCGAACAGCAGAAACGGACACTTGACATCTGCACCAAGGAACTCGTAACACGCAAAGGGTTGCGTTCACTAAGCCCCAAAAGCGGAGGTTACTGTCCTATATATGCAGGCAACCAGTGGGAGCGCGACTCTGCATACCATCAGGGGACTGCATGGCCATGGCTTACCGGATTCTATCTGGAAGCATATCTCAAGGTAAACAGAATGAGTGGGCTGAGTTTCATAGAACGCCAACTCGTGACTTTTGAGGAAGAGCTGTTCTACCATGATTTGGGTTCCATTCCGGAACTCTTCGACGGGAATCCTCCTTTCCACGGAAGGGGTGCCGTTTCTTTTGCGATGAACGTGGCCTCCATATTGAGGGCCATACGCCTGCTTGACAACATTAACCAGAACCAATAATTCCAATCAGATAAACATGAAGGTATTAATGTTCGGTTGGGAATTCCCTCCACATATTTTAGGCGGACTTGGCACGGCAAGCTACGGTCTGACAAAAGGGCTCGCTGCACAAGGAGACGTAAGCATCACATTTTGCCTTCCCGCCCCACACGGCGATGAAGACAAGAGTTTCCTTGACATCATTGCCATGAACCACGTGCCTGTAGTCTGGCATGACATTGACAAAGACTGGCTGACTGGCCGACTTGGCAACCGGATGACTCCGGAACTCTATTACGCCCTGCGGGATCATATCTATTCGGATTTCCGTTATATTGGCACAAATGACATCGGAGCCATAGAGTTCTCCGGCAGATACCCGGACAACCTGCAGGAGGAAATCAACAATTACTCCATCGTTGCGGGAGTCGTGGCGCGCCAACAGACCTATGACATTATCCATGCACACGACTGGCTTACCTATCCCGCAGGTATTCATGCGAAACAAATTTCGGGAAAGCCTCTGGTGATACACGTACATGCCACGGAATTCGACAGGTCCAGAGGACATGCCAACCCAACGGTATACAGCATTGAAAAAGACGGTATGGATCATGCCGACTGTATCATGTGCGTCAGCGAGCTGACACGGCAAACCGTTATCAACCACTACCACCAAGATGCCAACAAATGCTTTGCCATACACAATGCAGTCTATCCGCTGCCTGAACGCGTGCAGAGAATTGTTGAACAGCGGCAACCTTTCCGGGAGAAAAAAGAGAAAGTCGTTACTTTCCTCGGACGCATTACGATGCAGAAAGGACCGGAATATTTCATTGAAGCAGCAAAGATGGTTGTCGACAGAACCAGAAACATAAGGTTTTGCATGGCCGGGTCTGGCGACATGATGAACGCGATGATAAACCTTGCCGCCCAAAAAGGGATTGCCGACCGTGTCCATTTTCCGGGGTTCATGAACGGAGACGCTGTGTATGAAACATTTCGGCACAGTGATGTATATGTAATGCCGTCTGTAAGCGAGCCTTTTGGTATTTCACCGCTTGAAGCTATGCAGTCGGGTGTCCCCAGCATAATATCAAAGCAGTCCGGATGCGGCGAAATCCTGAAGAACTGCATAAAGACAGACTATTGGGACATTGAGGCCATGGCGGATGCCATACACTCCCTGTGTACAAATGATGAATTTCACGATTACCTTGAACGCGAGGGACGCGACGAAGTCAACAGCATTACATGGGAAAAGGTAGGGCAGCGCATCTACAAGCACTACAAAAGGCTGTTAGGCCTGTAATGCCACAGAAACATTTGCAATAAAAAAGAAACCCAACAAACAATAACAGTTATGAAAACCATCTGCCTATATTTTGAAATACACCAGAACATCCATCTCAAACGATACCGCTTCTTTGACATCGGTACAGACCATTATTATTATGACGACTACGAGAATGAGCGCAGCATCGTCGACACAGCCGAAAAATCCTACATCCCTTCACTCAAGACTCTCATAGAGATGGCAGAAGAAAACAAGGGTTTCTTCAAATGTGCGCTTTCCTTGTCGGGGTGCTCAATCGAGCTGCTTGAAATACATGCGCCACAAGTCATTGAGCTTATACAAAAACTCGTTTCAACAGGATGCTGCGAAATTCTGGCGGAAACCTACAGCCATGGACTTTCGTCATTGGCAAATGAACATTGTTTCAAGCAGGAAGTCAAGCATCTGTGTGACAAAGTCAAGAACGTTTTCGGTGCACAACCCAAGATTTTCCGTAATTCCGCATTGATCTACACCGATGATATCGGCAGGATGGTATACGAGATGGGCTTCAAGGGCATGATTACAGAAGGAGCCAAACATATCTTAGGATGGAAAAGCCCCCATTTCCTCTACAGCTGCGGTCTGGCGCCAAAGTTGAAACTGCTGCTGAGGGACTACAGCCTTAGTGAAGACATCTCATACCGGTTCAACGACTCCAGTTGGCAGGAATATCCGCTCTTTGCCGATACCTACATGAATTGGATCGCGTCACAGCCTCAGGAGGAGCAGATATACAACATCTTTATGGAGTTGTGTGCGTTGGGCGTGTTCCAGCCCCTGTCAAGCAATATCCTCGAGTTTATGAAAGCATTGCCTGCACAGGCAAAAGAAAGGGGCATCACGTTCTCCACCCCGTCGGAAATATGCGCCAAGTTTAAGGCCGCGGACACGTTCAATGCCCAGTATCCAGTGACATGGGTTGACGAGGAACGCGACATATCTCCGTGGCTGGGTAATGATATGCAGCGCGAGGCGTTCAACAAGCTCTACAAAATTGCAGAGCGCGTTCAGATACTCAACGACAAACGGATAAAACAGGACTGGGACTACCTGCAGGCAACCAACAATTTCAGATTTATGTCGACAAAACCAAGCAGCGAAGGGGCTTACAGGGGCATCTACGACTCCCCGTACGATGCGTTCACAAACTACATGAATATTATTTCCGACTTCACCACCAGAGTGAACAACCTATACCCGGACACTGACAACGAGGAGTTGTCAGCACTGCTTACCACCATCCGTAATCAGGAAGAGGAGCTGACACTCAAAGACAAGGAAATAGAAAAGCTGCAGAAAACCTTGCAACTCCTTAAGGCCAACAAGGACAAAGAAGTTCCAAAGCCAAAGGGAGGGAGCAAGGGAAAGAGCAGGAAAACGACAACAGGAGATTGAGTTAACTCGATTGCCGCCAACAGACACAAGTCCAAAACGGTCACTTGACCGTTTTGGACTTGTGTCTGTTGGCGCGTTTTTCGCGGATTTTGGCTTTCATCTTCGCAGATCCGGAACCATGCTGACCTGTGATGTATGTTTTTTTCTTTGCTTTCGTTTTGACGGAACTGGCGTTGTCCGGCGATTTTTTCGAAAGACCTTTAAATGAGATGCCACTAAGCATGGCTCTCTGTAATTCGTCTTCTGTCATCTTCTCCCAACAGACAAAATCAATGGTGGAACAGCCTTATTCCTGTAAAGGCCATGGCAATGCCGTATTTGTCGCAAACATCTATCACGTTGTCATCCCTCACACTTCCGCCAGCTTGGGCAATATACCTCACCCCACTCTTGTGGGCGCGCTCGATATTGTCACCAAACGGGAAAAACGCATCCGAGCCCAGACAGACATCGGAGTTCTTCGATATCCATAATTTCTTTTCCTCACGCGTGAGAGGTGCCGGTCTGTTTTTGAAGAACATCTGCCAAGTCCCATCGCAAAGGACATCTTCATAGTCATCAGAGATATACACGTCAATGGTGTTGTCCCTGTCTGCACGTCTGATTTTTTCAATCCACGGCAAGCTCAGTACTTTCGGGTGCTGGCGCAACCACCATATGTCGGCTTTGTTTCCTGCAAGACGAGTGCAGTGTATCCTGCTCTGCTGACCCGCACCGATTCCGATGGCCTGGCCATTTTTGACATAGCAGACAGAGTTGCTCTGAGTATATTTCAAAGTGACAAGCGCAATCTTCAGATCACGTTTTGCCTCCTCGGGAAAAAACTTGTTTTGTGTGGGAATATTCTCAAACAGGTTCTCCCCACACAAGTCAACTTCGTTGCGACCCTGCTCAAAAACGATGCCGAATACTTGTTTGCGTTCTATCTGCTCCGGAGAATATAACGGGTCTATTTGTATGACATTGTATGTGCCTTTACGTTTTTCCCGGAGAATTTCAAGGGCTTTGTCGGTATAGCCGGGAGCAATGATGCCGTCCGACACCTCGCGCTTGATAACTGTTGCCGTAGCCTCGTCACAAACATCACTCAGTGCAACGAAATCACCGTAGCTTGACATCCTGTCTGATCCTCGTGCACGTATATATGCACTGGCCACAGGAGTGAACTCCACATCGAGATTGTCCGCAAAATATATCTTCTTCTCAACCTCGCTCAGCGGCAGACCTATGGCCGCGCCGGCAGGACTGACATGCTTGAAACTTGCGGCCGACGGAACACCCGTCGCCAGCTTCAGTTCTCTGACAAGTTGCCAACTGTTCAGTGCGTCAAGAAAATTAATGTACCCGGGGCGACCGTTAAGCACCTTTACCGGTAAATCCCCATCGTTCATAAAAATGCGGGCGGGTTTCTGGTTTGGATTGCATCCGTATTTCAACTGTAGTTCTTTCATGTTTGGCTGTTACTGAGTTTACGGTACAAAGTTAATCATTTCTGTTGTTTTTGGCTTTCTTGCGCCACAGGTTTATACCCATATAGACCTGTGCGGAGAAAAGGGAGTTCTGGCACGAGAATGTGGATTTTCTATAGGCATAGGTGTGGGCAGTGAAAGAGCCGCCCGCAAACATATGGTTTGTGTTCCACACAAAAGCAAGTTTTCCGACAAAGTCGAAGTTTATGTTCCTGAGCCGATACAGCATATCGGCGGTCGGCTCTTCTCCTTTCGTGAAATTGTAGCCGATTGACGGCGATGCCGTCACGTTGAACAGCAGATTGCGGGCAACAACCCAATTGAAACTGTAGCCGAGGGATACCGAATGGTTTATGTAGCGTATCTCCTTTACTTTCAAGGCATCATTTATGGCTACACCGTCGTCTTCATCATGAAATGGCGATGGTAGCTGCTCATAGTCAAACTCCACAAGCTGTCTGGAATAGGAATAGCCCAAGATTAGACCACCGCTTGTGCGGCGTTGCACAGAGGAATGACTGTAAGCCGCAGGATAGGAAAAATGGCGGTGGTTGAAGATATAGTAAGCATGGATATAGGTCATGTCTGAAGAAAGACCCGGAAACGACATATCTCTGCTCTGTTCCGTAACTGCCCCGTCAAACCCTTTCAGTTTTTGTATTCTGTAGCCGTTTACGTCATTCTCATAATAATAGTCTATTCCTATCATCGGCGCATAGATAGACATATATACATTGGAATTGTGCGTGGTAAGTTTCGAGCCGATGTCAATCGTCCAACCGAGTGAAAGAAGGCTGCAACTTGCATAGGGACCAATGGTGACCTGAGAGTGTGGACTGAAATACAGAGCCTGACTATGCCCGTTGTCATCGGAACCGCTCAGTCGGATCTGCTTGTAGCGCCAGTCCGCCTGCGTCTTCAGCGTGACGTTGTATTTGTCCCGTTCAATATAGTTGGTGTCAACCTCCAGTGCTTTCCTCAATATTCTGACAAAGAAATTTCCTTTCTTCTTTTTGCCTGTGTCAAGAAAAACGGCACTGTCACCGTCACACGTTCCTCCGGCAACGGCAACTGTATCAGCAGCAGCCTTGGCACATGAGCAGAAAACAAACAGCAATACGGCTACAACAAGAATCTTGCTCGTCATCACACACTGTACCGTCATTATATCTTCCCCAGAATCCTGTCCATTACCCAATTGGCGGAAGTCGCGCTTGTTGAATCGCAACTGCAAATGGATTTGTGTTGCAGGTGTTCCACGACCTGCGTTATCAACGGCAACTGGACATAACGCGGATTGTCAACCACAAACACCTCTTGCCCTTTTTCATTATACAGTGTAATAGGCTCGTAAGTGAATACCGAAAAGCGCAGACTGCCTTTATTGCCTATGATTTCTATGCGGTCTTCCTTTGCGGATTCATGTCCGACAAAACACCAAGAACCGGAACCGGGCAGGCCACTGAAAAAACGGAAGCACGCACTGACAGTGTCTTCCGTTTCATACAGTCCTCCCCTGTTGGTACAATATCCCGTAGCCTCTACAATATGCCCGAACAGACACTGCAGGAGATCTATCTGGTGAGGGGCGAGATCATAGAAATAACCGCCGCCGGCAATATCTGGCAGGACACGCCAGGGAAGATTGTGGCTGTTGTAGTCTAAATCGCGTGGTGGGACTGAAAACCGGATCTGCACATTGATGACTTCCCCTACGGCACCATCCTCAATCAACTGTTTGACCTTTTTGAAATAGGGTAATTCTCTGCGGTAATACGCTACAAAACAAGGCACACCTGTTTGCTGGGAAATACGGTTGATACGAAGACAATCCTGATAGTTCGACGACAATGGTTTTTCCACGTAAGCCGGTTTTCCCGCCTTCAGGGCCATTATCGCAAACGTCGCATGCGTTGACGGAGGTGTCGCGATATAAACGGCATTGACCTCCGGAGCGTTTATCAGCTCCGTTGCGTCCGTATAAAATTTGTTCACATTATGCCGACGGGCATAAGACTCCGCCTTGTCGCGGCTTCGGCTCATCACAGCAACCACATCCGAGTTCTCCACTAAACGGAAAGCCGGACCGCTTTTCTTTTCCGTGACCTCGCCGCAACCTACAAATCCCCAGTTGACCTTATGTATTTCCTTCATTACACGAAACCTGTTGTAAAACAAGACGGGCATCTTCAGAGCCGTGCCAACCACGCCTCTGAAGACTCCCGTTTTGGGAAAAACTAATCCAGACTGTGTATGACAAGCCCGCTGCGGAGTTTTGGCTCGAACCACGTTGCCTTTGGCGGCATGATTTTGCCGCTGTCGGCAATGTCCATTATCTGCCTCATGGTGACAGGATACAGGGCGAGAGCCATTTTCATCTCTCCGCTGTCAACCCGGCGTTTCAGTTCTCCGAGACCACGAAGCCCACCCACGAAGTCTATCCGCTTGTCTGTCCTCAAATCCTTTATGCCCAAAAGTTTGTCCAGTATCAGACGAGAAGAGATATCTACGTCAAGAACACCGATAGGATCGTTGTCGTCATACGTTCCCGGCTTGGACTTCAGACTGTACCAATGTGTCCCCAGATAAAGTGAAAACTCATGGATTTGGGTAGGCTTGTATATTTCCGTACCCTTGTCCTCAACCACAAAATCTTTGCAGAGTGCATCAAGAAAACGTTCCGGAGTCATTCCGTTGAGATCCTTCACCACCCTGTTGTAGTCAAGTATAGTCAGTTGGCTTGCGGGGAAACATACCGCCATGAAGTAATTGTATTCTTCCTTTCCGGTTGTTGACGGATTCTGGGCGGCTTTCTCCGCACCCACCAGAGCAGCAGCGGCCGACCGGTGATGACCGTCGGCAATATACAGGGCTGGCATATCGGCGAACTCTTTTGTTATGGCGGCCTTGTCGGTCTCGTCTGAAATGATCCAGAACTTGTGAACAAAGCCGTCACCCGGAGCAACGAAATCATACTCCGGGGTCATCCGGGAATACCTGCCTATGATTTCCAGAAGAGTATCATTGTCGGGGTAGGCAAAAAACACGGGTTCCATATTCGCATTGTTCACCCTGACGTGTTTCATACGGTCTTCTTCCTTATCCTTTCGGGTCAACTCATGCTTTTTTATTATGCCGTTCAAGTAATCCGATACATGGGCGCATACCACAAGACCGTATTGGGTCTTTCCGTTCATTGTCTGCGCGTAAAGATAGTAACTCTCTTCCGTATCCTGTTTCAGCCAGCCTTTTTCCAGAAACTTTCTGAAATGCTGTGCTGCACTCTCGTAGACCTCGGGGGCGTATTCCGATGTACCGGCAGGGAAATTGATTTCAGGCTTGATTATGTGATACAGCGATTTCTCGTTGCCGTCGGCCTCTGCCCTCGCCTCTTCCGAATCCAGCACATCATAGGGACGGCTCTCCACCTCCTCCACCAATTCCTTGGGAGGACGGATGCCTTTAAACGGTTTAACTATTGCCATAGCCCGGACATTATTTGTTAACCTGAAATTTTGTCACCCCGTCCTTGAAGAAAGCCACAATCTGGTTTGCCGCAGCGAGCCCCGCGTTGATGTTAGCCTCAGCGGTCTGGGCGCCCATCTTCTTGGGGGTGGCAAAGTAGCGGTCAGCAAAATTGGCTGTGAACTCAGCATCGGCATCGGGCTTTATGTCGGTTATGTATTTGATGTCCGCACGTTTGGTCATCAGAGAAAGCAGAGAAGCCTCGTCAACGACTTCCTTGCGGGCTGTATTGATGAGGATTCCGCCCTTGGGCAGTTTGTCAACAAGCTCGGCATTTATACTCTTCACGGTTTCGGGGGTTGCGGGAATATGCAGGCTCACGATATCGCTCCGTCCGAACAACTCAGCCGCACTCCCTACAGCTCTCACTCCAGCCGCTTCTATGATTTCGGCAGGACAGAACGCATCGTAGGCCAGCACCTCCATCCCGAAACCCTTGGCAATGCGCGCCACATTGCGTCCGACATTGCCGAAAGCGAGAATTCCGAGTTTCTTTCCCTTGAGTTCTGTTCCCGCCTTTCCGTTGTAGAAATTGCGGACAGCATAAACCAACAGACCCAGCACCAGTTCCGCAACGGCATTGGAGTTCTGCCCTGGGGTATTCATGGCCACAACCCCGTGGGCCGTTGCCGCATTCAGATCAATATTGTCATAGCCCGCGCCGGCACGTACCACAATCTTGAGATTTCCGGCCGCATCAAGGACTTCCGCATCGACTTTGTCACTGCGTATGATAAGGGCATCGGCATCTGCAACTGCCTTGAGCAGTTCTGCCTTTTCCGTGTATTTCTCCAACAAGGCAAGTTCGTAGCCGGCTTCAGCCAGCACTTTTCCGATGCCCTCTACGGCAACCGATGCAAAAGGCTTTTCGGTCGCTATCAGTATCTTTTTCATCTTTTCCGGTTTCAGAAGATTAGTGTTTAGCCTCAAATTCCTTCATGCAGTCAACCAAAGCCTTGCAGCCTTCCACCGACATGGCATTGTAGCAACTTGCCCTGAAGCCGCCAACCGAACGATGCCCCTTGATACCGACCATGCCCCGCTCTGTCGCGAATGCCAGAAATTCGGCTTCAAGATTCTTGTAATCTTCGTTCATCACGAAACACAGGTTCATGACGGAACGCGAACCGGTTTCCACTGTTCCGGTAAACAGCTTGTTGCGGTCAATCTCGTCATAGACTATCTTCGCTCTCTCATAGGCTCTGCGCTCCATTTCCTTGACACCGCCCTGAGCCTTTACCCACTTCATGGTCTGGAGTGCACTGTAGATAGGCAGTACTGGCGGAGTGTTGAACATTGAACCTTTCTCTACGTGCGTGCGATAGTCAAGCATCGTGGGAATCGTACGGCTGACCTTTCCTAGGGCATCTTCCCTGACAATCACAAAAGTGACGCCAGCCATGGAAATGTTTTTCTGGGCACCGCCGTAAATCATGGCGTACTTGCTCACGTCCAGCGGACGGCTCAGGATATCCGAACTCATGTCCGCTATCATCGGCACTGACGAATTGAAGTCCTCTCGTATTTCTGTGCCATAGATGGTGTTGTTCGTGGTGATGTGAAAATAGTCAGCGTCTGCCGGTATGGTCCAGCCTTTGGGAATGTAGGAGAAATTCTTGTCTGCGGAAGAAGCCACCTCAACGACTTCGCCGAAAAGCTTGGCTTCCTTGATGGCTTTCTTGCTCCATACGCCGGTATTGAGATATGCCGCTTTCTTCTCAAGGAAATTGTACGGCACCATGCAAAACTCAAGACTGGCACCGCCACCCAAAAAGAGAACCTTGTAGCCCGCCGGAATATCAAGAAGTTCTTTCATGATTGCCTCGGCCTCGTCAATGACAGGCTGGAAATCCTTGCTGCGATGGCTTATTTCCATCAAAGACAGGCCAATACCATTGAAATCCAAACAGGCGGCAGCCGTTTTCTCAATCACTTCGCGGGGCAGGATGGACGGTCCCGCATTGAAATTATACTTTTTAATCATAGCAGTGAGATGTTTGTTATAATATTTGCAATTCATGTACAGTCAAGGGACGCGTTGGCGCTCATGCCAACGCAAAGAATGCCACCACGCGCCCATACCAGCGCAAAGATAGCAAAACCTTGTCTATTCTCATACTGCATCAAGTCTTTTTTTGCGGAAGTTGAAGCAACAGTGGCATAAGAGCCCGTTTTTCAGCAGGCGGGCATCAAGGCAGAAGCCCGCTCACGTCTTCGCCATTTGACATCATCTGACGGACTCTTGTAGAGGACACGTCATACAGCGGCATATCAAGATATCTGACATTTGGCGGCAGTGAGCCGATATCAACACTGTAGCCGCTCCGCGGATATATGACAATCTGGTATCCGCCGATTATTTCACCGGACTCCTTCCACGAGCTGAAGCAATGCCAGTTGTCGGCGCCGATAATCAGAACGAGCTCGTCCTGCGGTCGCATTTGCCTCAGCTTGCGCAGTGTGAGATACGTATACGATGGCTGCGGAAGGGTGAACTCCACATCCGAGACCACAATTCCTTTCATGTGTTCCGTCGCCCTGCGCACCCTGTCAAGCCTTTCCCGGTCATCCTGCAGAGAGGTCTTTTCTTTCAGCGGATTGTGCGGCGAAACCACAAACCAGATCTCATCGACTGCACCGGACTGCAACACGTTGCGGGCCAAAAGTACATGCCCTTTGTGCAACGGGTTGAAAGAGCCTCCGAAAACCCCAATCTTCACTACACCCTCCGCAAATTTCAACTCTTCACTCCGAGACGCTCATCGACTGTGCGCAGCAGCTGTTCTTCGGCTGTCTTCAGGTCACCGTTAACTATCGTTGTGTCAAAACGGTCTGCGAAAGACAGTTCGTAAGACGCTTTGCGCAGCCTCTGTTCTATCACCTCTAGACTGTCGGTGTTCCTGCTGAGCAACCTCTTGCGAAGTTCTTCAATGGAGGGAGGCTGGACGAACACCAAAAAAGCCCTGTCGCCGTACCGTTCCTTGATGTTTAGCGCACCCTTGACATCAACGTCAAGGACGATATTTTTCCGGTCATTCAGCATTCTGTCTATTTCCGCCTTCAGTGTGCCGTAGAATGTGTCTTTGTACACCTCCTCGTATTCAAGAAAGGCATTTTCCGAAATTTTCTTTCTGAACTCCTCCGGCGAAAGGAAGAAATACTCCACACCGTTTTTCTCGTTTCCGCGTGGGGCTCTTGATGTAGCACTCACGGAAAACTGCAGGTTCAAACCCTGCCGCATCAGAAAATCAATCAACGTGGACTTGCCGCTGCCGCTCGGGGCTGAAAATACCAACAACATAGTTTCCGTTAATAATCTAAGGGTTATAGCACATTGAGGACTTGTTCCTTTATTTGCTCCAGCTCGTCTTTCATTTTCACCACGATGTTTTGCATTTCAGCCTGATTGCTTTTGCTTCCCATTGTGTTTATCTCGCGACCCATCTCTTGGGCGATAAAGCCCAGTTTCTTTCCCTGCGGTTCCGAAGACTCCATTGTTTCCAAAAAATAGTCCAGATGGTTCGTCAAACGCTGTTTTTCCTCGTTGATGTCCAGTTTCTCTATGTAGTATATCATTTCCTGTTCAAGTCTGTTGCGGTCGTACTCCACCGGCAGGGAACAGAACTTGCCTACTATATCGCGGCGGATCTTCTCTACCCTCTGAGACTCATAAGTCTCTATCTCTGCCAGATATCTGCCTATGTTGCTGATTTTCTCCATGAACTTGGCGGCTACCGCCCGTCCCTCCTGCACTCTGAACTCGACAAAACAATCCAAAGCCTCATTTACGGCACCGGCAACCGCCTGCCATTCCGCCTCGCCGACATCGGCAACGGTCAGCGAATGGGTTACACCGGGCAGATGTGCTATCGCCTGCCACCAGTCCTGGGGTTCTCCTATTTTGAGCTGTCCACAGATTTCCCTTATTTGGGAAACATACGATGCCACAACATCCTTGTTGACTGTGGCTGCAGGAGACACCTCCAGTTCCTCCTCCTTGATGCTAAGGTCTACTTTTCCCCTTACGGCGCAGGCAGAAACCATCTGTCTCAATTGCATTTCCCAGCCTGTATATATGGGGGCTATTCTCGTGTTGATGTCAAGGTTTTTGCTGTTCAAAGCCCTGACTTCCACAATTATTTTTCTGTTACCGAATACGGCCTCGCTCTTGCCGTAGCCTGTCATTGAATACAACATCGCTTGTATGTTTTCTATACCCCTATGCGAGAGTTAGTTGTCCAGCACTTCATATTTGCTTACCTTGCTCTTGAATTCCGGAACGATTTCCTTCATTTTTCTGACAATGGCCATATCATCGTGGGAATACGAAATCTCCAGCAGCTCTTCTTCGTCTTTCTTGACAACGGAATAATCGTATTCACGCACTTTCGCCACCTTTATTTTCGGATGGTTTGTCGGTATGTTGTTCTCCTTGTCATTAAGGATTTCCTCATATAGTTTCTCTCCGTCACGGAGTCCCGTAAACTCAATCTTGACATCGTCCGCTCCAGAAAGCCGGATCATTCGCTTCGCCAAGTCAACAATTCTGACAGGTTCGCCCATATCAAACACAAAGATTTCGCCGCCTTTTCCCATGGTTCCCGCCTCCAGCACGAGTTTGCACGCTTCAGATATAAGCATGAAGAAACGGATGATGTCAGGATGGGTGACAGTAATGGGGCCGCCGTTTTTGATTTGTTCCCTGAAAAGAGGAATCACCGACCCATTGGAACCCAGTACGTTGCCGAAGCGGGTCGTCACGAACTGCGTGCCACCATTGACCTTGCCGTCCACTATCGCCTGATTGAGAGACTGGCAGTATATTTCACAGATGCGTTTCGAGCACCCCATCACATTCGTGGGGTTCACCGCTTTGTCTGTGGAGATCATGACAAACTTCCTTGTGCCGTATTTTACTGCCAAATCTGCGATAACCCTTGTCCCGTATATGTTGTTGCGGACAGCTTGGACAGGATTGTCTTCCATCATCGGCACGTGTTTGTAAGCCGCGGCGTGGAACACGTATTCCGGTTTGCAGACAGAAAAGATGTTTTCCATATGGCGGCTGTCCGTTATGGAAGAGACTATCGTCTCGCTCTTGATTCCGGGAAACTCCCTTTCCATCATGAGACGGACATCGTGCATCGGGGTTTCAGCCTGATCTATAAGAATCATGCAGGACGGACTGTATTTTGCAATTTGCCGCACCATTTCCGAACCGATAGATCCGGCTGCACCTGTAATGAGGATGCGCCTGCCCCTAAGCAGGGAGCCAATGGTGTCCATATTGACATCAATTGTTTCGCGCGGCAGCAATTCCTCAATATTGACTTCATGCAGCTGCTGGTAGTACAGTTTGCTTTTCCCGTCCCATTCCTCAGCCCTCGGAACAACCATTATCCTGATGTTAGCCTCTATCAGTTCGTCTATCATTTCCTGATTGTTGCGCAGTCTGACACTCTTGAAAGGAGACACGAAAAGGACCTTGACCCCCAAAGTTTTCAGAATATGACCGATTCCGTTGCCGTTGCGGTAAACTTTCTTGCCCAACAGATATGTGTCGTAAGCATCGTCTTCGTCACCGACAAACGCCCTAAGCACATACTTGTTGCCGGAAGAACTCAAGATGCTTTTTGCCAGACTGACTCCACCTGCCTTGACTCCGTAGACAGCGACCGGCGTAGCGCTCTCCATATAGAGATGGAAGAACACCTCCCTTGCTACCACGCGGACGACACTCATCAAAAACGCCGAACACAATAGCAGGAAAACATATCCCCTCAGCAAATGGAACGGCAGAAACGGCAGGTCAAGAAAAGAAGTGCAGAGCCCGAACAAAAATGTCAGCAACGTGCCGAGTGTTGACGCTCCCACGACACTCGCCACGTCCGTCAGCGTGGAGTAGCGCAAAATGCCGGAATAGGTATGGAAGACCCTGAAGGCTATGCAGAAAAGCAGGACACAGACAACGTTCGAGAACGTGATGTTGGCGAAGTTGGAAACAAACACATTATATTTCAACTCAAAGAGGTTGGCTATATAACATGACAACAGCACTATTGCACAATCCAATGCCAAAACCGTCCAATACGGCAACGCATTCTGGGAAAAATACCAACTGTAGGCTTTTCTTATCGGACGAAATCTAAGAAGTGACATGTTCGCATTATTTGGCCGGAAAACACCATACCCTGACGTCGGCTCTCTGCGGCATAGAGACAGAGCCCCTCGGACTGGAAGAACCGAATGTGGTGTCCGTTGACCGTAGTTGTTGCTGCAAACTTACGGAAAAAAAAACAAGTTGTATATAAAAACATTGGAAAAATTTTTCGGAAACTCCGTAGGTCAAGCG
>CAVHBF010000032.1:0-17863 GCA_963634195.1 Bacteroides thetaiotaomicron | reverse complement strand
TGGAATTTTTGCCACGCCACAAGGTTGCGCGCTCAAAATAAATTAGCAGACCCTATCTAAAAAGATGTACCTTATGGAAAATCGCATCAAAAACCCATTCATAATCGGAGGAATAGTTGAAGGCAAGAATTTCATTGGAAGAGGTTCCATGCTCGAAGAGCTAAAAGAATCGGCTATCAAAGGTGAACGGACACACGTAGTGGGGTTGCCGCGTATGGGCAAGTCTTCTTTGCTGAAACGTTGTTTTATGGAAAAAAGTGCTTTTGATGAGTGGAAAGACGCACATCATCTTATCCCCATTTTCCTGGATGGACTTGCCTCACCCGGACAAACATGGTATACCATTGCCAGCAAAATCGGGGATGCGCTCACCGACAGTAGCATACAAGACGCCAAGGGTATTATTGACAAGTGTGAACAGCTTTATGGGGTGAAAGACTCTGGCGACAGGTTTGTCGAATTGAAACAGATCATCGAAAGAACAGAAAAAGCTGTCGGTTTCAAGTTCGTTATTATCATTGATGAATTTGATGGTGCAATTGATTACAAATATACTAAAGATGATTTCCTGAAATTGAAAGAGTTGGGCAATTATGCCACAATATTCACATGCTCTCGTAGGAGAGCCACGTATATTGAGAACACAAGGTCTGATGATCCTGTTGGGTTTTGTGAAGGTAAAGAATTGTTTGTCGGTGTGTTTTCTGAAGATGACGTGAAAGATTACTGGGAAACCTATGGGAGTTACTTCAGTGAATTGAACGATTGTCAGATGAAGGAATACCGCTCTCTTGTGGAAAAGTATGCCGGTCGTCAACCACAGTTGATGAATTGTATGAATTCTTGTGTCTTACAAAAAGAAAAACTGGTTCCATGGCGCGATGGCACATCTGATAAACGAGAGGAAATTGAATGTCTGTTCCGTGGTTATGTGAAGGACATGTTTGACAGACTTATGAAAAATGTAAAAGAGCAGAAACTTGACAGCGCGGCAATTAATCTTGTTGCTGGATTTGGAAAAAACATTCCAGACGACGAGAAACAACTCCTAATTGCTTATACCTTTATTCGTGTCGTTTCCTCTGAAGAGAAAAAGGAGATGTTTGGCTTCCACCTTGGCCCTACGGACAAAGAAAAGCGGCGTTTTGTCTGTTTTTCGGAATTCACAAGTCATCTTATCCATGAAGAATATGCGGTTCCCTCCGATGGTAGTATAGGCAAATTACTTGAAACAACAGAGACGAAACTCCGAGAGGCGGTTCGAGCAGTTATAGAGGCCCAATGGAAAGACAAGCCCTTCTCTGTTGTAAATAATGATTCCGGAACTGCTGAAGGATATAAAGAAAAGTGGGAAAAGCCATACCTTCAAAAAGTAGGAACAGAGAGTGTTCAAAAAAGACTTCGCGAGATGAAGGAAACGAGAAAGAAAAGAGAGGATAATAGTACGGTTCCTGTCGGAAGTCGACGTGTTGATTTGATTTCGAGCACTACGTTAGACAATCTTTGGTGTGTATTTATACAACCACAATGGAAGGACTTTTATAGTTGGATTTTCGATAAAACAAACAGGGAAAATCTTTCGAATGTGAAAGAAATCGAGAAGAGACGCGAAGATTGGTATAAAAAATCTTTCGACAAATTTAAGAAACTTCGGAATGCGGATGCACATAGGAACCTAAAGGATCACGCTGCGGACTTTATAGAAGAAGCCAAGCAAGAATGTGAGAAAATCTGCAGAGATATTGAAGATTGGAATCAAACCAATAAGGGTGGGAAAAAGCAAAGAAATGGTTAGATTCAAGAAAATAAAAAACTTTTTTCTTGTGTTTTCCGGAAATATTACCTACCTTTGCGCAGAGTAACCTTTTTTCATGAAAATAAAAAAGAGTATGAAAGATTCCCTATATAGGAACAAAAAAATCTGGCTGGCAATTTCAGTCCTCCTGCTGTGGACGGCCCGCTTGCAGGCGCAGCCCGAGTCGCGCATCAATCAGGGCATCAGCGAGTTCTTCTCAAAAGTCTCGTCGCTGACAGATAGGGACGAACCTGTAGAACCTATTGATTTGGTCAATGACTACCAAAACGGTGTGACCGTTTTCAAAGTCAATGGGAAGCAAAAAAGTATGCTGGACTTTCTCAATTGGTACGCCAGTAGTGTGCTCGCCGGCAACAACATCACACACTCTGCCAACATATCAGGCATTGAGAAACTTTCTGGTGGGAAACGTTATAAAGTGATAGGAATACTCAAAAGGAGTTTCCAAGATGAGCAAGACAACAGAACCATTCAAGATGAGTCCTTCACGATGACGGTATTGCTAAGGAAGTCTTCCTATAACTATTTGTCAATACAGAGTATAGATATGGAGATGGGCCTTACCGTTTTTTCTCCTGACTCAGAAGATGTAACCTCCGGTTTTGTCGGCAATCCTTACGTCCAACACAAGAATCTGATTATCCAACAAAGTAAAAGGACTCCCAAATTCTTTGATTTTGATTTGAGTCTGTGGTCGTCCGTTCCGGATGTGCGGTTTCAATACAGCCCCAAATACGATGTGGGAATCTCTTTCATGGTCACTCCTGAAGAATGGCGTGTCGGTTTTGGCTTTATGATGATGGCCAATGGCGCTTTCTGGAGGAATTTTGACAGGGAAAAAGCCTCCGGGAGGGAATACAAAAAGACAACCTATACCTCCAATGGCCAGACGATAACAAGAGAAAACCACTATTATTCTGATGTCAGCGAATATTCGGAAATCATTGATCCCTACAATGAAGTGAAAAATTACATCCGACGTTCTGGTTTTATGGCTCAAGTTGGCGTTTTCCTCAACAACTGGGTTCGTTTTGATGTCGGAGCAGGTCTTGTCATGGGGCAATGCGTGCACTATATGAAAGATGCCTATAACTACACGACTACAACATATACTCCCAGTGGAACGTCAACGCCGGAAAGGGTTGAATATGAGTATGAGAAGGCGGGAGTTAGCTACAGCTACAGAGAGCCTGAAAATCTATATTTTGCCGCAAGGGCAGGCATTGATTTCTTTATTCCCATTTGCAAAAATGGGAGTATTCTTCTTGGAAGTGGATATATCTTTGTCCCCAACAATAAGAGCCACAATGCTTTTGATTTCTCCATCGGATACAGTTGGCATTTAGGCCGTTTTTAATTAACAAGAAATGTTTGGTATGAAAAAGTTTGCTTTATTTGTCTCGATTCTATTCATAGGCTTTGGGTCGGTAGATGCACAGCATGACCGGCTCTCTGAACAAGACCTGAAGCCTGTACAGGGAGAAATCAATCGGAAGCTAAACGAGCTTTGCCGATGTATCATGGATGTTGGAACAACGCCAACAGACCAGTCTCAGGAAACGCTGAACAAGGCGTGGAAAAAGAAACGCACGATTATAGTCAGCGACGTGCCCCACCTTTTTCTTGACTATGAGAAACGGAAGATGAAAACAAGCTGGTATGACAGTCGCCTCAAACAAACGAGATTCCGTTCAAAACTAATGAAAGACTATTTCATTGCCTTGATGAATCAAGCCATGAGAGGCCGGGAGTTCCGCTCGTATGAGCTATGGGTAGAGGAAAGTTATGTCAACCGGAAACTGGGCGATCCGAAAAATTGGATGAAAGAGGGCGTTCTGCAAGACGGTACTGAGATTTGGGTATCAAAGGCGGAATTCTTTCAGGAATACTGCCGGGTTATCTCCAATGGCTCTATGGAGAACAAACAAGAATATCATGAGAAAGAAAAGAAAACGCTGCACGTGTATCTGGCAAAGATGGCAGCGGACCAAGGCGGCGACATCATGATATTGTTGGGCGATGTTATACGAACCCAACCTGAATAAATTAAAGGAAAAATGAAAGAAATACAATATAAGACTTTGAGCAGCGGCGAACAAGTCGCCTATAGATATGATGATACAGAAAGTAAGGTCGCGTGTGTCATTATTGTCAAACAACAAGGTGCATCTAACAATACTGAGGCATGGTTTATTGACAGAGTCTTGGAATGCCTTTTGTCGTATAATTTTTCTGAATCTTCTAATTCACCAGAAGACTCTTTTATAACCGCTTCTCCTGGTATCCGCACTAAGGAAGTGGCTTTGCTAAAAAAATGCCTGATTATAAACAAAGGCCAAATTGTTTTTCAACAAGGTCTTGAAGGTCTTGACGATAAACAAACAGACGAAATCAGAGACCTCGTCTGTAACAAAAGGAGGAAACCGTGGAATTTCTCGGTAAAAAGAGCATCGTGGAAAGCTCCAAAAGTTATTGGAATCTTTGCGGGTGTTGTGCTCCTTGTGGCTTGCGGCAGTTGGCTTGCCCTGCACTTGATGTCATCAACAAAACCATCAGAGATCAAAACCTCAAGCAAGTCATCGGAAACCCCTAAAAACGACGTAAAACCGGAAAATCCAGTATATTCGCTTCAAGCCGAATATGACCCCAATCGCTGCATGGTATACTTCAAAGACAACCGTTTCGACCGGGTCAAGTTCTATATTGACTCCAACGACCGTGTCAAGAAATTGGAGGATATTCCATGGAGCCTGAATGCACAGGAAATCAGCATCAGTGACACGCTCTTCCTGAAGAACAACTGCAAAGTTTATATTAAAGGGTATAACGAGAACGATGAAGAATCGGAGATACACGTGATAACCGTCAACTATAATGAGTTTATAACCGCACTGTTGGCCACACACAGTCCATTGCTTAAGGAGATGCTGATTACCGGCAGTAGCCTGCCTTTTGGCAACACGACATTCCAAATTGACGGGAACACCCAACAAGTATCCTACTATGGCAGTTCAGAACTGGATGAAAAAATAAAGTCAGGCTATGTGGTAACAGAGGTCAGGACTTCTGGTGGCAGCAGTAGTCCGCTGAACAGGAATTTTCCCAAACTCAAAAGCATAAAACTCAGTAGAAAAGACAACAACGTATGAGCAAATATCATTTCTTTTTCAAGACAGGAAACAAAGCATATTCGCTGAAGCTAGAACAGAAGAAGCTAGAACAGAAGAAGCTAGAACAGAATTCGGAATCCGAGCCTCTGCGGATTCTCTGTGAAAATTCAGACACCAAAATGGAGTTGCTAAGTCTCGAGAAAAAGGGGATTAAACTTGTGGCCCCATCCGAAGGCTATGGTAGCGACAAGAAGGTGAACGTTAGTTCCTATAACTATAACCTCCAAAATCCTCTACAACTTACAATAACATTAAGTGATGGACCTGAAAAAAACTCAGCGTCAGGTAACACAGAAGTATTCCCAACCGATGCTGCGTTAAAAATAATACCATCTAAAAAAAACTATCAAATCAAATGCGAGGGGGGGGCAGGTAAATGCAAATCTTATGTCATTAAGATTGAGTACAAAACCACGTCTGGAACCACGTCTGGAACATATACGGGTAAGATACAATTTGATTTTGTACCGAAAGAGCAAATCTATGACGTTGTCCTTGACTTTGGTTCTGAAGCCAGCCAGATGCTCTTGAGGAAGAGGGGGACGGATAGTTCGGAGCCTGTAGAACTTTTCAAAGCATGTTTTGATTATTTTTACAAAGGCGATGAAGGATACCCAGACTATCAAAATGACAAAAATATTGGATATCTACAACAATCCATTGCTTACAATGGGAACAGTAGGTCTTTTGACCATACACTATTTCGGAGCGTTTTCTTTACGAAAAAATCATTAAAAAGTTCCCTCAATTCGGAGGACATCACCGCCACACCTCACGATAAACAAAATAAACAAGAAGAAGATGCCTTGCTTTTTGTCACACGACGAGGAGATACAACAGGGAAAAAAAGGAATCGTATACCCAACATCAAAATATCTTATCTTGCAGGAGAAAATGTAGATTTCTCTTTTTACAAAGCCATTGTGATGCGTTTTCTTCATGTAGCGGTTCAAGAGATAGCGGATCAAGAGAAATCCAATACGTTATCCAATGGTGGATATTATGCACTGAATGTCACTTTGCTTGTCCCCAACGTAATGCGTCAGGAGCGTGTGTCCAACTTGATTAAAGACCTCAATGAACATGTTGCACTGGAGTCTTTCAAAGACAAACTTCCATCGGAGATGAAGAATACAATTTTTTATATTCATCCTTATTCAGAGAGCGACGCCTCATTCGCAGGGTGGTGTCGAAGTAAAGCGCTGAGACGAGGCAATTATCTGATTGTTGATGTCGGCAAAGGCACAACGGATTTGTCTGTGGTGAAGGTGGAAAGTCCATGTGAGTCAGTCGGTCTCTACCGGTCTGGGTTCATCGGTGCCGGCAACGTTCTGACCCATGCTGTTTACAAGAGTTATTTTGACCAATTCCGATGTATTTATGGCAGCTCCAAGAGCCTCGAAAATATTCTCAATCAATCCGACGATGGTTCAAAATTCCGTTTGGTAGAAGCGTTAGAGGAATGGAAAGGTGAACCAAGGATGGAGGCTTCAAACTCGAATAGCAGCGGTTCTGGAGAAGGCCAAAATGACGATGGTTCCAAATCCAATTTAGAAAGTGTGTCAGAGAGTTCGAATGGCAGCAATCCAGGAAAAGGAAAAACCGACGACATACAAATAGATACAATTATTAATCACATTCTGGAAAATAAATTGGGGTGCTCCACTCCAATTGATGCCGCTATTGACACACTCATCAAAAAGATTCTTTTGAATGTCAAGGTGCGGGGTTTCCAGAAAATCATCTTAAGTGGCAGGGCGTTCAAGTACAATCCGTTTTTAGTTCGAACCCGCCAGATTTTCAAAGAATTCTACCAACTTAAAGACGAAGACATCATCTATGATGGCGACAATGCGAAAGGTGGCTGTCTCAAAGGCCCGCTGCTTAACGATAGTCCCATGGTCAATCTTGCGACAAACTTGGTCGGTATTCCAACACCCGTAGTGAACAATGACGAAGACGAAAAACTAAAAGACGAGGTTGAGGCCATCATGACGTCCGCATCTGGGGAATCATTCGCCAAATGGGGGAAAAATGTCCGTTGGCTGAAGAAAAAATGCCACAATCTTCTCATCTCTGCGAACGAGTTGGCATATAACATATCGACCATTCCTGATAGGGCGACCGTCAATGGGCAAGCCGGGAGTGAGGATATAGAAAAGCTTTTGAAGGGGGACCTGGAGTGTGGAATGTTGGGAAAGGGAACAACCTTCTATTTGTCAGGATGCGAACTTAAGATTCCAGAGAACTCTGCCCGTTTCGATGAGTGTACGCGTTACAAGCTGTTTTTTGACGGAACCCATTTCTTTGTCAGGAGTGAGGAAGAATCAATAAAGTTGGAAGAGCACCCAATAACCCAGTCAGGCGAAGGGTTGCTGCGCGAAAGCCAGTTTCCTTATGCAGACAATAATCAATAATAATGACAACCGATAAAATAAAAAACAAAATGAAAACAACCTATTACATATTGATTGGGCTTGAAGCCTTTTTGTTGCTTGCAACCATCGTAGTTTCCCTTACATTGCCGGTGGTTTTTGCAGATTTTTGGCAGGTGTTCCTCTGTCTGATTATCGGTGTACCAGCCATAACGGGTTGTCTGATGGCATTGGAGCGGTCGCATCGCCCCTTGCAGCATATTGAAGAGCCCTGTGCGTCCGACACGGTTGTGGGGGAGTTGGAACAACTACTCCAGGCTCAGCCGGAGGATTCTGTTGCAGAAAAAGAACCGTCTGTTCAGCAGCAGTGGAGCCATGCGATGTATCTACGATACAATGGCCGATGGAATGATGTGTTCCAAAACATAAAATACCCCATGACCGCAAAGGATGCTGCAGACATCAGTCTGTTGCTTTGGGAAATCTCCTCCAAGACCATGGATTTCCTGCTCACCGACAATAACGACATCAACAAGTTGAAACGCAACTCGGACAGCGTGGAAGCTATCATTGGCAACCTTCCCGAAGAGAGCTTAGAGCAGAAAGCATACTATCGCGACCCCACAACAGTACCCGCCCGGGCAATAGGTATCGCTGACTGGTTGGAAGCACAAGGCGTGACCGCGGAAACTACGGCCTTTGGCTACCGTATTAACTTAAAGCCACAGAGCGATGAACTGTAAAGGCTTAGTACTGACATGCGTCCAACTGCTGTCGCTGATGGGTATACTCGGGTGGGTCAATAGTGTGTGCCCGCTCACCTTTTCCGGTTACTTGGTGATATGTGCTTTGTCGTTGTTGGCTTGTCGTTTCTGCAGGTGTGTGGCAGGTTTGTTGGTTCCGTGGACGATTACGGCAACGGCCTCGATATTGGTCACGATGAACTATCTTCATCCTGACATTTCCGTTTACAGCAATGCGGATTACCATGTCCTCACGCTCCAAGGTGTCGACAGCAATGGAGATGTCACACTCATAGGAAACGACAAACAGAAGTCATTCTTTGACAATCCCCAATATGAAGGGCAAGTCAGTCTTTCTTCCGTATCTCAGGACAGCAGTTGCCTGATGAAATACAACCTGTCAGACGAACCATTGTATATGACCGTCGGCGACCATCTTCTTGGCCGACTGGTTAACAAAAGGCAACTGCCCGTTTTCCGGCAGAGTCTGGTGCTTATGGACGATTCGCTACGTTGCGAAATCACTTTTTCAGATACCGTCCGTGTAAGTTTCATACACTTGGCCGGCGCACAGGAACAGAACAACTACACGACATCGTTCTGGCGAAAAATCAAGAGAGGGTATAACCTGTATGACATCGTGCATAGCGGCACATCGTACAAAACGGCCTCAGAGGAAATCTTTTTGCAGAAACTCAGGAATGTGTCGGTGGTAAGGGACTATGATGACCGTTTGCTGCAGAATTATTATCTCACCTATAAAAAAGAGTTGAACGGCCTGCAAATTCTGTGCGACGGGACTCCCGCAGCATTTGATAGTGGAAATCAGGAGGTGACACTCTCACCGAAGGATTATTTCCAGATCGGCTATGGCAGCAATGCCACACGGTTGATGCGTGCCTATGTAGCCCAAGGACGCGTCTGCTTGAGATACAAATTCCCGTATATCAACAATTTTCCAAGGAGTTCAAAGGAACCGGACTTCCAGGAAGGCCGGCAAAAAAACATCGCAATCTCCAGTTCCCCCGAACCATTGCTGAAGTCCAATGTCAAAGAGGCATTCTACTTTCCCTTTTTCACAAACCAAGACAACCAATATGGTTTTTCGGGCAACATCAGTTATCGGGTTGGTAATAGCAGGACTCCTTTCGTCACTCGGCTGGTCGACGACTCTGTTCATTCGGTCTCGCAAGATTGCCTGTCCGGAAAGAATGGGGCTGTATGGCACTTGAAGGTATGCGATATGCGGCAGGAAAGCCCGGTAACGGGGGAGGACAATCTTTGGGTGAAAGACCGCACCATCCTGTCGATCCTATTCATTCTATTGCTGCTTTCCGCCTGCTCCTCTTTCGCTTCTGTAGGCAACGGCCACCGCTCTGCTGTCATCATGACCGTGTGGCTTTTCGCCATTCCCTTGTTTGTGCTGCGCCTCTATCTGTTATGGCGCATCGCCGTATTTCCACCCGTCACAGATATATCCTTGGCAGAATTCCTTCGGTACAGGATGGAAATGGAAAACTGGATAGACAATCCTATGATTTTGACCCTGGGGGTATGGGCAGCCATGGCCCTGGCTTTCATGGCAATGGCCATACCAAAGCCGAAGCGAAGCATCTGGAGTTTCCGATTATTCCCAGGGCATAAACTCATAGTGTGTTTCTGCCTTGCCGTGTCCTTTGTATCCGCCATCGCGTTCCACACAGACATCATTTCTCTGGTGGGTATTAAAATTACCTTGCCTGTATTGCTATACTTGACAAATGAATATATCTGTATCAGGTGGCTTGGCATCGGATGGCGTGTGGCCAACGCTTTCGTGACTTTGGCGGCCCTTTTCATCTGTGACCCCGGATATGCCATCATGTTCTTCATTTTTGAGTCCATCTATTATGCCATCATGCTGTATTCATTTTTGAGGTGCAGATGGAACGAGGCCACTCGGACAAAGGCGGCAGCATCCGTCTTGTTATGCGCCCTCATCATAGTGATATGCCTGATTATCTGTTTCCTGCCACAAATCACATCATGTGCTTATAAGCAGCTATATTTTTTAGGCATCCCGTTCTCTATCATTACGGTTATAGTGTTCCTTGCAGGAATGGTATTTTCCGTCATCACGCGCTTGTGGAGAAGTCCCAGATTATGGGTTTTCCTCTGTCGGCTTTCCAAATGGTGCAGAATTGGAAAGTATGGCATCCCTATATGGATATACAAGGCAACACGATTCATGCTTGTACGCATGATGCTCGTTGGCCTCATCAGCATTCCAGTTGCTTATTGCGGATACAACTATTTGCAGAACCACAATCTTCATTTTAAATATCGGGCCATCATTCATACCCAGAAAGTAGGAGAGATTATGCTCAATGAGGATTACGGAAACTCAAATACACAACGGCTTTTGAATGCCGCACAAAACCAATGGTTTCTCCAATACCATCTCAACAAAGGAAGAGAAAGGATTACCGAGGGTGGTATCATGGATCTTTTGCCCCATTTCAAGAAAGGTGTCACCTGGAATACCCAAATCAGTGATGTCATCCTGTCGCGATTCGTGATAGGCGAACTTTCCGGACTGGTGCCTTTTGCCCTTATTGTACTGGCATTGGTGTTCTTGTGGCTTGTATTCAAAAACAGGAACTACTCGCCGGCAGGACGGGCTTTGACCTTTGCCATAGCACTGCTGTTCCTCGTCCAATGTACGTTTGTGTGGATGTCGGTAACCAATCGCACCATATTCTTCGGACAGGATTTCCCATTCCTTACCCAAAATGCGCGCTTTACCCTGGCCATGTTCGGAATCTGGCTGATTCTGTTGGTCTATTTCGGGAGTCACCAGCCGAATTATGAGGACAATATAGAATTGGGAGATGGGCTGGAAGGATTTTCAATGAGGAAGACACAGACCGTATTCTTCATTATCTTCGCTCTCCTCTTCGTTGGCATCCTTGTCTCAGGAAACCAATACAGTAAGCTCTATGCGGAAGGTATGGACGGAAAGGGTGGCGATGATGCACTGGAGTTTAATATCTCTAACGAAATGAAAATGTGCAGTGAACAGCTTGCCCTGATCAATGAGAGTCTGATGGACTATCCGCAGCCTGCCAGAAGATTAGATAACGGTGAGGATATTACATTGCTATGGGATTCTATCGCCGCAGAAACCCACATATCAGAGAAAGTCGAGGAATTGAGACAAGAGCATAAAATAAATGACTTCACCTATTCGTTATATCTGGCATTTGCAAAGAATCTGAAGAAGAACAACCGCAACAGCAACATCATTCATTTGCGCTGCTATGACACCACGCATTACAATTTGGCACTGAACAAAGGATTTTTCAATCTTCAGAGTCCGGAGTATGACAACAGGGAGTGGAAAGGAAACATATACTCAGAGGCAACGTCTTTAGCGGATGCGGCTCATGTCAGTAAGACGAAACTCGCACACCTGGATGTCTATTCCATACCTAAAACGTGGTTGCCTGACGGAATGGAGGTGGACATCGCGGACTGCCGCCGCCCCCAGGACAAAAATGTCCAGAAGGTGTTACATAAGGAGAATACGGACTATAACGTGAGTGCCGCGGTGTTTCCTGTCAGTTCTTCCGACATACTGGAAATCAAGAACCGGCGTAGCATGCAGACATATCAGTATGGACGG
Organism: Bacteroides thetaiotaomicron; assembly: GCA_963634195.1. Taxonomy (GTDB): domain Bacteria; phylum Bacteroidota; class Bacteroidia; order Bacteroidales; family Bacteroidaceae; genus UBA6382. Next base: position 6,095 of record CAVHBF010000032.1, on the reverse strand, counting down.
GAGGAGAAAAACCTCCTCGTGAAGAATATGATCATCAATGGCCGCAGGCGATTCTTCTACCCGCTCGGAAAAGACTGCTTCTGGCTGCGCCATTTTGCCAATCTCATAGCCTATGCCCGACAAGGCGACATGGACGGGGAGCCTGAATACTGCACGATTGACAATCAGCTAACGAAAGATGTCTCTCGGATTCTCGATGCCACAGGCAGCATCTGTTCCGTTGTGGCTCTTGACGGTTGGGGGAATGTGCGCCTGATGGCAGACAATACGCCATTTAAGGTAGACCCCAACGACGAGGCGGCCATTGAAGAAATGACAATTAACAGCTACTTGAACCCGAATCCCGACACCGATCAGCAGCTCTTCGGGAATCTCAACCTTTCCCATCTGAATCCGGGGCCAGGATCATCGCTGAAACCCATTACTTATGCAGCAGTAACTTCACAAAGCCAGGACATCGACTGGTCTTCCCTGTATTTGATCCGTCCGTATGTGAATGGTTCCACGGTAAACAAAGACAATAAATATTATTTTGTAAGCCAGTTCGGTAAAAACAACCCGTTCGGAAGGGACTTCAAGTCAATAGCGGCCGATGAGGATGGTGACATGGTCATAAACGGGGATGGTGTGGTCAACAATTGTTTCTATTTGTCCAGATCAAGCAACTATTACAATGCCCTGATAACATATTTGGGTTATTGCGATGATTTGTCGAATGCCGAGAAGGATCACCTGTTGGTAGAATCCACAAGCCCCGATGACTATCCGAGGTTCTATCTTGGCAAGAATGACAAGACTGTATGGACTTTGGCGGAAACCCCACAAATGGACAAAATGATACTGATGGACGGCTTACACAAGAATTTCGGAATACCGACATCCGTTGGAGACACGGATTCGTTGCGGTATGCTTTTGTCAATCCAAAGTACATGAAAGGAAAAGCCAATGATTTCAACTTTTCTTGGGTTCTCCCGCAAAGTTCGTTTGTCTATCAGTACGAACTCAAGAAACTTGGATTTACGGAGCGTCTACGCCAATATGCTCTTGGAGCTGACCCCGTTAAGCTGACCCCGATGAAAATGGCCGAACTCTACGGGAAATTGTTCTCTATGCATCCTGACTACCATGCAACAGTCACCCCCAACAAGGTGCCTTTTACAGGTGAATGGATGGATCGGGTCGGTAAGGATTCGGGGAAAGAAATGTTGGCCTTCTACCAGAATAGCATCTATAAGGGGATGAGCGACTGCGTAAAGAAGGGAACTGCCTCGGGTGTATTGGCAGGCTGCAACAGCCAATACCACCTTTATGCAAAGACCGGCACGTTGCTGGCGGCTAATGCCCAATTGGACGACCGAATGATTGCTGTCGTCATCAGTAAGGAGGACTACTGCACAGAGCACCCTGACAAAAACAGGTTCTTTGTGGTTTACTTACGGTTCAAACAGACTCACGTTCTGTATAACGTCCCTGAAATCATCAATGCCGTCATAAACAGTATCAGTTTCAACAACTATATGAATCAATGAAAAAAACAGCAACCGCTTTTTTGGCCCTAATGGCTATGGTTATTGTCGTGACTATTTTGTTTGCCTTTTTACTTCTATGGCGAACATCGTCATTACAAACAAGTGACGGGAAATCGCAAGATAATTATCAAGAACTACCAGTGACTCAGTGTTTTGTCTCTGTCAAGACCGACACGCTGAAAAAATATCTCGAGAAGTATTATGCCAACCGTTCGCTGAAAGTGTATAAGGATAAATTGAGGAAGACACTGGTGATAGAATATAATAAAAACAATTACATCCTTCTGCACAGCAGGAATGATGTGGCTGTTGATGCAGACAGAAAAAGGTTGGAGAAAGGAGAGAAAAAGGGCTTTGCTGTCAAGTATGATAAAAGAAACGTAAAAATCTCTTTAAAAGAGCACGGAGACTATGTGGATTGTCCTGCTCTGATAATAGCTGAGATACTTGAAGAGAAGAGTAAGTCGAAGTGATTTGGCACATGGGAGTAAGCGTAACGCTATCGGATTCCGAAGCCAGCCACCCTTAGGCGGGATTTGAGTTCTGTGGCCTTGGGATTGAACTTCTCGTAAGCCTTGTGAATATCGGAGGCTTCAATGCTCTGGACATCTTTACTGCCAGTGGAAAAGATGCGGTCGGCCAGGGCGGGGATGATGCCGTTTTGGACAAATTGCTCTATCCAACGGGCATTGCCGAAGTTTCTCGTTTTCTGCCTGATTACATCAGCAACGTCTTTCTGGAGTTCCAGCTCAGCCTCGTGGGTCAGAATGTATTCGTCCCGTGTCAGCATCTTTCGGGCGATGGCCATGAGTTCCTCGGCAGAATAGTCCTCAAACTTGTAACGGAAAGGGAAACGTCCTGCCAGTCCGGGATTGGTGTTGAGCATGTCGTCCATCTCTTTGGTGTAACCTGCAAAGACGATGAGCATGTCTGGATTGGGCTGCGTAAGTACTGTCAGAAGGGAATCAAGTACCCTGCCACCAAAGTCCCTCTGGTCCTCTGCGTCAGCTTTGAGGGTGTATGCCTCGTCCACGAACAGCACATTACCCCTTGCTTCTTCAAGCACAATCTTCATGTTCTCTTCCGTCTGACCAATGTACTGGCCTACAAGACGGGTGCGGTCAACGGATATCACTTCACCTTTGGACAACAGACCGAGGGAATGGTAGATTTTTCCTAATTGGCGGGCGACGGTGGTCTTGCCTGTTCCTGGATTTCCTGTGAAAATGGAATGGAAAACCATGTCGCTGCTTGTCTTAAGCCCCATGCGACGACGCTCGGCAAATAGTCTTGCCTGATTGGCCATGGTCTTGATACCTTGTTTTACGTCATTCAAGCCAACCATTTCGTTAAGCCCCTTCATGTATTCGTCGAACGCAGAGACAGGGGAAACAATCTTGGCGGTATCAATGTCTTCTTCGTTCAGTTGGGGTACAAAATCACCGGTCATCAGTGGGAGGGTGCGCTTCAAGTAGCGTGGCCGTATCTCCTCTGTGACAAACCGTGCTATATCTTCAAATGACCAATTCCCGAGTAGTCCCCGTTCAAACCCTTCCTTGATGGAACGTGCAAGCAAGTCTTTTGCACGGAATGTCGCATCCATGCCCTCCGACCGTATGTGCATGGAAACAGATTGTACTATTTCAAATGCCGTGTAGGCTTCTGGCTCAATATAACTGTCTTTCTGAAAGAACTGACGCAGGGTGGGGAAGAGGTTCATCGCGTCATCGATTTCCCGCTTTGTTCCGCATAACCAGAGAAGAGTATCACCGCTTGTTACCTTTACCAAAGCAATGACCTTGCTTATAATCACCTTGCTACTTGCCTCCGTCAGCCCACCTAAATTTGTCAGACACAACACCTTACCTTGTGCATTTCCCAACAGTTCCGGAATCAGTTCATAGGGATTCGTTCGCGATATGTCATAGAGCGAGGTGCAGTCAACGTAGGCGAACTCTTTCTTGAATGCTGTCAGCTTCAGAAAATCTTTGAGTGTACCATACGTGATGTCGTTATTGCGGGTGTAGAAGATGAAGTTGCCACAAGTGTGTATGTCCGGTTCCCCGTGTTCATTTCGCAAGGCATTATAAAGTGCAAGTTGCTGCAGTTCTATGACTTTCCGCCTCATTTGAATGTTTCCTGGCAAGAAGGCCACCTCAATCCATGCTTCAAGTTGTGAAACGGGGGAAATCAGCGTGCTTTCCAGACCGAGCAGGTCACATTCGTGGATGCAGGAGCTTGTCATGTTCATCTTTTCGTCAAATGCAAAGTCTATACGGGCAGTCAGTGCTTTTTTCTCGTCACGTATCAGAAGCATATACTTTCCAGGCATCCATATCCGGTCACAGGGTATTACAAAGGTCATTTTGTTTCCCTTTTTCCTTTTTGTTGTAATACTATCGCAAAAGATGCAGACAGGATAGTAGGTGTCAGTATATACATACATTCCGAAGCGGTTCGGGTTCAGCTTAACTTTGGGCTGCCCGGTTAATGTGACAGCGACATTCCCTGGGCAGTAACAACCTTTTTCAAGACCAAACAGGACTTCTATATCTACGGCACGGATGTCATCAGTGAACCTTCCTTCCTTATTCCTTGACAGCATCAGCGTGTCAGCAATGAGGTCGTTATTCACCTTGGGAAAGGGCAAATCCATTTTCTCTTCGTCATCATGGCTATCATACACTTCATCGTCGAAGGACTCATAGATGTCATTTTCGTTTTCGTCCAATCCAAATTCCATCTCATCATAATCCGCATCGATCGCGTCAAAATCATAGGGGTCACTTCGCAGGAAATCATGATTTTTACACCAAAGTCTAAATGCCCTGATTTGTGCCAACGCCTCATGGTGGAAGGTGCGGGAGTAATGGACATCTGGAAGAGACTTGGAACCCAAATTGTGATAGACTGAGATACCCGCAGCTTCCCAATCCTGTTGTTTCTCCATGTAGTCAGTAAAAATAGAGTTTGTCAGCAGCAGACCCCACATTTTCGGTTGTTCTATTCCTGCTTCTGCCAAAGCTTCCTTGTATTGGTGGATGAACACTGACAGCACCCATACCGGATAGCTATCTTCACCAGCCATTTTTGCCTTGGGAGTATCAGCCCAGTCAAACAGGGCGACAACGACTTCTCCGTTATCAACAATGGCATAAACAGGCATATCGGCAGTAAGTTTGTTGAGACCCTTGAGGTTCATACATTCTGTTCCGGACCAAGTTCCAGCAACTGTTATCAATTCCAGAGCCTTCAGATGGGGAAGATGCTTAAACCCGGCGATAAAATCGTAAGTCTTGATCTGTTTTGCCATAGTTGATGTGCTTTAAGGGTGAGTAATAAATGATAACTGCGGCAAAGGTAGAGAATATCGTCGTCCCCTCCAAGCTTTATCAAGTATTCTTTCGTGACACCTGTCGTAAATTTGTCGCGTTTATTCTTGCCGCATCCAACTTTTTTTCGTACTTTTGCTTCATCTTAACAATATGTGTATGGATAAACTATTGAAGCTTTGCGATGATATGGCATCATCTGACGAGTTTGTCAGTCTGAGGGGTATCATAGAACGTTATTACGGTCATGAAATAGTCAAGGTGGACGATGACCGGGAATATAAGAGGCTGAAAAAGCACCTGAACCGTCATTCTCACATTGTCGAATACCAAAATGGCAGCAACTTCCGTAATGGGTTCAGGTATAAAAAAGGCTATGAACGCTATTTTAGCAGCGAGGAAGAAAAGAATGCCCTTAAAAACATGACAGAGGACGAGAAGAGACTCTATCTAACGGGTGGCTTGGAAATCCTCTTTGAAGGCGTGACTTCTTCCAAACATCTGATAGAACTGGAGTGTGTGCCTGACCTGAAAAACAAGGAACTGGTAAGGGAACTGATAAAATATTTGGGAAGGTATGCCATATCGTTCAAATACCAGCCAGGCTATCAAAAAAACAAAGAGATAGAGGTGTATCTCCATCCGCACCTTCTGAAAGAATACAATTCGCGTTGGTTCCTTTTTGGCTACCGCCAGTATCAGGACGGTACGATGAAAATTGAGAATTTTTCCTTGGATAGAATCATACGCAATTCGGAAACGGTCACTTTTAGACTGTATACCACTATACCATTTAAGAGTGTGCCTGAAAACTTCTATTACAACTATTTCAAAGACATTGTGGGGGTGACGAAGCTTGATGATGAGGATATAGAAGACATCGTACTCAGAACCGTGGACTACAAAGTCCATCAACTGTTGAAAACCAAGAAAATCCATTCGTCGCAGGAGCAGATAATGGATTATGATCCGGAAAAAGGCTACGGCGAATTTAAGATAAGGGTCATTCCCAACGTAGAGCTTCAAACCCGAATCTTGAGTTATGGCCCTGGCTTGTATGTTACGGGAGACTCTTCTTTTGTCCAAGCAATAAGGGGTGCCGTATCGCAGATGGGCAAATTTTATGCTCAAGCAGAAAGATAAAGGTCCTTTGCGATTTATTCCTCCTTGATTTTCCATTCGGCGAGGGTGCGCTGCTTGCTGTTTTTCCAGATGGTCTTAACGTGATGGAAC
>CAVHBF010000031.1:0-18063 GCA_963634195.1 Bacteroides thetaiotaomicron | reverse complement strand
GATTGGACACAAGCCAAAGACGGGATGCCATTCTGTGCAACCTTCTGTTGCAAAAGAAATTGGATATCTTTGTCGGACAACTGCAAAACTGGTACGATATAAAATCTCCGGATTTGCCGCGATATTACAAGGAAGCCCTCGTGATATACCTGTCAAAAACGATAGACACAGACCTCACATACGATGACACTGCCGTACAGACCGACTATAATGACTTTGTTGCAGAAATGAAGAAACATTCAGACAGGCAAGTCTGCTCAAATATGTGCAGGTGGCAGTATCCGGACTCATATTTCTGGTATTATTTCTTTTTCCAACGACAGGAATGACAAAAAAACAGAAATTGATTCATGCTCTTGGCAACAAGAAGCAACGGGACATCCTGAATATGTTTGTCGGCGAAGGGACAAGAACTGTCTGTGAACTGATTAGGCATTTCAAGTGCGTACTTGTCATGGCTACGGCAGAATGGGCAGAGACCCATGCTGATGCGTTGCCACAGGCGGATGAGATACAAATCGTCACGCACGAAGTCCTCAAAAAAACAAGCCTGCAAAAAACGCCACAAGGCGTAATCGGTGTCTTCTGCAAAGGGAAACAGAAAAACATGGATGTTGCCGCCGCCGAAAACGAGTTGTGCCTTGCACTTGACTCCGTCCAGGATCCCGGAAACCTCGGCACGATAATACGCATAGCGAACTGGTTTGGAATAAGAACCATTGTATGTTCTGCCACAACGGCTGATGTCTATTCACCCAAGGTTATTCAGGCAACAATGGGTGCGTTGGCTGGAATTGACATTTTCTATACGGATCTTCACGCGTATCTTGGTGCCCTGGCACCGGATACTCCTGTCTACGGGACATTTCTTGACGGAACAAGCGTCTACGGCTCTTCACTTACCCCCAACGGGGTAATCATTATGGGCAACGAAGGAAACGGCATAAGCGACACGATTGCAGCAGCTGTCACGAAAAAGTTATACATCCCTCCGTATAATGAAAGTCTCGAAACAACAGAAAGCCTGAATGTAGGGGTTGCCACAGCTGTGATTTGTGCCGAGTTCAGGAGAAGATTCCCGAAATCACAATAGCAGTCTGCCGTCAAAACCAACATTGTCAAATTCTGTCAGATGGAACTCCCGGTCGCAATAATCCTCTTTTTCGCATCACTTGTATTACTTGCCGTCTATATCATATCATATTGGGCAAGCTATGTGCCTGTACGCAAAGACGGCCTCCCAATGCCAAAGAACAGTGAAAGTGCAAAACTGCCCGCATTTTCGGTTATAATAGTAACCCACGACTGTGACAGTCTGCTTGAGCGACTGGTTAACCGTCTTGTCGCGCAACATTATCCGGAATTTGAGATACTTATAGTCAACAATGCTTCCACAGACAATACTGGCGATGTCATAAAGCGTGCATCGGTTGAGCATCCGTCCATTGTAAGGTACACCTTTCTGCCCCAGAACAAAAACGGGGTTCTGCATATGTCCATGGCCACCACTTTGGGCATCAGAGCCGCCAGAAACGAGTGGGTTGTCCTGCTGAAGCCAACCTCTCTGCCAAAAAGCGATTTCTGGCTTGCGTCAATTGCGCGGGCGATATCAGAGGGAGCCGAAATGTGCATCGGCTACAACGATTATTTCGGATACGACAATTCCAAATGGGTACGCAAAGCCATAAAGAAACGGCGTAAGGCACAACTGCTTAACTACCGTGCAGTCTTCCGGGGGAAACGCAGACCGGTTGAATGCGAAGGCTCCAATATTGCATTTTCAAAAAAAAATTTCTTCAGAAACGGCGGTTATGGTCCTTGGCTTGCTCTTAGGGACTGCCACGAAAATCCTTATGTCGCCACATATTCGAAAAAGAGCAAGACGGCATTTTTGACGGAATCCGAATCACAGGTGGAAACGGTTCTCCCGCCCATTGAAGAGTTGTGGGAGACCGAGCGTAGACACGCATTGAAATCATACAAAAAGCTCAGTGTGGCAACCAAACTGCGCCGAAATCATTATGCCTTGCTCTCTCTTGTGTATCTGCTGTCTTTGGTCTGTATGGCCTTGGGTGTGTGTTTCACGTTCTGCCCTCTATCTTTTGACAACTCCCTTTCAGTAATTCAGGTATTTGACTGTCCGCCAGACCATCCCGCAATATCAATATCAAACACGATGTCGGTAATCGTGGCGTTGCTTTTTGTTATAGTCTCACTCACGCATTATTTCTGCGTGTTGTACTTCCGCCGCCGCGACCACAAACGTCTGTATGCGCCACTGAGCACTAATCCGGCAGAAATAATGACAATTTAAAACTCTTCCGGGGAAAGCGAAAAGTCCGTAAGCCAACATCCAGCCCCCTCCGATAAATCACAAGTAATGCACACACACATACATCGTTATATTGTAAGGACAATGCTGTTGCTGGCGGTTTTGGCTGCCGTGACAGCTTGTTCTCCAGGAAAGTTTTTGGGACAGGACGACTGTCTCCTTGCTTCCGTAAAACTGGACAGCGATAATCCGGATGTGTCCCCGTCCTCATATAGTATGCACGTCCGCCAGTTGCCAAACTCAAAGTGGTTTAACATGTTCAAGGTTCCTTTGGCACTGTATTGTATATCCGGCACAGACACCACAAAGAGCACAAACCGTTTCTGGCAACGGATTGGAGAAGAACCGGTCATTTTCAATGCCCAACAGATGCAGAACACGCAGAACGCCCTCGTTCTTGCCCTTAAGGACAAGGGGTATCTCAACGCACAGGTGACAGTCAGAAAAAATGTCAGCCGGAACGGACGTAAAGTCAGGCTCTGCTATGATATGAAACCCGGACAGCCTTATGTGGTAACGAAAATAGCTTTCTCCGCAGACGACCCCACCATAGACAGTTTGATAAATATCAACAAATCCGAATCTTTCCTGACGGAGGGAATGATGTGCGATGCATCGTTGCTGGACAAGGAACGAACTCGCGTTACAACAATGTTGCACGACAATGGCTATTACAAAATACTGAAAAACCACATACGGTATGAAGTTGACACCCTGTCCGGACCGGCCGATGTCCATATAAAATTGATTCTTGCAGGCAAATCCATTGCCACAGACACAAGCAGCCTGTACAGCCAATATCGTCTCGGGAATGTAAGCATCACCGTAAACAACAACCAATACGATACAACAGACAGTTCCGCTCTTTCATGGGATTCATACAGTCTCGTTTATACCAATACAAACCGACATACATTCAGACCAAACCTGCTCATTCACAACACTGCGCTCCACCCGGGAGAGCTTTATACCGAACAGGGGATAGCCGATACTTACAAGGCTTTGTCAAGGCTTGATGCCATAAGCTATACGGCCATTCAGCTGCACGAAACTGATTCTGCAAGACTTGATGCGGACATTCAACTTGTGCCGCACAAAACGAACTCTTTCGGACTGGAGGTAGAGGGAACAAACACGGCTGGGAATTTTGGCGTGGCATCCATTCTGACATATCACAACCGGAATCTTTTCAACGGTTCCGAAATATGGGCAACGAGTCTGAAAGGCGCTTACGAGGCCATTAACAGTCTGGAAGGATATTCCGGTCAAGATTATATAGAGTTGGGTATAGAAACAAAATTGTCTTTCCCCAAGCTCGTAATGCCTTTCGTGTCAGCACGGAGATATAGGGGTACATCCAATTTGTCTCTCCTGTTCAACGCGCAGGAAAGACCGGAGTTCCACCGCAGAGTGTTCACGACCCTTTGGAGTTACCAATGGGAAAACAAATCGGCCACGACAAGGCACAAATTGGATTTCCCGAGTATCAACTATGTATATATGCCCTGGATATCAAATACTTTCCAAAAGGAGTATCTCCAATCAGACAATTATCACTCTGCCCTCATACGCTACGCCTACGAGAATCTTCTTATTCTTAATTTCGCATACAACTACACATACAATTCCGGAAAGCAAAAGGTGCAGGGCAACAGAAAAAGCAAAACTTCATTGAACCCGTTCCAATTGAACTGGTCAATAGAGTCTGCCGGAAACTTGTTGTATGCCTTGTCGCGGCCATTCAAACTCACGCGCGACAACAACGGGCAATATACCTTTTTCAACGTAGCATATGCACAGTATCTGAAGTTTGACCTCGATTTCTCAAAGTTGTTTGTACTTGACTCCCGCAACAGGCTGGCTGTCCACTATGCTTTCGGTATTGCCCAGCCCTACGGCAACAGTACAATTGTACCGTTTGAAAAGCGTTACTTTGCCGGAGGAGCAAACGGCATTCGCGGATGGTCCGTACGCGAGTTGGGACCGGGCAACTATCAGGGGAAAGACGGTAAAGTTGATTTCATCAATCAGACAGGAAATCTCAAACTTCTTGTAAGCATGGAACTGAGAAGCCAGCTGATATGGAAATTTGACGGAGCTTTGTTCGTTGACGCGGGAAACATCTGGACAACCCGAAGATACGAAGTGACAGGCAGGGGCGGACAATTTGACATTCGCAGGTTTCTTAGGCAGACTGCGGCATCCTATGGCGTAGGTCTCCGAATGAACCTTGACTATTTCATATTGCGTTTTGATATGGCAATGAAAGCGATAAATCCGGCATACAAGCCAACGGCAAGGGAATACCTGCCTTTGTTGCACCCCAAACTGAGCCGGGATTTCGCTTTCCATTTTGCCATTGGTCTGCCGTTCTGACTGTTACCAGTGTATGTCTGGGCCGATGGCTGCTCTTCACAGATCAGCTTATGGAAGACCAGTCAACCCCGTGACCGTGCAGCTGTTCCAGCCGTTCCCATGCCTGCCGGTTCTGCGGCAACGAACGTGACGGATCTTTTTCTATCAAGGACTCCGCCGCCTGACGGGCTTGTTCCAGAATGTCATTGTCACGGACTATGTTTGCAACTTTCAGATTAAAGAACAGACCGCTTTGCTGAGTCCCCTCTATATCTCCGGGACCGCGTAGCCTGAGGTCTTCTTCAGCAATGGTGAAGCCGTCGTTCGTACTGACCATTATCTCCATTCGCCGACGGGTGTTGTCTGCCAGTTTGCGTCCCGTCACCAATATGCAGTAGCTCTTTTCCGCACCGCGCCCTACCCTGCCCCTCAACTGGTGAAGTTGTGCCAGCCCGAAACGCTCGGCGTTGACAATTATCATTACGGAAGAATTAGGCACGTCTACCCCAACCTCTATAACAGTGGTGGAAACAAGAATCTGTATCTCTCCATCGGCAAAACACTGCATTATCCGGTTTTTTTCCGCATCTTTCATCTTTCCGTGCAATTTGCCCGTCCTCAAATCGGGAAACATGCTGCAAATGACCTCAAACCCTTGTTCCAAATCTTTCAAGTCAGATTTTTCGCTTTCCTGTATAAGCGGATATACGATGTATACCTGATGCCCCTTTGCCGTCTCGCTTAAGATGAGTTTGGCAACATTCGAAAAATTTTGTTCATATACGTGCAGCGTTGTTATAGGCTTTCGCCCCGGCGGCAATTCATCTATTACACTTACATCAAGGTCGCCATACACTGTCATTGCCAGAGTGCGCGGTATGGGAGTCGCCGTCATGACAAGGATATGGGGGGGATTCTGGTTCTTGTGCCACAATTTGGAACGTTGTTCCACTCCAAATCTGTGCTGCTCGTCAATTATGGCACAACCGAGATTGCGGAAGACCACGTTGTCTTCCAGCAATGCGTGGGTGCCAACAATCACATCTGTCTCTCCACTGGCCAGCCGCTCAAGAATGCCTTTCCGGTTTTTCCCCTTTACAATGCCCGTCAAAAGTTCAACTTTGACACCGACGCCTGCCATCATGCAGGAGATGGATTTGAAATGCTGTTCCGCAAGGATTTCCGTGGGAGCCATCATGCAAGCCTGAAAACCGTTGTCCAAAGCCAGCAGCATTGTCATAATGGCAACTATTGTCTTGCCGCTGCCGACATCTCCCTGTACAAGGCGATTCATTTGGCGACCACCGAAAAGATCGTTTCTGATTTCCGCAATGACACGTTTCTGGGCTTCGGTAAGTGAGAAAGGGAGGATATCACGGTAAAAGGCATTGAATTTTTCGCCTATTACATTAAACGCATAACCAGGAACCTTGTCCCTGCGTTTTCTGGCAAAAGACAGTATGCTGAGTTGAAGAAAAAACAGTTCTTCGAATTTGTGACGGTATTGGGCTTTTTGCACCTCCTGCATATTCTGCGGCATATGTACGCATCTTATGGCATCATGCAGCGGCATCAGACCATATTCAAGGCAGACATCATCAGGCAGGGTTTCCGGTATGCGTACGGTTCCCAACTGCCGAAATACAAACACTATCAGTTTTTCCAGAAATTTTGATGTCACAAGCCTGCGCTTCATCTTCTCTGTCGTGTGATATACAGGATGAAATCCCAGCACCGTCTCTGTCGTTGTTCCGGATCTTATCTCCTCCATCTCCGGATGACTAAGGCTATATCTCGTGTTGAACAAGACCGGTTTCCCCAGCACCATGAACTCCCGCCCGGGAACGACTGTCTTCTTGACATAGTTAATACCGGCAAACCACACCAGTTTCACAGATCCAGACCCATCGGAAAAGGTGGCTTCAAAACGGCGGGTTTTCCCGAAGCCCTCTTCCGACACGCCCGTAATCCTGCCTCTCAGTTGCACATAGGGCATATCACTGCAAAGCTCGCTGACCTTGTAGACAGTGGAGCGGTCTACATATCTGAACGGGAAGAAGAAGAGCAAGTCCTTGACTGTCCGGATATCCGCTTCCGCCATGAGTATCCGGGCTTTTTCGGGTCCTACTCCCGGCAGAAATTGTAGCCGTTGGTCTAAGATATCATACATGATCAGAGAAGAAAATCAGCGTTGTTGCACATACACAAGGGACTTACCTTGCCAGAGAGAATTTCATTCCTATGCCGAAATCACGTATTGTTGTCGGGTAGGAAGACGACGTAAGCAGCGGAGTGGTTGTCTGCCTGTCGTAGTAGGCGGAAAGGGTGAGCATTTTGCTCACTGTGTATTCCGCCGAGAAAGCAATCTTCAAGGCTTTGTTTCCCGAAGTGGCCTGCGAAAGTCCGGTCAGTATATTACGGTTGATGGCACTTTGGTCGCGCAAGGAAAAATCCATCTTCATGTTCAGACTGTTGTTGACCGTGTTGAGGTCATTGCTTGTCGTCTCCCCTTCCGCTTCCTTCTTTTTGTTTCTGCTGACAATCTTGCGTTTTTTCTTAGTCCCGAACAATTTCAGGTCGTTTATCTTGTAGCCGGCACCCACCACAATGTCAGAAGAGTACGTCTCTGTTATCTGCTGCGAAGTCATGCTCAAGGTTACGACCCTTGTCTTGTTATACTTGAGCGATCCGGTAATTCCGTTCCGCAGGGTGAAACTGATACCCATTATTGGAGAGAATGCCTCGTTGATGGAAACTGTGCTGATGTCATACATGCTGGAGGGAATCGGGTTGCCGGTTGTAGCATCATTGACAAAGCCCAAATCTCCCATGAACTGGCGGAAACTGCTGTAGGTGTTGTACGACCCTACACTATACAGGCTCTTGTAGGAATGCTCAAGATTGAAACTTCTGAAATGCTGCTTGAACCAGGCTATTCTCATAAGTCCGTTATAGGTAATCCGCCAGTTGGGTAACAGTTTTTTCAGACTCGGGAAAATATCAAGACTGGAATTCTCGTTTCCTCCGCAGTATGCAGCAAGAAAAGCGGGAATCATAACATCCGACGAGTATTTGTTGACCGTACCGTTCTCCGGATTGAATGTCTGCCCTGCAAGAGACGTGTTGGACGGGTAGACGGCATTCTCGTACCTTTTCTCCACTCTATGCTGGAATGCGTCAAGGTAGCCCACGAACTTGTTGAACGTGGAACTGCGGTATCCGTTGTTGGCATCGCCGGGCGAGGAAAAAGCCGTGGCTATGCTGATGGTTGTCATTTGGAACGAGCCTGACTGTGTCATGGGATGTCCCGGGTACATATACTGTATGCTTCTTGACTTTGACACAGTCCTGCTTGCATTCAAATCAATCTTGAAATTAGGAATCGGTTCAACGGTAGCCGTAATCTGCAGGTTTTCGTTGTTGTTGGTAACAGCGGGAGTTGATACGCTGTCATTGTTCAACAACCAGCCTCTGTCAAGGGCTTTGTCAATATATCCGTCGCCTACAAAGCCAAACGCAAAGTCCAGACCCGGAGCCAGAGGGGAGCCGTTCCCGGAACGCTGGCCGAAGAAATCCCCAACGTTGGGCAAGAATCCCGGCAAAGCCATATTGTAGCTGTTTGAATAGCTTATGTTGACATTGCGCAACATCATCGCGCCCCGGGCCACACTGCGTACCACCTTGTACCATGCCTGCTGTTCTGCGGGCTTGGCTGGCTGTATGGTTACTTTCAGTTTTACCGTGTCCTTTGAAAGTATCGTTATCGTGTTGTTGTTGACAGGCTTGTATTTGAGCACATAGCGTTTCCCGTCCTGTTTCAGAGCCACCACCTTCAGGCGTTTTGTGCGCTGGTTGTGTTTCAGCGTCAGCGTAGAGTCAAGTTGCAGTTGTATTTCTTTTTCAAAAGTCTTCTTGGTGTCTGTGTCTCCGGCTCCGTTCTTTTTCCTGGAATCACGTTTTGACCTGTCGTTTGAGGAACGGCCCTTTGACTGCGATGCAAAATATTTGTTTGTTTCTTTAAGGAAAGGCACAAGGTTATACAGTTCTTCTAATTGCAGGCGACTGTTATACTTGATGTTGCGTGACATATTGATTGTGTTGCCGAGAGTTGAACCGTCGCTGAGCGTGGTTCCCCTGTCCCATGCGTACTGCGAGTCATACGACATATCGGCGGATGCCCACTTGAACAGGGGAAATTTGTTGAGAGGCACTTTCCATGATGCATTGAAGGACTGCTTGTAGTTAAGGGGAGTGCCGAAATGCAGAAGGCTGTGCCGCACGGAATCCTTCCACATGGTATACTCGTCAGGATACAGGTTCTTGTTTACCGGCACGTGCGGTTCCTTGATTTCTGCGTTTGTTGCGGTCTGCAGACTCAGGTGGATGTCACCCGTAAGATCCCAGTTGATGCTCATGGAACGGTTCCACAGGAAATCCTGTGACCACGTCATTGGTATTGACTTGTCGGTCAGGTTGTCCATGTCACGTTCCTGCAGCTCGTAGTATGTGCGTGTGATATCCGAATTGAGGTTGACACTCTGTGGCCACAAACTGAATTTTTGTTCCCTGAGCAGTTTCATCCATCCCAACTTTGACTTGTCCTTTATTTTTTTGAAAGGCTCCAGTGGCTTGAAGTCGGTGGAGTACGAGTAACCCAGATTGAATTTCCACGTGTCATCCTTTTCATAGACGGTTGTCTCGCCTGCGGTATATCTGTGGCTGTGGGAATAGCTTACGGAAAAGTTCGAGGGGTCATAGGGCATGGGATGCCGCTTGGAAATGATGTCAAAGCGTGCGTTGCTGATGGAGAAATTGCTGTTGACAGTTGTTGTCGTAACGATATTTTCCAGGGAATCGCGTTCGCTCCTCGTTGCGCAGGCATCAAGTGCATCTTCAAGAAGCATGTCCGTTTCAAGGGGATTGTATTTTGGAACAAGTCTCTTCTTTGAATAGGAATAATAGACGGGAATTCTTGCCTTGGCCTTCTCCGGGAAGAATTTGCCTAACTGGAAATTGGACGTAACGGAATATTCGTACAGATTGTCTTTCCGCCTCTCGTTCACTCCTTGTTCAAGTCCACCGAAACCGGCTGTTTCAATATGACCGGCCATCGACACCGTGGCGAGATCGGACAGCGTCAGGTCAAGCTTTGATTTTGCGGCCCAGCCTCCATCGCTCGTATAGTCCTGCAGCCGCAGCTCGTTGACCCAAACCTCTACGCTACGGATTCCCCTTGAATTGTTGCGCACGCCTATCATCATTGTTCGGATTTCGCCAAGCGAGGGGTTGCCCATCACTGTTATCTTGTTGTTGGGCTTGTCTGTGTCATATTCATAGTACGGAGAAGTGAACGATGCGTTGCCCAGAGCTTTCTCTTTGTTCCTGTTTTTCTTGACACCCGTAAGTTTTGTAAAGTCTATGTCAAGCATGTTGTCTTCCGGCCATACGGCACGGCAGTCAGCGCTTGTATAGGTGTCATAATGTCCTTTCGGCGTGAGGGTCAGCGGAATTTCATACTCGTAGTAGTTGTTGCGGTAATCAGAACCGAGCCTTATGAATACTGAACACTCGTTGTCTTTCAGGGATGCATCGTCAACCAAAGCGTTGGCATGTACAAACATCTGAATGTGCTTGTATTGCCGCAAGTCTATGTTGCTTGACTTGTAGACAGCACGGCTTTCGTTTGTGGGAAGGTTCTTGACGGTTATGTTAAGAGCCTGTTCATTGTTTTCCGTCATCTGTGTGCCGTTGCGGTCAACCACACGGGAGACACCGGGAGGGAGCACATAGTTCACAGGGGTCTTGTCGTTGTTTTCCTGTATGCTGATTGCCGACACGTCAAGTTCTCCTTCCGGGGCTTTCGTGGAGCCTCCCGTCAGCGAGTGCTCATAGTTACGCCATTCTCCCCTGACCAGTTCAAACGTGCCGAACCTGAGGATTGTCGGCTTCTCAAAATCCGTAAGGTACATGCGCATGAACCTTATGGACGAAAAATCGTTTATGTTCCCCTCTTTCTTGCAGAAATCAGACAATGGTATTCTGAACAGATACCAGTCAACTTCTTCCCGCTCTCCGTTGCGCAATGCCACCGACGCTTTCCGGTGGTCAACAATGTAGCCTTCGCCAACATTCATGCTGTCGGGATGTATGCCTACCCTGTACTCGTAGTAATTGTCATATTCGTTGAGGGTAAAGTCCTTGTTTATGTCTTCAACATCGGGAGTGGACTTGTAAGCGGTAGAATACCTCTCCCGGTTCGTTTCGTTGTCGGCGGAGTTCCCCTCGGGATTGTTTATGCGCAGGTATCTGCATAGGATTGGAGTACGCTGTTCATCCCAGTCGCTGCCTCTGAAATAGTGGTAGTCGTCGCCCGCCGGGTCTTTGGCGATACTGTCATATACGGCCGGCTCAACTATAGGCTTGATTTGGCTCAGATAGTTCTTGTAGGTATCAAACTCTGCTTCTTCCGCACTGCTCAACCCGTTCAGTCCCACGTCCTGCCGTGACCTTGACCCGCTGTTGGTGTTGAATGCGTAGGTGACAGCACTCTGCGTGGCCCATTTGCCCCAGGAATTGGTGCTGTATGTGGCAGAATTTTCATCCAGCCCCAAACCGCTCTCATACGACTTGTTGCCATCCTTGAGAATGTCCTCGCTGATGTCACCCAGATCAATGTAAAAACTGCCGCCCTTGTTGGAGTTGCCGTCCTTGCGCGAATATATGAAAGGGTCCAGCATCCAGAATTCTATGTATTCTATGTTTGCCGCCTCAAAATCGGTGGTTTCTATGGCGCGCATCATGCCGCCCCATTTCTCTTTCGGGTTTTTGAGATGCCCCTTGCTGTCCAGCTGCGGGTTCAGGTTGTAGGGTCCGCGCATATCGGGATAGAAAGCCAGATTCAGTATGTCAAGTGTCGATGACTGCCCATAGGTGAGTTCACGGTTGGGAAACAGCTCTGTGCGGTACACCTCCCTGACATAGTGGTTGCTCAGCTGGTTGACGTCACTCTTGATATAACCGGGCGTAAGCGACGATGACCTTCGCGTGAACAGAGGGTCTATCGTATACCAGCTCAGCAGAGCCCTGTTGAATCCATATCTGATGTCATCCGAAAGCCCACTCTCGGGGAAACGCTTTGGTGTGCTGCTGATAACCCACTCTACCGGTGTGCTCACGTCAATGGAAGTCTTCGTGTTCTCGAAGTCATCAATATAGGAAGCGCCCGCCTGCGACTGGTCGTTTGCTCCGGCTATGAGCTGTGCGAATTCCGCAGAGAAATTAATCTGCGAAGGCTGTTCCAGTCGCAGTAGCGGCAATTTGTCAAGCATGTCTGTAAGCCACTGGCTCTTCTTCTTCCACGACAGGTTGAGACCCCAGATAGTGTTGTTCAGCGGTTCGTTGCCGCGGGTCACCTTGGTTGTCAGCGACTGTTCTTTCAGGCGCATGAACGTACCGCCCAAAATAAAATCCTTGTTGAAATCATATTCCCAGTTCAACCCGAACATTGTCTTCCGCAGAAAAGCCTCCCCATCGCTGCTTTCAAGCGAAACGCTTACCGGCGTTCCGGCGTCTATTATGCTTTGGTTTATAATTGTGACCTCGCCTGCCGTATAGTTTACAGTATAATCCGTATTTTCATTGAGCGTAACGCCGCCCGCCGTCACCACGACCGATCCTCGCGGCACATTGCCAGACCCGAGCGAAATCACATTGCCGCCCGCCGACCCCTTGTATTGGCCCGTGAGCATATACTTGTCTTTCTCTATGACCTGCTTTGCCCTTGTGAGGGTAGAGTCATACAACTCCTGAAACACATATTTGTCGCTTATCGACTTGTTGTTTATCACGTTTGCGAGATAACTTCCGAACGGCTCCGCCGCAGGAAAGAATACACGCCCGGTGGTTTTGTCTATGGTATATCCGTCAACAAAGTCAAAATATCCGTTGGGGTGTGACTGCAGCTTGTTGTCAAGCCGGTCAAGGTTGAGCAGCGACAGTAAAGTTTTTTCCTTGTAGTCCTGTTCGGGAAGGTACGACAGGTAGACCCCCGTCGTATCGCTCAGATATTTTATGTCAAGCCTGAATTTCTCGCTTTGCACCGACCCTGCCCCCAGATTATAGACATTTTTCATCATCAGCTTCCAGTTGGCCATCGATGGCGTGTTGGCCGCATTCTTCAGCGACTTGACGTACAGGCAGGCTGTGTTGTTGCTCTGGTCTGTCGAGAATTCCCCCACCTGGTAGGTCTGGCCCATATACGAATATTCATAGGCCACGGCGAGGACTTGGTCGGCCAGCAGTGTCGTCTTCAGCGATATGAAACCGAGAGCTTTGTTTACCGTATATTCGCTACTGCCCAACAGGCGTGCGCTTTCTATCTTCTCATAGTCCACGCCGCCTTCCAGACCAACGGAGTTCATGGTGGTATAGACCTGGTTTATATTCCTCGCGTCTGGATAGCCCGAATTTATGGTGCTGTACAGGTCATTGCTGCTGTTGGACGGGTTCCGTGTCCCCGTAGAATGCCAGAGGTGGCTGTGTATGTGGTCGTTTTCCGCGAGGTCGGCAAACGCCACTATATTGCGTGTGTTGGTTGTGGTATTGTTCTTGTTTGTGACCCATACCTCTATTCTGTTTATCGTCACACCGCTCGTCACGTTGGGAAGACTGGACATCCACCTGTCATAGTTGTCACGGAAAAAATGGGACAGGAAAAAGTGGCGGTTGGCTTCATAGTTGTTCACCGCAATCTCAAACGAAGTGAGCTGTGTTCCACCCGATGCGCTTACCGTTTTGCTCACCGACTTCTTCTGGCTCAGAGCCGTCTGTATCTTGAGCTTGCCGAACTGCATGTCGGTTCTGACACCAAACAGATTGCTTGCGCCGGTCACCAGAGAGTTGTTGCTCGGGAAAGAAATGTTGCCGGCCTCTATAAGCTTGATTATCTCGTCTTCCTTTCCCTCGTATTTCAGTTTCAGGTTTTTGGCATCGTAGTCAAATGAGGCTTCCGTGTTGTAGTTGAGACTCATGTCCATCTTGTCGCCAATCTTTCCCTGCAAGTTTATGTTGACTTTCTCGTCAAAGTCAAAACCGAATGTCTTGCGGTTGCGTATTGGAAGAGAAGGGTTGTCCACATTCTTCATGTTGGCGCCGAGTTTGAGTTCCGCCTCGCCCTGGGTCTTGATTTGCACGCCGCCGGGACCGAAAATCTTTTCGGCAGGCCCAAGGTCAAAATGCATGTCGGTAAAGTCGAACTTCTTCTTGCCGGCATCCTCGAAAGTCTCCTGGTTCTTGCGTTGGAAATATGCGTGCATACTGCGTTTCATGCTCCACCGTTCATATTCTTCGCTTGTCATGTAGAACGGAGTGTTGAGATAGCTGTCGCCGATTCTCGCACCCAACATA
The DNA here is from genome assembly GCA_963634195.1 of Bacteroides thetaiotaomicron. GTDB lineage: Bacteria > Bacteroidota > Bacteroidia > Bacteroidales > Bacteroidaceae > UBA6382. Next base: position 3,971 of record CAVHBF010000031.1, on the reverse strand, counting down.
TAGAAGCCCCTCTTCTCGTCATACTGCGCCTCGGAATTCAGATTTTCCGCATCATTCAGATCTGCTGTCTTCTTGCTCAGATCTCTATGGGTAACGGGGGCCGTTTTCTTTACGGGAAAACGCACAGAGTCGCTCTTGCCGGAAACACCCGCCTCCGTGGCAGTATTCCCGGAAAAAGGTTCACCATGCATGAGCACGCCTTTGTTGCTGCCGATGGCCATCTGCCATGCACAGGCAACAAGCAGACATGCGAAAAACGCCGGATGCCAAAGGCGTTTCCAGTATCGTCTTTTTGTTTTCAACTTCAAAGGCTCCGTGAACTTAATTGTGGTACAATATGCACTTCGTCTGGTCTGAAGGGAGGCTACATCATTTTCAGGGCTTTCTTGATAATGGCCTCTACCTTCAAGGTCTCGTCTTGCTCCAGAAGCTGCCGTACAATCTTCTTTGTCGGGGCAGGCGAAAAGCCCAGCATTGTCAGGGCTGCAATGGCCTCTTCACCCTCCTGGGAAAGGCGACCGCCCTTGTTGCCGGCAACGGCGACGGCTGCACAGCCGTCCTCTGACAGAAGCGGGGAGTTGCGCAGCTTGTCTTCCAGTTCCACAATGATGCGTTGGGCTGTCTTGGGACCGATACCCTTGACTCCTTTCAGCAGGCCATCCTGTCTGTCTACGATGATACGGCACAGTTCCGCAACTGAATACGAACTCAGTATTGTGCGGGCAGTATTGCCGCCCACCCCGCTGACCGAGATAAGATTCAGAAACAACTCGCGTTCCGCTTTCGTTGCAAAACCGTAGAGAACCCAAGCGTCCTCACGTATATTCTCGTATACAAACAGTTTCGCCTCACTGCGGCCTTCCAGAGCGGAAAACGTTGTCAGCGAAATGTTTATCGCATAACCTACACCGTGAGCCTCAACAACGGCACACGTGGGAGTGAGTTCACTCAATACACCAGCAATGTAATCAATCATAACAGCTACCGTTTTAGCACAGCCATTCCGCACAGTGGCAATGCTGTTGCCACCATACCCTTACTTGTAACGCGAAGTTACCGTTTTTATTGCATTCAACGGCAATTATGCACGAGTAAACAGTGCTGTCCCGGAGCGGGATTCCGTTCCGGCAAATGGAATTTCAATATTGCGGCAGCATTGCCATGACCAAACATTCTGCCAAGAACACGGTTAGCGCGTTTCTGAAGAGAGGATGCTACGAAGTTGTTCGCACTCCTCTTCACTCACACCACATTCCTTGAAGTACTTTTCTGCGGCTTTCTGCAAGTCTTTCTTTTCAAGACCGGAGATGTCCGTCTTGTTCCAGTCAATGGCTCTGAAATCATTGAGTGCATCTTCGTTGCACATCACCCATATCATACGGTCTATGGCTATTTTTTCCCTCAGCCGGTATGACTCGCTTCCCTTTTCAATACGATAGAAATTAAGCATTGTTTCCATGTAGTCGTTCCTTAACTCGCTTACGTCTGCGCCCATAAAGGCTTCAAACAGCATGGATACAAAACCGCAGCGGTCCTTGCCCTCGTTGCAGTGGATGAGATACGGGGCTTGTCGGGCGAGCATGAACTTTACCACTTCACCTATTTTCGCCTTGAAAGCGTCTCCGAATGTATTAGACGACAGACCGCAGGCAATCGTGTTGCCGTTTTTGAACAATTGGGGACAATAGGTGGAAGCGTAGCCCTCTGTGTCCATGTATTTCCCTATGGCTTCCGGAGTGTCGGCAAGGTCTATTTCAGTTTTGATACCCACGGTTTGTGCAAGACTGTCTGCGACACGGTAACGCCCTTCGTTCTTTGCACAGTTGAGCGGATTGCTTGAGCGGTACAAGACACCGGATTTCATGCCCGTTGTGGATATCATGCGGAAATTGGCATACTGTTCCGCTGTTTCGCCAGGCCTTCGTTCCACAGGAAATGTGGATTTGAGCAGCTCGTATCTGTCTTTGTATCCGCCTTTCTGCGTCAGTGTCAAGGTTACCTTGTCTCCCTCTTTACCGCCAACGAACAGATGGAAATCACCATTTAGCACTCCGAACCCGTAGTCTGTCCCCAGAGCGTTGTAGTCTACATAGGACAGCTCCAATATGCCGGCTTCATTGAAAGATGTCAGAAAGGGGATACTGTCAATTTCAATGTCTTCGCCGATTTTGGCACGTATCAGATCTGCATATTCAAACCCCTTTTCCTTCATGTCTTTTGGAGTAAAGTCAGGCACGACTTGTCCATAGCTGTTTATCTGTGCGACATATCCGGAAATTTCGGGTGTGGAAACGTCAACTCCGTTCTCGTGATCGCTGCATGACATCAACGCTGCCGCTGTCATTGCAAATAAAAAAACTGCTTTTCTCATGGTTTTTTGTTTTTAAATGCTTTTGTGCCGAACCTTGTCTGTATGAAGGTGAATTTTGATTTAGCCGGTTGCTGCAAGATCAAAGATACCGGGGAATCAGCAACAAACGTTTTTGGAAACACGAGGACATCAACCCCGTCGTTGTCTTATTCATAACAAGGATAGATTTTCCTTCAGATGTTCTTTCGCATAGCCAAGCGTCAGGTGAAACGTTTTCTTTCTGGATGACGGCAGCTCAAACAGAGCATCTCTCAGGATTCCCTCGACAATGGAACGAAGACCGCGGGCCCCCAGTTTGTAATCCAAAGCCCTGTCAACAATGAAATCATAGACATCATTGTCTATCTCCATCTTGACACCGTCTATTTCCATAATCCTGACGTATTGCTTTATGATGGAATTCTTGCGCTCGGTAAGGATTCGCCTCAACGCCGGCCTGTCCAAAGGATTGAGGTATGTCAGTATTGGCAAGCGTCCTATTATCTCGGGAATGAGACCAAACGATTTAAGATCCTGCGGCATGACATATTTCATGAGGTTTTTCTTGTCTATGTTATACACGTTCTGAACAGAATTGTAACCTACGACGTGGGTGTTCATTCTTTGCGCTATCTTGCGTTCTATACCATCAAACGCACCGCCGCAAATAAACAATATGTTCTTAGTGTCAATCTGGATATATTCCTGGTCTGGATGCTTGCGCCCTCCCTTTGGCGGAACGTTGACAACAGACCCCTCAAGCAATTTCAGAAGTCCTTGTTGCACACCCTCACCGCTTACGTCGCGCGTTATGGACGGGTTGTCGCTTTTCCTGGCGATTTTGTCTATCTCGTCAATAAACACGATTCCGCACTCAGCAGCTTCAATATTATAATTTGCCGCCTGAAGCAAGCGGGTCAGAATGCTTTCAATGTCTTCACCGACATATCCTGCTTCTGTAAAGACAGTTGCGTCAACAATGGTAAAGGGAACATTTATCATGTGGGCAATGGATCGGGCAAGCAAAGTCTTGCCTGTGCCCGTAGAACCACACATTATGATATTGCTCTTTTCAATTTCCACATCATCATTGCCTTTTGTCTTCTGTCCAAGACGCTTGTAATGGTTGTATACGGCCACGCTAAGCGTCTTCTTGGCATCGTCCTGTCCGATTACGTATTCGTCCAGAAAAGCTTTTATATCTTTGGGTTTCGGAACATCCTTGAAACTGACATCGTACGCCGGCGAGGTCTGTTTGCTTGCAGAACGGCTTTCATGGAAATCAACGACATCCGCCGCCCTTCTGACACAGTCATTGCATATGAAGCAGTTTCCCATGCCCTCAATCAACAGCGACACCTCGTCAGCCCGTCTTCCGCAAAACGAGCAACAGTGTCCCTCTTTATTTCTCTTCGCCATCTTTTTTCTTTCTTTCAAGAATACAGTCCACCATCCCGTAATCCAGTGCCTCTTTTGCGCTCATCCAGAAATCACGTTCCGCGTCAGAACGCACCGTTTCATAGTCCTTATGGGAATGGGTAGCAATAATTTGGGTGAGTTCCTGCTTGATTTTCAGTATTTCACGGGCGGTTATTTCAATGTCCGTAGCCTGCCCCTGCAC
>CAVHBF010000030.1:0-18143 GCA_963634195.1 Bacteroides thetaiotaomicron | reverse complement strand
GGAGCTTGGTGAAAAGCCTGTTTGGAAGTTGCTGGTGAAATATGCCACACCCGCGGTCGTTGCGATGACGGCTTCCTCGCTGTACAATATCATTGACGCGATATATATAGGTCAGGGTGTCGGTCCTATGGCGATAGCCGGCATTTCCCTGACTTTCCCGGTCATGCAGATGACTGCGGCTTTCGGTTCAATGATAGGGATAGGCGCAAGCACTTTGCTGTCCGTGAAGTTGGGGGAGAAGGACTACGACACAGCCAAGAGGATTCTGGGGAACGTGGTGGTGCTCAATATCGTCATGGGCATCGTGCTTGGAGTGGCGATGCTTTGTCTGCTTGACCCGATATTGTACTTTTTCGGAGCCACAGACCTTACGGTGTCTTATGCTCGCAGTTTCATGCGTGTCATACTTGCCGGAAATGTTGTCACCCACCTGTATTTTGGTCTCAACGCAATGCTGCGTGCGGCTTCCCACCCGAAAGATGCCATGATGGCCACTATTTATACAGTGGGTCTCAACACGGTGCTTTGCCCCTTGTTTATCTATGGTTTCCGCTGGGGCATAGAGGGCGCGGCTCTGGCCACAGTGCTCTCTCAGACATGCGTGTTGCTGTGGCAGCTGAAACTGTTCGGCAACCGCAAGGAGTTCCTGCACTTCCAGCGCGGTATCTACAGGCTTCGCCGCAGTATTGTGTTGCCCTCGTTTGGCATCGGAATGTCGCCATTTCTCATAAACCTTACCGGATGCACCGTGGCCGTATTCATGAACAAGAGCTTGTTGTGCTACGGGAGCGACCTTGACGTGGCGGCATATGGCATCTGCAACAGGTTCTCGTTTTTTTTCCTCATGATTGTCATGGGATTGACACAGGGCATGCAGCCGATAGTGGGGTATAATTTCGGAGCGGGCAATCCAGCAAGGGTCAAGTCGGTCCTGATGCGTACCGTGGTGTGTGCCACATGTGTGGTCGTTTCCGGGTTTGTGGCAAGCGTTGCACTGCCTTACCAGATTGTCAGCGCCTTTACCACCGACAAGGAACTGATAGAAATCTCCGTCCATTACATCCGTATACTGTTTTCCGCGTTTCCGCTTGTAGGATTTCAGATTGTCGTTACGCAGTTCTTCCAGTCCATAGGAGTGGTGAAGAAGAGCATTTTCCTGTCGCTTTCCAGACAGTTGATATTTCTCCTTCCCGCATTGCTGGTATTGCCGCGTTGCCTGGGGGTTGACGGAGTGTTCTGGGCCATTCCTGTGGGGGATTTTCTGGCAACGTTTACTACTGCAGTCCTTTTTGTCGTGGAGATGCGGAAATACAGGAGGGGCAAGGTTGCAGCACTTGAAACATTGGAAAAAACATGAAAAAAATAGTTTTGCTTTCAGACACCCACGGTTATTGGGATCCCCGATTTGAAGAATATTTTGCTCCGTGTGATGAGATTTGGCACGCCGGGGACATGTGTTCTTGTGAACACGCCGCTCGGTTTGCCCGGCTGAAACCGTTCCGTGCAGTCTGTGGCAACTGCGATGGAGGCGATCTCCGCTTTCTCTATCCGGAAGTTCTGAGGTGGCGCTGCGAGGACGTGGGAGTGCTGATGAAGCACATCGGCGGTTATCCGGGCAGATATGACCGTTCCGTGTACGATATGTTGCGGAGAAAGCCACCGCAGCTGTTCATTTCGGGACACAGCCATATTCTGAAAGTGTGCTATGACAAGGAACTGGGCTGTCTCCACATCAATCCGGGTGCGGCCGGACTGCAGGGATGGCAGTCTGTGCGCACGTTGGTGCGCTTTGTAATAGACGGCTCTGATATAAGAGACCTTGAGGTGGTGGAACTGAATTGACTTGTGCGTCGGGCAGACTGTGTTTCAGGACAGGAATAGCCCCGCTGAGAGAAGCGTTCCAAAAATGAGCATGTTGCGGGATGTTTTGCCGAGACTGACGTTCAGTTCACGCCCGTGCCCTATGGCAACCATCTGTTTCCATGTCGATATGTGCAGCGGCAGATACAATGTGGGCAACATGACGAGCCAACTGTGGTTCAGTGCGAGAAACGCGAAACACGCCGCCCATGCCGCTATGCCGCAGACAAGGTAAAAGTATCTGCCGAACCTTTCCCCCAAAATCACGATGACGGTTTTTTTTCCGCATTGACTGTCGGTGTCCCTGTCGCGGTAGTTGTTGACAATCATCAGCGTGTCTATGACAGTACCGCTTATAATGCTCGCCAGTAGGCACTGGGCGGTGATTTCTCCTGTGGCAACGAAAAACGTGCCGCAGCACGGTACAATGCCGAAGAACACGAGCACAAGCACATCGCCCAGTCCCGTATACGAGAGGATGGTTGTGTAAAGAAAAGCGAAGCACACGCACAAGACACCTACAACCACAAGCCACGGTGTGGTATATCGCAGAACAAGGCATCCGCAGGCAAGGGCAAGGGCAAGAACGGCGGCAATACCCTTCTTCATCGCTTTCGGGGTTATCCACCCTTGGGCGCAGGCCCGCTCCGGCCCTAGACGGCTTTCGTTGTCTGTGCCCTTGATATAGTCGAAGAGGTCGTTTATCAGATTCGCCGCTATTTGCATCAACGAGGCGAATACAAGACAAATGGCAATGGCTCCGTATTTGCAGTCGGGGTGGCGCAATGCCAACGCTGCCGCGGTCATTATCGGTATCACTGCTCCCGTAAGCGTCTTGGGGCGGGCGGCCAAAATCCAGGCGCGTAGACTGTTCCGTTTTGTTTCCATATGCGGGTGGTTCAATTTCCTTGCACAAAATTACTAAGAAAAGGTTTTAATACTTAACTTTGCCGCAGAAAAGCTTTCGACCGTACCCTATACAGTAAGAGATTTTATGAAGAATTCCAAGAAGACAATAGTCATTGCCGTGGTTGCTCTGGTGCTGTTTGCCGTTGCCGCATATTTTATTGTCACTCTCAGTTCAGAGCTACAGAAAGAGAAGGATAACAATGAGAAGTATGTCCAGTTGGCGGAAATGGACAAAAAGGAAATGGAGAATGAGTATGCCCGGTTTGCGATGCAATACGACGAGATGAAGCGCACTATAAAGAACGATTCGCTTCTGAAGCGCCTTAACGAAGAACAGGAGAGGGCAAACTCGTTGCTTGCCGAACTCAAAAGGGTCAAAAGCAATGATGCTGCCGAAATAGCGCGTCTTAAGAGGGAACTTGCGACAGTGCGCGAAGTGCTTCGCTCATATATTCTGCAGGTGGATTCGCTTAACCGCGAGAACAAGTCGCTGCGTGATGAGAACTCTCTTGTCAAGGAACAGTACCATTCTGCCACAAACCAGATTTCGTCACTGACAGAGGAAAAGCAGAATCTCACGAGAACCGTTGCGATTGCGGCACAGCTTGACGCTACAGGTGTGACTCTCGCAGCCCAGAACAAGAAAGGCAAACCAGCAAAGAAGACAAAAGACATCCGCCGTTTTGTTGCCTCGTTCCGCATTGCGCGCAATGTGACGGCCGCCACCGGCGAAAGGCGTGTCTATGTGCGTATACTCAAACCTACCAACGATGTTGTTTCACAGGTTGGTACGCTGTCCTACGAGAACACTTCTGTCGGCTACTCGGCGGTGAAGACTGTTGAATACAACGGTGAGGAAACACCGGTTACGGTTTATGTAAATGTTGGCGAGATGCTCTCGGCGGGCACATACAAGCTGTATGTCTTTGTCGATGGGTCAATGATAGGCTCTTCGTCAATATCATTCAGCAAATAGAGGTACAGAGGGGGCATTTGCCCTAAAATACGAAAAAGAGTCCGGGATGTTCATCACAATAACGTCCCGGACTCTTTTTGCATTCGTTCAGGCAAACGCTACCCTTTTATCAGGTACGTGACGGTTGATGCGAGAGACAGAAAAGCTTGTGCGACCGATGACGATGCATCCAGAGCTATGGGCTGTCCGCAGTCACCGCTTTCGCAGACAGACTGGACTAGTGGAATCTGTCCCAGAATCTTCAGTCCTAGACTTTCCGCCATCTTCCTTACACCGCCTTTGCCAAAGATGTAGTATTTGTTGTCCGGCAACTCTGCGGGGGAGAACCACGCCATGTTCTCCACAATTCCGAGTATCGGGATATTTATCTTGTCATTACGGTACATGTCCACACCTTTACGCGCATCGGCAAGGGCGACTTTCTGCGGAGTGCTGACGATTATGGCACCGGCGATGTCAAGGGTCTGCATCAGTGTCAAGTGGATGTCACTGGTGCCCGGTGGCGTGTCGACCACAAAATAGTCAAGGTCGCCCCAGTCCGCTTCGGTTATGAGTTGTTTGACAGCATTGCTTGCCATCGGGCCGCGCCATACGGTGGCTTGTTCCGGCTTTACGAAGAATCCTATCGAAAGGACTTTCACCCCGTATTGCTCGGCGGGAACAATCAGCTGCCTGCCGTTGACTGTCTCACCCATAGGTTCATAGCTCTCAAGGTTGAACATGGTCGGAACGGAGGGACCGAATATATCTGCATCCAGCAGTCCGACTCTATAGCCAAGTCTGCAAAGCGACACGGCAAGGTTTGCCGCCACCGTGCTTTTGCCGACTCCTCCCTTGCCAGACGACACGGCTATGGTCTTCGCGTGGGCCAGCGGTTTCGGAGCCGCGGTCTTTTCTTCCTGTGATTTGTATGAAACCTTGATTGTCGTTTCCGCCTCTTCCGATGCAAAGGCCTTGATGGTAGCCTCGGCAGCCTTGGTCACGGACTTGGTGAACGGGTCTGGCTTCTTGGGGAAGACAATCGAGAATGAAACCTTTTGTCCGTCAATGCGAATGTCATCGCCGATCATTCCGGCCTCTACAAGGTTTTTCCCGTTGCCGGGATATCTTACCTGTGCCAGGGCATCAAGTATCAGTTTGGGGTAGAGTGTCATGCTGTTTCTTTTGGGAGTTTATTTTGCCTTGTCAAGCGACGAACGTTTGTCGCGGGCGTAGCTGCGGTAGGGGTCAAGTTCTATCTCCACATCGGGTTCTTTGAGCTCTCCCGTATGCGGAAGCTTGAAACTCAGGTATTTGATGGGTATGCCACGGCTTAGCCACTGCTGCTCGTAGTATGTAGTGATTTGCAGGAGTCGGGCTTCCTCGCTGCAGAACTTGTTGTGTGCAATGTCGCCGTAAAGGTCGTTTGTGTGCGACATTGGCGTGATACCGTTGCACTGCAGCATGCAACCGGTGTAGGTAAAGAGGAAATTGCTGTCGGTCTTCACGTGTATTGTGCCGTCATCAACAAGGAACTTGCGGTAGCGGTCCATGAAAAAAGTGGAGGTCAACCGCTTGGTAGGTTTCTTCATTTGCGGGTCGCTGAAAGTGAGCCATATTTCGCTGACTTCCCCCTCTCCGAAAAAATTGCCGATGAATTCAATTTTTGTGCGTAGAAACGCCACGTTTGCCAGATTTTCGTTCAGGGCCTCGGTGGCTCCTGTCCACATCCGGGCTCCCTTTATGTCAACACCGATAAAATTCTTGCCGGGAAAGCGTCGCGCAAGCCCGGTGGTGTATTCACCTTTGCCGCAACCCAGTTCAAGTACAATCGGATTGGTGTTTTTGAAGAACGACTTGCCCCAGAGCCCTTTGAACTTGAACGGTACGGTAGCGTTCGCCTTCGCGTCTTCGGGCTGGAAGACATGGGGATATGTGGCCATGTCGGCGAATTTGGATAACTTGTTCTTTGACACAGGACTCGTTTTGAGTGCAAAATTAAGTTTATTATTTAAATTTAGCATTTGGTATGCACATTATTATCAATAAATAATTACTTTTGCAACTCGTATAATTTTCTGTCCGTTCCGCCACCATATGCAGGAGAAACGGACTATATTGGAAAAACATGAGCAGATTCGCAGGTGCAGTCGTGTTGTTGTGTGCGCTGACACTGTCTTCGTGTGGAGGCGGTTCCGGGCAGCAGCAGTTCCGCAAGGACTCCAAGGGTAATACCGTTCCGGTGTCGGATTATGTCTGTGTGGCGATAGATGAGACTTTCAGGCCTGTGTTTGACATCCTTGTGAAAGATTTCCGTGACCGCAACGCTGATGCCTTTACCGACCCGCTGTTCATGCCGGAGGACAGTGCCGTCAGGTTGTTGCTTGCGGATTCTGTGCGCAGTATCGTTGTCACGCGCAGGCTGAACGAAAGGGAGCATAACTATCTCCGGGCAAAATACAATCTGGTGGCAAAGGAAGGCATAGTTGCTTTTGATGCCGTAACGTTGATAGCCAACCCCTCCAATCCGGATTCTCTCATCTCTGTCGAAGAGGTAAGGAAAATAGTGGAGGGAAAAATAACGGACTGGAGTCAGCTTCGTCACAACAACGGCAAAAAAGGCGAAATAGAGTTGGTGTTCGACAACAACGGGTCTTCTACCGTGAGGTATATGCAGGATTCTCTCTGCGCCGGCAAAAAGTTGAAAGGCAAACTCCTTGCAGCAAAGACGCATGAGGAGCTGATAAAATATGTACAAGCCCGCAAAGATGCCATCGGGGTGCTTGGGGTGGACTGGGTCGGCAATGACAAGGACTCTACACGGCTGTCGTTCATAGATAACGTGCGGATAATGAAAGTTGGAGCCAAGTCCTCGGAATACCCCGAAGACTACTACCTGCCGTACCAGTTCTACATCAGCACTGGCAGCTATCCGCTGACACGGTGTCTGTACATCATCACAACAGACCCGCGCACCCGCTCGCTGGAAAAGCATTTTTACTACTATGTCACCGACAACCCGAATCACAACAACATGGGGCAGATGATGATTCTGCGCCATTCGCAACTGTTGCCTTATATGGCGGTGCAGTCGCACAATGTGGTCATAAAGCGATATTAAGAATCTAAAAACAATACAACACACAATGAAAAAGACACTTTTTTTGTTTCTCGCTTTCGTGGCGGTCTGCGGTCTATGCAGGGTTAGGGCTCAGTTCGTGATTCCTCAGGTTCCGGCAGAACTTCAGGAAACGGTGAACGGCTATGTCCAGACGCTGCTGCAGGACCCCACTGACGAGACTGTAATGAAGAGCATAGGAAAAAACAAACAGTTGAAGAATAACAAGGAAGCTCTCGTTGCTGTCGGATATAGGTTTTTGGAAAGCAAATTGTTCGGAAATGCCATAGGTCTGGCCAAGAAAGTCTATGATATGGATGCCAGATACGTTCCGGCTGTCTATCTGGAAGGTGATGCGTATTTTGAAATGAAGAACAGCAACGCTTACGGTCTGGCTGCGCAGAAATATGAGGAGGCCAAAACCATAGACTCCACCAGTCTGGATCCCTATCTGAAGCTGGTGGGTGTATACCGCTACATCAATCCGGACTACGCAATAGAACTCATGACGGAAATAAAGGACAAGAAGGGCGATGACCCCAAGGTCAATCAGGTGCTCGGCACTCTGTATTACCAACTGTCTGACACGGTCAACGCACGTGCGTACTACAACAAGTATTTTGAAAAATACCCAGACGGTCAGGGCGACATCACCGTACAGCGCGAGTATGTCATCATTTTGTTTATGGCAAAGGACTATAAGGGAGCCCTTGACATGTCGAGGAAATTCCAGGCTTCCAATGCCAATGACCCCGTGCTTAACCGTATAGAGTTTCTCAGCAGATTTGAGCTGCAGGAAGCCTACGTGAACAACGTGGAAAATCAGTATTCTCAGGATTTTGAGCAGAAGAAAGCGGCATTTGCGGCCGACACCAAAGCCTCATACGACAAGTTCTTTGGGCAGTATCCCGACAGCGTTTACCAGGAATTGGACTACCGCTACAAAGCCCAGTACCTGTCCGCTCTCGGCGACCACAAGGGGGCAATCGCTGCCTATAACAAGGCGTTCGAAATTGATGACACGAATCCCTCTACACAGTTCAGCCTCTCCAAGGAGTATGAGAAAGAAAAGGAATACGACAACGCTATTGCTGCATATCGCAAGTACATGAAGTTGGACAGCAAGGACAATGATGTCAACGAACGCTTCAAACTCGCGCGCGTCTACTACAATGCCGCCCGCGCCACCAAGGAAGATTCCCTGCTCCGTGTGAAATACATCATGGGCGGCGACTCTGTCTATGCGCAGGTGGACAGCGAAATGATCAAGGATGGCGATCCAAGCTATCTCGCGGTGTTCTGGCGTTCGCGTATCAACCAGCTTTACGACAGCAAGCATCCAAATGAAATTGCTGCCAACTACATGAAAGAGACGGTTGAACGCCTCAAGAACCCCAAGTTCGCCGGTGAAGACTACAATCCCCACCGTGCCCAGGCATATTCCTACATAGCATGGTTCGCACTTGAAAAGAACAATGACGAGGAGGCTAAGGTCAACGCGCAGGAGGCTCTCAAGTATGAGGACGACAACCCGCTGGCCGGCAATGTGAAGAAATACCTTGAGATTCTCGGCAAGTGGTAATCTCGCGTCAGAAGCTTGTATTATATATTCAGTTTGTCCCCGGAAGTCTGTCAGAAGGCTTCCGGGGACATTTTTGTTCTGGGCTTCCTGCGTTTTAGTCGCATTGCTGTCCCGTTCGGATTTGTGTGTTTCTTTCTGCCGTTTTCGGGAACAGGTCAGGAAAAAGTCTTGGTCTTGAAATCGGTGTTGACAAGACAAAAGCCGCTCCCCAATAGCGTGGAGCGGCTTTTGTCTTGTGGCGGCATTGCCGCCGTTGCCAAGTCTTTTCCGGGTAGATTCAAAGATTCCTCTGACAGGGTTTTGTGTTTCCCGGCGCAGACATTGCCGAATATGGGCTGTTGTGCGGAAAAGATGGGAGACCGCTCTCAGTCAATCACAAGATTCCAATTGTGGATGTCGGGTTCTATACCGTACTGTATGTTGCGCAGTTTGTGGTAGAGCTTCTCGCATATCGGACCGGGCTTTCCGTCTTTGCTGATGACATAGCTTTTTCCCGTTTCGGGATCGTCAATCTTGAGGATGGGGCTGATGACCGCCGCCGTTCCGCAAGCTCCCGCTTCCTCAAAAGTGCTGAGCTCTTCCTCCGGAATCTGGCGGCATTCCACCTTTAGACCGAGGTCAAGGGCCAGCTGCTGGAGGCTCTTGTTGGTGATGGAGGGCAGTATGGAGGTTGACTTGGGGGTTATATAGGTGTTGTTCTTGATGCCGAAGAAATTGGCCGCACCGCACTCGTCGATGTATTTTTTCTCCTTGGCGTCAAGATAAAACTCGCATGAGTAACCTGCCTTGTGGGCCAAATCATTGGCGCGCAGACTGGCGGCATAGTTGCCCCCCACTTTGTATTTGCCTGTGCCGAGCGGTGCGGAACGGTCATAGTTGCGCGTGATGCAGTAGTCGGTGCATGCGAATCCGCCCTTGAAGTACGGCCCCACCGGAGTAACGAAAATTAGGAAAAGATATTCGGACGCAGGGTGTACCCCGACCTGTGCGCTGGTGCCTATCATGAGCGGACGGAGGTATAGGGCTGCCCCGCTTTCGTATGGCGGAATGAAGCGTTCGTTGAGTTTGATGACTTTTCTGGCCATCTCTATGAACAGGTCTGTGGGCATTTCCGGCATCATGATGCCGCGTGAGGTACTTTGCATTCTGGCGGCGTTCTCGTCAATGCGGAACGCTCGTATTTTGCCGTCGGGGCAGCGGAATGCTTTCTGCCCCTCAAAGGACTCCTGTCCATAGTGCAGGCAGGTGGCCGCCATGTGGATGTTGATGGTTTCGGAAGAGCATACTTCTATCTCTCCCCATTTTCCGCCGCTGTAGCGGCAACGCACGTTGTAGTCTGTGCGCATGTAGCTGAACGGGAGGTTTCCCCAGTCTATGGTTTCCATATTGTTGTTGGTGTTTTTTGTTCGCTGTTTGAAAACGTGTTGCGACAGAGCCTCTGCAAAAGAGGGAAATCGTCTGTGGTGCAAATTTATATAAAAACTCAATGCTGTAACGTGAAATTGTTTTTTTTTCTTGATTTAACAAGAATTTGCCCTTAAAAACTTGGCGGCTATCCATATTCAATTTAATTTTGTACAATAAATGTGGCTGTGTGCCGTTGACTACAAAGACGCACTTGGACAAATATCAATCATCATAAATCAAACTAAAAACATCAAAAAAAATGAGTACAACAACTAAGGCTCCAACCAAGAAGCCGGCTCAGAAGGGCGAAGGTTTTAAAGGCATCAAGAATGCATTTGTCGTGATTCTTATCTGCATTATCATTGCGTTTATCATTTTCTACACTGTGTTCGGCAATGGCAGCCATTTCCAGGGCGGTGACAATGCAAATGACCCGATTGACCTCATCGGTACGATCTTCAAGGGTGGTGTTGTGGTTCCCGTTATCCACGGAATGTTCTATACTGTCATCGTGCTTGTAGTTGAGCGCTGGCTGGCTCTCCGCACTGCTTTCGGCAAGGGAAGCCTCGAGAAGTTCACCGAGATTGTCCGCAAAGCCATGGCTGCCAACGATATTGCCGCGGCTCTCAAGGCTTGTGATGCACAGCAGGGATCTGTAGCCAACGTGGTGCGTGCCGCCCTTGAGCGCTATCAGGCCGAAGAGGCAGAGACAACCAAGACAAAGGCCCAGAAGCTTGAAGCCATCAAGGCTGCCCTTGACGACGCTACCGCTTTGGAAATGCCTACGCTTCAGATGAATCTTCCCATTCTCGGCGTGCTGACATCGCTCGGTGTGCTGACCGGTCTGTTCGGTACGGTGCTCGGTATGATCAAGTCGTTCCAGAGCATTTCCGGCGAAGGCGGCGGCGACTCTTCCGCCCTTTCCACCGGTATTTCCGAGGCTCTTGTGAACACGGCATCCGGTATCGCGACATCCGCCCTCGCATTGATTTTCTATAATTTCTACACAAACAGAATTGACAGGTTTACCTATTCTTTGGAAGAAGTCGGTTTCATTATCGTTCAGAACTACGCGTTGACACACTAATCGACTTAAAAAGGTAAAGACAATATTATGGGACGATTTAAAATCAAAAAAGCAGACTTGTTCATAGACATGACGCCTATGAGCGACGTTATGCTCCTATTGCTTACCTTTTTCCTGATGGCTGGTACGTTCACGAAACCTGAACCCGTTCAGGTGCAGACTCCAAAGTCCGTGTCTGAAGTCCAGATTCCTTCGACCGATATCATGACAATCTATCTGTCGGCTCCGGTCAAGGACAATCCCAACGCAGTGCCGGATATCTATATAAACCTTGATAACGCACCGATTGTCAACAAACTTGCGGACAAGATCAAGACATTGCCGATGTGCGGAAATATCAAGAAGGCGGATATAGAGTCTTTTAGGGAAACTCAGTCGATTAAGGTTACAATAGGTGAAATGGTTGAGGGTAGGGGCTCGCAGGACGATGCTACTACTGACAGCCAGTTCAAGCAGATTATCAAGGCCGTGCGTGGTATCTACAATGATATCAACAAGAGCATGACCCCCAACGCCAAGGGGGAAACGCATGACCGTGTCCTGCGCATAGCTATCAAGTCAAGCAAGGATACGCCTTACAGTACAATCAAGTTGGTCATGAACTCGCTACAGGATATACAGGAAAACCGCTATAACCTGCTCACTGAGCTCAAGAGCAGACCTGCAGAATAAAGGAGGAAACAGAAATGAAGACAAAACAAAAGAAAATGAATGCCCGCGTCGACTTTACGCCGATGGTGGATATGATGATGCTTCTTGTTACTTTCTTTATGCTATGTACCACTCTGGCCAAGCCGCAGACTATGGAGATTGCCATGCCTACCAACAAGACGGAGGAGAAAAACCGCAGTCAGGTAGACACGAAGGAAGCAGTTTCCGTAATCCTCGACGAAGATAACAAGGTGTACGTCTACACGGGCAAGCCTACCGATGCTCCAAATACTATGAGACAAGTGTATTTCACGAGCGACAAACCGGTTGACGGTCTGAAAAGCCTGCACGAGACCCTCAAGAAGCACAATCCCGCCTACGACAAGGCCGAAAACATACGCAAGGAGTATGAGGCGAGGCTCAACAGGATGACGGGTAGCGCAAAGGGTGCACAGGAAGCCCTGCAGGCCGAATTTGAAGAGAAGTTCAATGCAGTCAAGAGCGAGAAGGGTACTCCACAGGTTATCATCAAGCCGTGCGACGGCTCCAATTATGACAATCTGATAGAGACTCTCGATGAAATGACCCTCTGTAACATCGGCAAGTACGTGATTGTACCTATCGACGATACGGACAAGGCAACTCTTGAGGCTTACAAGTCCAATCATTAAAGCGTTATAAGTATGGCAGATGTAGATATCTTATCCAAAAGTTGGAACGACATTCTTTTTGAGGGTCGCAACAAGAATTATGGCGCTTATAAGATGCGTGCCGGCACCGGCAGGCGTAATGTCATTGCTCTGTTGAGCTTGATCATCATCTTTGTGGCCATAGCTCTCGCAGTGTTTTTTGCCGGGGTTATTGAGCGGGCTGCGGCTGAACTTGGCAACGATCAGGCAATGCAACTGCAGAACGTTGAACAGGAGGAAGAAGAGGAGGAAATCTTCCACGAGGAGTCAAAACCAGACGAAACTCCTATGGAAACAGTAACCGAAATGGCATCGTCCATACAGTTTACCGTTCCGGAGATTACCGATACGCCGGCCGAAGACAAGGAACTTATCGCGCAGCAAAAGGCTCAGGAGGCCAAGGCGAAGATGGGTGAGTTCAATTTTCAGGGCAACGATGAAACTTCCACCAATATCAAGAACGACCAAAAGCAGCTCGGTGCCGTGGCTTCTGCCGGCGGTGGCGAGGGCGATGCCAAGGTATTCACCTTTGTGGAGCAGATGCCTGTATTCCCCGGTGGCGAACCGGCACTGCAGAAGTATATTCTGGATCACTTCAAATATCCTCAGGTTTCGCTTGAAGACGGAGTGCAGGGCACGATTATGGTACGTTTCGTGGTAAAGGAAAACGGTTCTGTCGGTGAGGTGCAAATCCTCAAGGGTCTTGACTCTTATTGCGACAAGGAAGCCAAACGGGTCATTTCAAATCTTCCCCGCTTCACTCCCGGTCGCCAACAGGGCAAGCCTGTAAAAGTATGGTACCAGATACCGGTAAGACTAGCCATTGAGTAATTATTGTCGGGGGATTGCCTCCGGTTGTTCTATAGTCCGCAGTCAGTCAATATGTTGTCTGGCTGCGGATTCGCTTTTGTGACGGGTTGGCTTGCCGGTGCATTGATGAACACCCGAAATGGGGTTGGCGGGAATTTGTTGAACAGACAGTGCTGTTCTGCCATTTACAACTATGAGAGATTCCGCTATGCCCGTTTTTCACTGTTCCCGCAACAAAAAGCCGCGGGCTGTATCCATATAAGATACAGCCCGCGGCTTTTCTGTTATCGGGTGTTTCAGGAACTTATTTCTTGTACAGCAACCATGCGTCAGGATAGGTGGCGCGGAGGTTGTTGCGCGACTCGGTGGCCTGGTCTCTTGTGTCGTGGGTGGAGGCTATTACCCTGTAGAGCTTGCGCTCCGGGTTTATGGCGATCTGTGCCTGATAACCGTTTTGCTTCAGTTTCTGCTGCAGACTGACAGCGTTGGCCTGCAGGCTGAAGCTGCCGCATACAACGCTATATGCCTTGAGTCCGGCTCCGTCTACCAGTTGAACGTTTTCCTGCTGTATCTTGACATTGGTGTCTGTGGCAGTCCTTGTCACAGGTGCGGCAACAGTCGTTGTGGTGGTTTCTTGCTGCACGGGTGTTACGCTGATTGTTGTCGGATCTTCCGTTACCTGCTGCGTTCCCTGGTTTGCGGCTTGTGCTTTCTCATAGGCTTTCTTATAGAGACTTTCGTTTGATTTGCACGATGACAAACCGAAAGCGAGAGCCATGCATAGAGCAACTGCCGCATAAGTCTTTGTCTTGTTCATGAGGAAATGTGTTTGATGGTGTGTATAGTTCTGCTTTTGGCGATGCTGGCATATCAGGCGGTCGCCATTGCTTTCATAATTTTCTGCAAATATAACAAATTCCACTCAACCGACAAGCAGCGATGATGGTTATTAGCGTATTTTATGCTTTATTTAAAACTTTTTTTGTGGCAAAATAGGTTTTGTTGAAAAAGTTGCCTAATTTTGAAGCATAAACAACTTAAAAGTGTAACACAATGAAAGGAATAGGTGTTTTTGCCGCAGTACTTGGAGGAGCCGTCATCGGTGCAGCCTGCGGCTTGCTTTTCGCCCCCGAAAAGGGGTCGGATCTCCGTGCGAAGATTGCAGAGGCTATCCGCAGCCGCGGAATCAAACTCAGCCGCAAGGAGATGGACAGCTTGGTTGATGACATTGCTGACGAATTGCAGAACGCAGAATAGGGACAGTGTTGCGGGGGGTGCGGATTCCGCCCGCAAGTGTCGTCCTCTCGTCGGTCGTGCCCGGCTTTGGGGAATAAGGTAACGAGGGGGATTCGTCCCTCTGTTTGCGGCATTGGCGGTTTTCGTGTGATGCTCTCTTTGGCGTGTCTGAAATGTGTTTTTGCAAGGTGACAAAACAGTTCCGCTGATGGAAAAGTCTTCTGTCCATAGGATTGTTGCGGGGATAAGGCGATATCTTGGTCTGCAGCGCGAGTATGTTGTGCTGTCGTTTGCCGAAAAGTTGACGATACTGCTTACTGCGCTTGTAGTGTGGGGTGTCATCATGCTGGTATTGCTGTTGTGCATGGTTTTTGTGTCCCTTGCCGTCAGTTCGTGGATTTCCGGTCTTGTCGGCAGTGAGCCGCTCGGATATGCCGTTGTGGCATTGGTATATGTGCTCGTGTGCCTGTTGGTGTATGCCAACAGGAAGAAGTGGATAGCGAATCCGATAGCAAGTTTTCTGGTCACAACCCTGCTGTGCGACAGCGGCAAAGACACCAAAGACGGGGAGAAGTCCCTTTGATATTGCCACAGTTGATGAATGTATGAATTACAGGAAGACGACTCTCAACGATATAAGATTGCGCAAGGCTGAGGTGTTGTGCGAGATGAGGCGAGTCCGTACGGAGGTCAATGCGGATGTCTATGCGCTGTGCCATCCTTTCAGGGGCTCTGGTCGGTTGGCTTCGGTGTCTGCATTCAGAAATGTGGTGTCTGCGGCCAGAAATGCGCTCTTGGCCTACAGGGTGGCGTCTTCTGTTGTGTTGTTTTTCAGGAGAAAGAAGCACTGATGGGCAGGCTGATGGCTATTGACTATGGTGTCCGCCGCACAGGATTGGCTGTCACGGATATTGCCTGTATAATCGCGAACGGACTGACCACTGTTGAAACAAAGAATCTCTGGAATTTCCTGACAGACTATGTCAGTCGCGAGGATGTCGACAAGATTGTCATTGGAATGCCTGTGCAAATGTCCGGTGAGGCTTCCGACAACCAGCGGAATATCAAGCCTTTTGTCAATCGCTGGCGCAAGAATTTTCCCGGAATACCCATAGAACCGTTTGACGAGAGGTTTACTTCCGTTATGGCTCACCGCGCAATGATAGAGTCAGGTATCGGCAGGAAGGCCCGGCGCAACAAGGCACTCGTCGACGAGATAAGTGCCACTATCATCTTGCAGTCATATATGGAAAGCATATTTTGTGACAAACAACATAGAGAAGAGAATAGATGATACTGCCTATTTATATTTACGGTCAACCGGTGTTGAGACAGGTTGCCGAAGACGTGGAGCTCAACAAGGAGGAACTTGCCCCTTTGATAGACGATATGTTTCAGACTCTCAAGGCTTCCGATGGGGTCGGTCTTGCCGCACCCCAGATTGGCAAGGCAATCAGGGTGGTTGTGATTGATTTGAGCATGCTTGCCGAAGAATTCCCCGAGTACAGGGATTTCCGCCATGCCTATATCAATGCGCATATATTGGAGTATTCGGATGAAACGGAAACAATCAGCGAGGGTTGCCTGAGCCTTCCGGGTATTTCGGAAGACGTGTGCCGTCCCTCGCGCATAAGGGTGGAATACCATGACGGGCAAATGCAGCGTCATGAGGAATGGGTCGACGGCTATTTGGCGCGCGTGATGCAGCATGAGTTCGACCATCTTGAGGGGAAGGTGTTTACCGACCGTATCAGTGCATTCCGCCGCTCTATGCTCAAGGGCAAGATGTCGGCTTTTCTCAAGGGCAAGGCTCGCTGTTCATACAAGGTGCGTACCGTCAGAAGATAGGCTCTTGTAAATCATTGGAAAACATGAAGCTTATGCTGCTCCGCAACGGTTTGCGACCCTTTCATGGGGCAGCCATGTGTCTGGCGTTGTCTCTCTTGTTGTTGCCGGGGGGTGGCGGTAGGATTCTCGCCCAGTTGAACACCGATGCCGTTATGACGGTTGGTCGCAACGCGTTGTACTACGAGGACTACGCATTGTCGATACAGTATTTCAATCAGATTGTCTCGGCACGCCCTAACCTGTATTTCCCGTATTATTACCGTGCCATTGCAAAGTATTATCTTGGAGACTATATAGGTGCGGCGGAAGACTGCAATATGTCGGTGGAACGCGACCCCTATATTGCGGATGTCTACCGTTTGCGTGCCGTCTGTCATATCCGTACGGAAAATTACGGGTTGGCCGCGCAGGATTACGAACGCCTTGTCGGAATGTTGGGTTTCAAGGACCGCGATGTCTGGTATAATCTCGTCTTGTGCAAGTCCCGGCTCGGCAGAAACGGGGAGGCCGACCGGCTGTTGGATTCAATGGTCGTGGCATGGCCTGACTATGCGCGTGTCTATATGCTCAAGGCGCAGACGGCCTTGAGCCGCAGTGACACATTGTCCGCGGACTCTTTGCTGAGGCATACCGTTGCGCTTGATTCTGTGGACGTTGATGCAATTTCGGCACTGGCGTTGCTGTGCCTGCAGAAAGACAACTGTCGTGAGGCCGAGGAGTGGTACTCAAAGGCGATAGGTCTGGCCCCACGCCGTACGCAGTTTTATGTCAATAGGGCTTTGGCCCGCTACCGGCAGACGGACTTGCGCGGAGCCATGGCAGACTACAATGCCGCTCTGGAGATTAATCCGAACAACTATCTTGCACACTACAACAGGGCCTTGCTGTGTATGCAGGTTGCGGAGAACAATCTGGCAATAGAGGATTTTGATTTTGTGCTTGCACGTCATCCCGAAGATCGTCTGGCGTTGTACAACAGGGCAATTTTGGCACAGCAGACCGGCGATTTCCATCGGGCTGTCAAGGACTATACCACGATTATCAGGGAATTTCCGGATTTTGCTGCCGCCTACGTAAACCGTGCGTACTGCTATCGCAAGGTCGGCGACAAGAGGCGGTCTGATGCCGATGACCGCAAGGTCATGCAACTGCAGCTGGATCTTGCTTACACGCACAAGGAGGCGACAACTCCCATGGATTCGGTCACGCGTGACAAATCTGACGCGGACATAGAGGACTACGACAAACTCGTTACAGACGAAACGGAAAACGTCCTGCCGATCTATGCGTCTGAATCGCGTGGGGCTATACAAAACAGACAGGTTGAGGAGGACTATCAGCCGCTGTTTGCAATGACTTTCTTTAGGGCTGATAACGGTTTGAACTACTCTAAAGCGGAACAGCCGGAGTTCATGGATTCGCTGAACGCCATATGCAAGTTCAGCTATCCGTTGTGCCTTTCGGCACGCGAGCTGTCGGTTACAGACAGCCAATATCTCACTATACGCAACTACAGGAGCAAGGTTGAGGAACGGCTCAAAGACCATCCGGCGGACGGTTGGCTGCATTTTGCGGCTGCGGTTTGCCTGAGTGCGGAGCGCAATTATGGACAGGCTCTGGAACATCTGGCAGCCTGCGGAAAGGTAATGGCAAGTTCACCTGATTCTACGGAATTGGCTGTGGCTATGTATTGTCTGACGGCTGATGTCAGGGTAAGGCAGTCGGACTTGACGGCAAGGGATGGCGGGCAGTCCGTGGCGGATGACACTGCGTTGAAATATGCCGGTGCAATAAACGATTTGACTGCGGCTTTGGGGCGCGACGGCAATTGTGCCCTGCTGTATTACAACAGGGCGACACTGTATGCCAGAAGCCGGGATTATACGCGGGCCGTCTCTGACTATACTGAGGCTTTGCGGTTGAACCCACAGTTGGCGGAGGCCTACTACAATCGCGGACTGGTGTACATGTATACGGAGAGGCAGCAGTCG
>CAVHBF010000029.1:0-18233 GCA_963634195.1 Bacteroides thetaiotaomicron | reverse complement strand
GGCATGACCTGTTCCACAAGGTCATCAACAGCCCAGACTACGCCGGCAGTCCCAACACCGCGACTGAATACCCGCGACTGCGCAAAATAGATGTGGAAAAAGACGGCACGAAAACGAAGAAGGAAGTCCCCTACCAGACATCCGGCAAGATTGCCTACGACAACGTGCTGGCTTTCAACGTGTGGCAACAGATGCTGTCTGTCAAAAACAACAGCAATATGCTGTATGTATACGATGCCGTAAACCAGGGGCGCGAAGTGCTCGGCACATATTTCTACTGTCTGCGCAACGATTTCTCACAAGCCTGCTATGCACGCGACATAGCTACTGCGGAGCAGAAAGCACGTGAGATGCTCGAAACGCTTGACGACCTTGATCTGATTCTCAGCCTTCACAATGACTTCTCATTCAACAAATGGGTCAACGATGCCCGCTCGTGGGGGCAGACAGCCGAGGAAAAGGAATTCTTTGAGGTCAACTCGCGCACACTGCTCACCACATGGGGCTTCAAGGGACACTCGCTGCGCGACTACGCACGCCGCACCTGGCACGGGCTTGTCTCCCATTTCTACAAACGCCGTTGGGAAATATTCATAAACCACTCGCTGACCGCAGCACGGCAGGGCATTGGCGTGGACGAGAAGAACCTCCGCGAAGACATATTCCAGTTTGAATGGAATTTCACCCAAAAACTGGCCGAAGCCAACCTTACGGAGATTGCGGTAAAGGACAGCCCTGTCAAGGTGATGCGTGACATTGCCGTGAAATATTCGCCGCTCATTCAGGCACAAGCCGACAAAAACGCGGAAAACACCGGAACAGAGAAGAAAGCCAAGGTTACGCCCCATGACTTTTACTGAGAAGCATACTCCCATCAGAGGGAACTCTGAATTGCAAACACCATATAAAAACATTACCCGATGAAAAAGACAATCCTCTCCATGCTGGCTACCGGAACAATGCTGCTGGCTTCGTGTTCCCAAGACCCGGCGACACGGCTCACAGAATCAGGACTTGACCCCTCGAGTTTCAAAACCGACTCCACCGCACTGTTCGTACTGACAAACAAAAACGGAATGGAGGTATGCATCACCAACTACGGAGGGCGCATAGTAAGCATCTCTGTGCCGGACAGGAACGGGGTCATGCGTGACGTGGTACTCGGATTCGACAACGTTGCCGACTATCTTCCCGAAAACAACAAGACAGATTTCGGAGCCGTCATAGGCCGCTATGCAAACCGCATTGACCACGGAAGATTTGCATTGGGAGACTCCGTATACCAGCTGACAATAAACAACGGAGTCCACTCGCTGCACGGAGGCACTACGGGATGGCAATACCGCACGTTCAAGGCCAGACAGGTTGACGAAAAGACACTCGAGCTGACCCTTACCTCGCCTGACGGCGACAACGGATATCCCGGCACTGTACACGCCAAGGCAGTATACACCCTTACGGATGACAATGCCATTGACATACAGACTACGGCCACAACGGACAGGCCCACCGTGGTAAACATGACCAACCACGCATACTTCAACCTGAACGCAGATGCCACAATTCCCGTGACAAACAACATCCTTTATGTCAATGCCGACAGATACACGCCCGTTGACAGCACTTTCATGACATCGGGGGAAATCGCGTCCGTAACCGGCACTCCCTTTGACTTCAACAAGCCAACAGAAATAGGACTCCGCATCAACGACGACAACGAGCAGCTGCACAACGGGAACGGATATGACCACAACTGGGTACTCAACGGAGGATGCAACATAAACCGCCTTGCCGCAAGCGTGGTTTCGCCCGTCACAGGCATAAAGCTGGAGGTCTATACCGACAAGCCGGGGCTGCAGGTCTATACCGGCAATTTCCTTGACGGCACTGTTACGGGCAAGAAAGACATTGTCTATCGCCAACGCACCGCAATTTGCCTTGAGCCCCAGGTGTTCCCTGACTCCCCCAACAAGAAAGGACTCAACGGGTGGTACGATCCGACCGTTACGCCCGGAAAACCATACAGCCACCATTTCATCTACATGTTCAGCGTGGAAAAATAAGTTCCGGCGTACCTTTTGCAAAGTTTGCAACCGGGTTGCAAGTACAAAGCCGTAACTTTGCACCACGGAAAAAACACGCCGGACATGGAAGTTCTGTCTAATTTCTTTTTCAGTTTTGTCGCCACCCTGTGCGAGATGGCGCCGTTCCTCCTTATCGGTTTCGGGTTTGCGGGTCTGCTCTACGCTTTCCTCCCCAAAAACATGATACAACGCTATTTCGGCGGCAGTCCACTCAGTTCGGCCATCCATGCCGCACTGCTTGGAGTGCCGCTGCCGTTGTGTTCATGCGGAATAATACCCACCAGCATGGCTTTCTACAAGAACGGGGCCTCCAAGGGCGGGACGGTATCACTCTTGATTGCCACTCCCCAAACAGGAGTGGACTCCATCCTTGCCACCTACAGCATGATGGGGCTGCCTTTCGCCGTCATGCGCACACTCACCGCCTTTCTGACGGGCATTGCCGGCGGTTGGGCGGAAGGTGTCAGAGAACGGAAGGAGAACAGAGGCTTATCCGGCGGTGCTGTTGCGGACAGAGGCAACGAGGGCTTTTCCGGTGAAAGCGGCAAGGCGAAAGGCTGCATAGGCCGACGGCTTGTCATTGCGCTGAAATACGGTTTCTGCGATTTTCTGGGCGACATAGCCAAATGGCTGCTGATAGGCCTGACACTGGCTGCTGCAGTGGCTGCGGTTGTTCCAGAGAACTTTATTCACAATCTCAACCTGCCGCCCATAGTACAGATGCTCATGGTGCTTGCCGTGGCCGTGCCGCTGTATGTATGCGCGACCGGAAGCATTCCGCTGGCAGCATCGCTCATTGCCGTAGGGCTTGATCCGGGAGCGGCCTTTGTCTTTCTGATGGCGGGCCCGGCCACAAGCATCGCCACGATAACCGTACTCAACAGGTTTTTGGGAAAGAAGACTCTCGTGACATACCTCACCTCCATCATCTGCGGTGCGATGACGGGCGGTTTGCTCATAACGTATGCACTTCCACACGAATGGTTTGTCCACTACTCCAATGCTCTCTGCGGAAACTGTGCGGATGCAGGGACAAGTCCCGTTTCCGTTGCCTGCGGTGCGGTGCTTGCCGCTCTGATTGCCGCCGCATTTGTCAGAAAGAGAATACAGGCGAGAAGTGCGCGGACAAAAATGGAAACCAACCGACGGACAATGCAGACCGCAACATTCAAGGTGAACAACATGACCTGCAGCCACTGCAAGGCAAATGTGGAGCATGCCGCTTCGAACACGCGCGGCGTGGAGACCGCAACAGCCGACCTGCAGTCTGCGACAGTCACCGTATGCGGCACTTCGTTCAATCCGCAGGAAGTGAAGAATGCAATAGAGTCCGCAGGCTATACCGTCAGCCAAACACGATAAAACCCACAAACGCCCTCCTCCATGACAAGAGACATCCTGACCGTCAGCAGCAAATATACCACAGAAGCAAACAAACCATGAACATCGCAATCCTTGCATCCGGCGGAGTCGACAGCGCCGTCGCCACGCACATCATATGCGAACAGGGCCACAAACCGACTCTGTTCTACATCATAATCGGAGCCAAAGAAGAGAGCGAGTTCTCCTGCACGATGGAGGAAGACCTTGAAATGGTGAATATGCTGGCACGCCAATACGGACTCCAAGTAGAAACGGTAGACCTTCACAGAGACTACTGGGACAACGTGGTGGAATACCTCATCGACCGGGTGCGCATAGGACTAACCCCCAACCCAGACGTGATGTGCAACAGCCTTGTCAAGTTCGGCTGTTTCTATGACAAGGTGGGACGCGGCTTTGACATGACAGTTACGGGACATTACGCCACCACCGTGACCAAAGACGGCATCAAATATCTGGCCACCGCCCCCGACCCTGTCAAAGACCAGACCGATTTCCTCTGCCAGATAACGCCAGAACAACTCAGCGTGCTGCATTTTCCTGTAGGCAATATGCAGAAAAACGAAGTGCGTGCCATCGCCGAACGCCACAATCTGGCACCGGCGCACCGCAAGGACAGCCAGGGCATCTGTTTCCTCGGCAACACCACCTACGATGCGCTTCTCCGGCACTATCTTGGCACCCGTCCTGGCGACATAGTGGAATGGGAGACAGGAAACGTGCTCGGACAGCACTGCGGATACTGGTTCTTCACTCCAGGCCAGCGCAAAGGCCTCGGGCTTGGAGGCGGTCCTTGGTTTGTAGTGAGCAAGGACATTGACAACAACGTTGTTTTCGTTACACGCCATATTGAGAATCCTTCACAGCTGTGCAACGCAGACAAGTTCACGCTGAGCGACTTCCATACCATCGCGACCCCAACTCTCGGCTTTGTCCCGGACAGCACTCCTGTTTTTTTCAAAATACGCCACTCGCCGGAATTCGAAACCGGCACACTGAGCTATTCTGCCACTCTCGGAAAATACGTAATAAAAAGCAGCCGCAGCATACAAGGCGTTGCCCCCGGGCAGTTTGCCGTAGTATACCTCCCTTATGACAACGGGCGCAAAATCTGTCTGGGAAGCGGGGAAATAGCGTCCAAACTGTAAGCCGCAGTCCATTGTGCGCACACTTGCTCCCAGCCGCAGGCCACCGTCTGTGCAAGAGAATATTTTTGCCATAGTTTTCCACAAAAACAACACGGGGTCAATTCTTCCAAATCCAAGTCAATTGTTGTCATAAAATGTAAAGATTGACATCTTTGATTCAAATTACCCCCCCCATACCGTTTTTTTGTAAAGCAAATTGTCGCAAAGCAGACCGTTTCACGGGCCTTTTAGTGTTTTTTCACATGAATAATTTCCTGTGTTTATGCAACTCCACGAAATTTTATTACTAACTTTGCGCCATCAAACAAACCCTAACAAAAGGCGTTATGGCTATAAAACGAACCAGATTGGAAATGTTGCGCAACCTCTTGCAATCAAACAGGTTTGAAAGTCAAGAGGAAGTGCTCAAGGCTCTAAGGGAGCAGGGCTTCAGGCTGGCCCAGCCGACTTTGTCGCGCGATTTGAAAACTCTCAAAGTGTCCAAAATATGTACCGAAGACGGTGGATATGCCTACGTGTTGCCGGAAACGACTGAAGCGGAGCCTAAACGTCAGCTTGTGCCTTATGGCTTCAAAAGCGTTGATTTCGAGGGACATTTCGCGATTGTCAAGACTGTCAGTGCCTATGCCAACAGCCTTGCTCTTGAAATAGACAATCTCAACATCAAGGAAATAGTCGGCACGGTAGCGGGTGACGACACCATTTTCGTCATGCTGCGCGAGGGGACGAGCAAAAATGTTGTCATAGACGCACTGAAACAAATCCTGCCCAACTATGACGAATAGCGAATCCATTGACCTTGCGGAGCAAGTGCCGCCAGAGGCTTGCCCCGAACCCGATGACGGGATAAGGGTGGTTGTAGCAGATACCTCGCACGAAAAATACGTGGACACCATACTGCACACCATCACCGAATCGGCCAAGGTCCGCGGTTCGGGCATAGCGTCGCGTACCCATGAGTATCTGGCAAAAAAAATGGAGGAACGCAAAGCCATCATCGCCCTTGACCGGGATGATGAATTTGCAGGATTCTGCTACATAGAGAGTTGGGAAAACAAGCACTATGTTGCCAACTCAGGTCTGATTGTACTGCCAAAATACCGCGGGCACCATTTGGCCACAAGAATCAAGAAAGTGGCATTTTCACTCAGCCGGCTGAGATGGCCCAATGCCAAACTGTTCGGTCTGACAAGCCAGATTGCGGTCATGCGCATCAACACCATGCTGGGCTATGTGCCCGTCACGTTCGCCCAACTGACACAGGACGATGAATACTGGGCCGGCTGCGGAACTCCGGAACAACCGCGGTGCGTGAACTGCGACATTCTTGCACGAACGGGGCGCAAATACTGCGTCTGTACGGCCATGCTCTATGATCCAGCCAAGCATGTGGGCGAACCGCTACCCGTCCAGTTGCCTGATGACATAGTGAAGGTGGCGCAGGAAGCTGCCCGTAAAAATCTCAGGTAAGCCAGTCTGTGGCAAAGGACTTGGGGAACAGAAATGGGGAAACCTCGTCCGTTCACCTTTCCCTTGTACTGTATTGCATTACAAAAACAAAACAAAAACGATATTCTTATGGCAAAGAAAGTTGTAGTTGCCTTCAGTGGCGGCCTTGACACCAGCTACACGGTAA
Source organism: Bacteroides thetaiotaomicron (assembly GCA_963634195.1). GTDB lineage: Bacteria > Bacteroidota > Bacteroidia > Bacteroidales > Bacteroidaceae > UBA6382. The sequence continues at coordinate 11,982 of CAVHBF010000029.1, read as the reverse complement.
TGTACCTCGCAAAGGAGAAGAATTACGAAGTCTACGCCGCCTGTGCCAACACTGGCGGTTTCAGTGCGGAACAGCTAAGAGCAAACGAGGAGAACGCCTACAAGCTCGGAGCAAAAAAATACGTCACGCTTGACGTGACCCAAGAATATTACGAGAAGTCCTTGAAATACATGGTGTTCGGCAATGTGCTGCGCAACAACTGCTACCCCATTTCCGTCAGTTCCGAGCGAATCTTCCAGGCTCTGGCCATCGCCCGCTACGCCAACGAGATAGGTGCAGACGCAATAGCCCACGGCAGCACGGGAGCAGGCAACGACCAGATCCGTTTTGACATGACATTTCTTGTGATGGCACCCAATGTCGAAATCATCACACTCACTCGCGACAACAACCTCAGCAGACAGGAGGAAGTGGACTACCTCAACAGCCATGGCTATCATGCGGATTTCACCAAACTGAAATACTCGTACAATGTAGGCATCTGGGGGACAAGCATCTGTGGAGGCGAAATCCTTGACAGCAACCAGGGGTTGCCTGAAAGCGCGTATCTCAAGCACCCCACCAAGCAAGGCACGGAACTGCTCCGTCTGGGCTTTGAAAAGGGTGAGTTGTGTTCCGTGAACGGAGTCCGCCATGACGACAAAATCAAGGCAATCCAGACTGTTGAAAACATCGGGGCCGCCTATGCTATCGGCCGCGACTGTCATGTCGGCGACACGATCATAGGCATAAAGGGACGCGTGGGGTTTGAAGCCGCTGCGCCAATGCTCATTATCGGCGCACACCGTTTTCTGGAGAAATTCACCCTCTCAAAGTGGCAGCAGTACTGGAAAGACCAGGTCAGCAACTGGTACGGTATGTTCCTGCACGAAAGCCAGTATCTGGAGCCGGTCATGCCAGACATTGAAGCAATGCTGCGGTCATCACAACGCAACGTTACAGGCGAAGTAACCCTCATGCTGCGACCGCTGTCGTTTGAAACGGTGGGTGTGGATTCTCCAAATGACCTTGTGAAAAACAAACTGGGGGAATACGGCGAGACTGCCAAGGCCTGGACTTCGGACGATGCGAAAGGCTTCATAAAAGTGACCTCCACCGCACTGCGCGCATATTATCTGGCTCACCCCGACGAGAAGAGGTGACAACAGCAGACACAACACAAGGCGTTTGAGGCCGGAGAAGAAGACTGTCATGTCCGAAAGTTCCGGCGTTGAAACACTGTTTTTCAAAAAATCCAAAAATGATCAGAGTTGGAATTCTTGGTGCCGCAGGATATACCGGCGGTGAACTTATAAGACTGTTGCTCAACCACCCTGAGGCAGAGATTGTATTCGCCCACAGCGAGAGCAACGCGGGGAATCCCGTTGCGGACGTACACGGGGGACTCATTGGCGAAACCGGTCTGAAATTCTGTTCCGATATGCCTTTCGGCGATGTCGATGTCGTGTTTTTCTGCTTCGGTCACGGCAAAAGTGCGGAATTTCTGAAAGGACACGCCATTCCCGACCATGTGAAGATCATTGACATGGCACAGGATTTCCGTATTGCCGGCGACCACGACTATGTCTACGGCCTCCCGGAAACACACGCCCGGAACATACGCACCGCCAAACACGTGGCAAACCCGGGATGCTTCGCCACATGCATACAGCTGGCCCTGCTGCCTGCGCTCAACGCGGGCATACTGAACGGCGACATCCACATCACCGGCATCACCGGCAGTACGGGCGCAGGGCAGAAACCCGGCGCAACAACCCACTTTTCGTGGCGCAACGACAACATTTCGACTTACAAGACCTTTACCCACCAGCACCTGCTTGAGATCAACCAGACTGTTCAGGAACTCTGTCCGGGCTATGGCGGAAGACTGCTGTTCATACCCATGCGCGGTTGCTTTGCACGGGGCATATTCGTAACGGCCTACGCCACATGCGACAAACCCGTTGAAGAAGCAAGGCAGATTTACTGCGACTACTACAAAGACGCAACGTTTACGCACCTTGTTTCCAAAAGCCCTGACATGAAGCAGGTGGTCAATACCAACAAGGCGGTGGTGTATGTAGACAAGCACGAAGACCAGCTGCTCATGATTTCATGCATAGACAATCTTCTCAAAGGAGCCGTAGGCCAAGCTGTCCAGAACATGAATCTAATGTTCGGGATTGACGAAAGCACCGGGTTGAAACTCAAGGGCTCGGCATTTTAACAACAATCACAACAACCAGACAACCATGACATTATTTGACGTTTTTCCACTGTTCGACGTTACAATAGACCACGGCAAAGGTTGCCGCGTGTGGGATACCGCAGGCAACGAATACCTTGACCTCTATGGCGGTCATGCCGTCATCAGCATAGGTCATTGCCATCCGCACTACATAGAGGCAATGACCAGCCAACTGAACAAGTTGGGATTCTACAGCAATTCCGTCATCAATCCCCTTCAGAAGGAGTTTGCCGCCCGCCTCGGCAAAGTATGCGGATACGACGACTACCAACTCTTTCTCGTGAACTCCGGGGCCGAGGCTAACGAAAACGCCCTCAAACTTGCATCTTTCTACAACGAACGCACACGGATACTCTCTTTGGAGAAGGCTTTCCACGGACGCACTTCGCTTGCCGTTGAAGCTACGGCAAACCCCAAATACATCGCCCCGGTCAATGCCAACCACCATGTGACATATCTGCCCCTGAACGACCTTGAAGCATGGAGAGCGGAGATTGAGAAAGACGATGTCTGTGCCGTCATCATAGAGTGTATTCAGGGTGTCGGTGGCATACGTCTGGCTTCTGCCGGATTCATGCAGGGATTGCGCGAGCTTTGCGACAAGCACAACACCGTTCTTGTCTGCGATGAAATCCAGTGCGGCTATGGGCGAAGCGGCAAGTTCTTTGCCCACCAGTGGCTTGACGTCAAGCCTGACCTGATTACCGTGGCCAAAGGCATAGCCAACGGGTTCCCGATGTCGGGCGTGCTTATTTCCCCCAAGTTCAAGCCAGTGTACGGTCAACTCGGCACAACTTTCGGCGGCAACCATCTGGCCTGTGCCGGAGCGTTGGCGGTGCTTGACGTCATGGAAGACGAGCACCTCATAGACAACGCCAGAGAAGTCGGAGAACACCTCATGGGCAAGCTCAAGGAGAGCGGTTTGCCTCATGTGACGGAAATACGCGGGCGAGGGCTCATGATAGGTATTGAACTTGACATTCCGTACAAGGAAATACGCACGCGACTGGTAAAGGAACAGCACGTGTTCACCGGCTGTTCCGGAACCAACACCCTGCGGCTGCTTCCGCCGCTGACATTCACAAAAGACGAGGCAGACGAATTTGTGGACAAGTTCAAAACCGTGCTGTACGACGCCACTGCATCGTAGAACATATATATCATCTCCTTCTAAGGAGAAATGCAAAAAGGCGTGAAAATACTGATTTTCACGCCTTTTCCGATATCATGGAAGACTTTTGCGACTACCTGCCGCAGAGCAAGGCAAAAGCGCAAGTACGGCAAGGACTGTTCATCTCCGCTGTCAAGGGAACCTGTTCAAATTCCGTCTCCCCGAGTATCTGTTCCACAAGTTTTGTCAAGCCGTTCCTGAATTCTTCCCGGTAGTCCCTGAAATCCCTGACAGGCTGATTTCCAAGCGTGATGTCGGGATCAAAATCCAAGAGCCTTTTTTGTGTAAACAACAATTGCGGTTTGACCGGCAGGTCTTTGTATTCGCCGAAAAGCTGTTCGTCTTCCATACACGCAAGACAGTAAATCATGGTCTGTAGCACATAGCCCTTATCCGAACCCGGTGCGAAGAGATCTTCCATGGTGTTGGCTTTCATCTTCTTTTCATCATAATGTCCCGTCTTGTAGTCCACTATACGTATTGTCCGTCTTCCGTTTTCTTCCACCATGTCAAGCCTGTCAATGCTTCCCCCTACCGATATGTCGCCAAAACCCGGAATGCTGATCCCTGCATATTTCTTCAGCTCGTTTCCAACTATTCTGAATCCCGTCAGCCTACAGTCATTGGAAAGCACATTGTGCAGGTACTCTTTCGCCACCGTTGTCTCTATAGGATGGTCTTCAATGGCATAAAAGTCTTGTGTCACAACCGGCTCAGCACCCGTCTTGACATTACGTTCATAATATTCCCTGTTCATTGCCCCATATGCCATTTTTACGACCTGTTCTGTATTTGCCTTGTTTTTCAGGAACGCCTCAATAGCCTGAGCTTCCACATAGCCCTTTCCACTGCCACCGGTGATGATGCCGTAGGCAGCACGTATGGACTCGTGGACAAGTGTCCCCAGTTCGTTCATCTGCATCAGATTGCCCCTGTTGACGGGTTCTTTCAAGCCAAGCATATACTTCATGAAGAAACTCCTCTTACACCGCAGATAGGTATTGATGACCGAAGGGGAAAGCCGGAAATCCTTACCAGGATGGCCTCGTCTACCTGCAACAAGTTTTTCCCCGTAATTACGGGACGTGACAAGTTCCCTTGTCTTGTCTGCGATATCCGTCTCAATCCCCTTGCCATGAGACTCCAGTCCATCACTCCCTGCCGGGCTGACGAGCTTGAACCGCCTCACAAGACTCCGCAACGTGTCGGAAGCGAGAATCTGCATCACGAAACGCGACATGGATTTCTGTCCGTCGGAAGTCAAGGCATCACTGTAAAGCAGCGTCACACTATGCGACCTGCGCAATATCCTGAAGAAATTATAAGAGTAGACTTGAGTCTGGTCGTCAAGTGTAGTGAGTCTGTAGTACTTGCGCAGATAATACGGAATAAACGAGGTGTCGTGACCAGACTTTGGAATCACGCCTTCTTCAACATTGAGGAGCAACACATTGTCAAAATCAAGAGTTCTGGTCTCAAGTGCGCCCATTATCTGAATATCCGTTACCGGCTCTCCGTGGAAAGGAATACTCACTGTGCCAAGATGTGTTGTCAGCAGATTACGGACAGTATAGAATTCCACTTTGTCCAACACGCCCTCTTCAACTAAACAGGCAAAACGCGACACCACGCAACGCGCCTGATAGACAGACTCTCTGTTAAGCATTTCGTACCACTCCTGACCTGAAGAGACGGAGTCTTCGTGGGTATCCGGCAACATGCGATCCCATTCTTCGTCAATGAACACCATCAGACTGCGCAGAGTGCCGGCTATACCGACAATGCTATCAGAAACATTGGCTGGATCTCTGAGCCAAGAACAAATCCGGGCATATATCCCTGTGTGTTTCATCGGGAAGCCCTTTGTGACATTCACGTTTTCCGAGAATTTCTCCGGAACGGAGAACACTACGGGGTGAAGCATTGTCTCGTCACACAGGACTATGGCCGACGATTGCCCGGCACGGTGGTTTTCCGACAGCCAGTCGTGGACATAGCGCGCCTGGGCATTGTCCGAGGTTGCAGAGACGATGTTGATTGTTTCCACATTGGCCTTTGAGGTATCATACATTCCACCAAACTCCTCAATGTTACGCTTTACGTTGCGGTAGGCAGGAATGAAAGTCTCCGACTCGTCAAACTCGCTATCGTAGTCCCAATAGAACAGGGCTTTCCCCTTGCTGTCAACCAGATGCATGAACCTGCGCTCTGTGCCAAGCAGAATATTGAAACCCGCGAAAGCGAACGTTGTGTCGCTGATGTCTTGCCACACTGTTTCAAAATTGCGAACCACCCACTTGTTGCGTGCCCCATCAAGGGCATAGCCCTCTTTCCTGAGACGTTCCGAAAACTCACTGTATATACCCGGTATTTCCTTCCAGATCTGTTCAAAGAACTTTCTAAAAGGTTCGCCGTCGCCGTTCCAGACAACTCCGCCAACTGATCCGCGAACAAGACTCTTGATGCGTTCCTCCACCTCTTTGTCAAGATTGTCCTTGTCAAATTCATGGGCTTCCGCCGAACTTCTGAAGATATCCTCCCCACAAGAATCTATGTAATTCTTGTCTACATTGTCAAAATCGGCAATCAACTGGCGACCCCAACTATAGAAGCAGTCCAGTGTCAGAGTGCGGTTGGCAGTGCAGACCTGTTCCGTTTGCCGCTTGTATATATCATAGAGCGTACACACAGCCTTTATCTCGTCAACGGGTTTCAGTACACACAAAGAGTCAAACAAGTCTGTTATGGTCGTACACGCAGGCGCACAGGCAGGCTTGTCACTCACCAGTTCTGCAAAATACTTCTTTACGAACAGACCGGCTCTACGGGTAGGCAATACAACAGTTACGTTTTCAAGATGTCCGTTAAACCGCTTGTATAAATCACCGACAACAAATTTCAAAAATTCCATCTTCCTATCGTAATCAATTCATGTCTCCATGCTAACTCCGCACGGAGTCAACAAACCTTGACAAGCTCATTGCCAAAGCCATACCACAGCCAGCCCTCCACATCGGCATAACCCATACGCCGCAATGCCTGCACATATCTCTCCACCTGACAGGAATACCCGTGGCTATGCTTTCCGAACTTAAAGTCCAACACAACTGCCTTTCCGCCTTTTATCATAACACGGTCAGGGCGCATCTCTGTCTTGACATCTTCTCCGTTGTCCGGAGGGCATATCAGAGTCACCTCACGCAACAGTTTCCAGTTCCCGCTGAACCAGTCCGCCATTTCCGCCCATTTCTTCCAAGCCTCGTCAAGTTCTTTCTTTATTTCAAGAGCGTCCTCTTTTGTTTCTATTATGCCTTTAGCATAGAATCTGTCAACGACATTGCCAGCCTCTGACACGGTCTTGATTTGCGCCAGAATATTATGTCGCAAAATGCCTGCATCAATGCGGGAATTCTGGCAGTCGCGTGCATCGCCGGGACTGTAAAGCTTTGACTCCTGTGACTGCCGGAACGAGATGTTGCCACGTGTGGAATAATAGTGGAGTCCAAGCTCCTCTTTGTCCGAATACTTGTATTCAAGCGGAGAAAGCCCGTCTTTCCCGTATGATTCAGACGACCGTTTTTGAGGGCGTATATAAGGAACATTGCCTACACAGTATCGGGCATATGCGGGAACATCCTCTTTGCAGCCGTTCCATTCACTTTCCACTTTCTCGCGCAAAGTCACTCCCAGCTCGACCTCTTTGTCTGACAGGCATTCAAAGACCAAGTCCCCCACCGTGTCGAATGTATCTTTTGCCAGAGACCTGTAATTTACAGGACTGTATATGAAAAGGTTGTCAGCAGCACGGGTCAATGCCACATACAGAAGGTTCAGATTGTCTACCAGCTGGGCCTTTTTCTCCGCATGATAATCTTCCGAATAAGCAGTCTCCTCCAAAACCGACTTGAATGTCACAGGTATTTTGCCGGGAATGCTGCTGTTTTCTCCAGCACCGACATTTCCCCGTGGGGTTACCCACAGCTTTGTTCCGTGATTGCCGGATTCCGTGCTCAGTTTCCATGAACAAAACGGTACAAACAGATGCCTGGCCTCAAGACCCTTGGCAGAGTGTATGGTCATCACGCGTATACCCTCGCAGTTTGCCGCGGGAACAGGAGTCGTGCACAGTTCATCGTCCCAATAAGCAATAAAGCCCTGAACATCCGATCCGTACCTGTCAACATAGGAGCACAGCTTGTCGAGGAAGCAATTTATGAAATCCGTATCGCCAGCACACACCATATTATCCGCATTGCAAAAAAGGACATTGACAACATATTCTACCATCTCGTACAGCGGCATCCGCCTGTCGCACTTCAGCAGTCTGACCACATCCTTGCCGTGCGCATACAGGAACTCCCTTGATATGGCATCCGAATTGCAGATAACCTTCAGTGCGGCGACAACCAACAGCACCGACACCGACTTGTCCAGCAGAAAACTGTCGTTTGAGCTCAGCTTTATTCCCTTGCCCGACAGTGCGGAATTGGCATACGCCTCAAGTATCGGGTCTATCTCCGAACTGTTGCGTATAAGAATAAGAAAATCGGAAGGCACGGCCCCCTTGTCCAACAGCAAACCTATATCTTCAAACATCTGCATGGCAATTTGTTTGGTCACCACCTTTCGCTTTCTTGTTTTTTGGGCTTCGCTAAAATCAGCTCCTGCTTTTCCAGAGAAGTAAGGATATGCCCGGTACTGCACATATCCGTCATGGACGATTCCGCAGTTGTGGAAATCATCCAGATGTTCCGGCAAATAACCGTTGCATCCCTCCCGGTAGAGGCTGTCAAATTCCTTGAGCTTTTCGTCCAAAGAGGTCAATTTGGCAAACAGCGACAGGTTGAACTTCACCACATTGGCCCGGCTGCGGTAGTTTCGGGTCAGGGGCTTTTCATCATAGTAAGCCGAAAACTGTTCCGAACTGCCCAGTTTTTCCATGATGGTATAGTCGCCATTACGCCAGCGGTAGATACTCTGCTTGACATCGCCAACAATGAAGGTTGTGCCACCAGATCCCAAAACCTCATTCACCAAATGCCTGAAGACCTGCCACTGCATGACTGACGTGTCCTGAAACTCGTCAATCATTATATGTTTGAACCGTATGCCGGCCTTTTCCAGAATAAAGTCCGCATCACCGGGCGCAAGGCTCTTCGACAGCAAACTGGCCGTACGGACAAGCAGAATACTATTGGACTCTCTCAGATTGACATCCATGCGGTCTTTCACTGATGTCATCATCATCAGGTCGTTGAGATGTTCGTTGGTAATCCTGTACAGAAAGTACTCCTTTCTCAGCTCCCTGCACAACCGGCACATTTCCGTCAGAGCGGCACGCACCTCAAGTGCCCTGCTACGGTTCTGCGGACTGAACTTGTCCAGAAATCTCTCTGACTGCAGGCGGCCGCTGTCGGTTTCCGAGAGCCCGCGGAAGACATCTGCAGCAGAAGCCTTGTTGTCAAGAGATTCCCTCACACGGTCTATCATGCTGTAGTAATGCTTCCCACCGGCAATCTCCCCATCGCGTTCACAGTTGCACACTTTGTCATAGACACTGCGCATACTTGCCATTTCCTTATGGAAGACCGCTGTCAGTTTTCTCTGATAACTGCGTAGAGTCTTGACATCAAATATCTGTTTTTCGTTTTTGTCCTGCACCGCTTCCTTGAGAATCTCCTTCGCCATGGAGAGAATCTTTGATCTCACGTCCCACCCCTTTTCGTCCGCAAGCTGTGCTTTCACATATTCCGTCAACAGCTTTTCGGTGTCAGGATTGTCATTTATATGGGTTGTCATGATTTCATCGATGGCAGTGGAAATGGTATGGTTGATGTCAAGTACCACATTGAACGACATACCGATGCCCACAGCCTGCGCCATACCCGTCACAAGGGTCTGCAGGAACGAGTCTATCGTAACGACTTTCATGTTGTCGTAATCCCCAATAATGTTATGGAACACCTGTCGCGCCTTCCGACGTAATCCGCCAGGCTGTGTCCCGCCCGGGACCCGGCCGCCGCTTTCGCGTATGTATTCAAGCACTTTCCCAACAAAATCCTTGCGCCCGGCATCGTTCCCATCGCCCTCCGCTATGAGATACAGGTACGACAATATGCGTTGCTTCATCTCCGCTGTCGCCTTGTTGGTAAAGGTGACGGCAAGGATGTTGCGAAACAGGAAATCGGACTCGTTGCTCATCAACAACGCGATATACCGCGAGGCCAGTGTGTAGGTTTTGCCGGTGCCGGCCGAAGCCCGGCATACTGTCAGCGTTTTCATTCTGTATTCTGTTGCAATAAACCGGCGTTGCCGGACAGTCCGTATCCCTTGCAGTCAACAGGAGTGTCCGTAGCATACCGTGATACACTCACAAATTTACATTTCTTTTTACTCACAACAAAGCAACAAGCGAACTTTGTATGACAACACAAGTTCGCCATGGCAACACTCCACTGCGTTAATTTGACGGACAAAGGCGTATCAGCAAACGGTATCGGAAAAGACACGGGTGACCGCAATCACGATTGCGGTCACCCGTGTCCAGATATGTCATCCTCTTATATGCTGAAGAGGAAGGTCACCATTTGTCTTCCTCAACCGTACCGGCGTAGACAGACTTCGGACACAGTTCAATGTAGTCCAGGAACAACTGTGTCGAGGTGTTTTCAAGTACGGACTTCAAGCGGATGTAGTATGTCTCTTTGGGATCCATCGTTCCTGTGTATATGATACCTCTCATCACACGCTCGTTGTTGCGGAAATTGGATGTGACCGCAGCAGAGCTTGCCGTACCGAAATACTTGGGTGATTTCATGTAGCCTTTCAGGCGCATACGCTTCTCAATTTCGGTGTTGACATCCTCATCGCCGTCAGGGTCGTCCTCTTCAAAGCCGGTAAGATCATGATTGGTGTAGATACGCATGTCAAGGGGCAACCCCGCAGCCTCAAGGTTGTTCTTGTTGGTACCAAAGTAGACCTGACACATTCCGCGCGTGTTAAGGTTCTGAAGACCGAGGCGGAACTCGTAGGTGCCGTAGTAGGGCACGGGGGGCAGCTTGATGGTCACGTCATACTGCCCTACAATATTGTACTCGTCGCCCTGATAGTTCTGCCATACGTAACTGTAGCCACAAAGGTAAACCACACGGCTCTCGTCGGTGAATGTCATGTTTTCAAAATATCCGGTCGGGATGTTCAGACCCTTGAGGCGATCGCCCTCAGTGATTCTGCGGAAGCCTGAAGACATCTGCTCCGGCAGCAAGTCACACAGATCATAACGCATACGCTCGTTGAGCACCTTGTTGGGGACATCGTCATCATAGACAAGAATGTCGTCAATGGTGTAGAAATATCCGTTCAGGGCGGCATTTTCACCATAGTTGCTCAACAGGATACCCGGACGCGGCACCGTAATCTCGTTGAAATTTCTTGGATCGCGCTCCGACACATACCGGTTGATACGTTTGCCGTCAATCTGCTTGCCCTCCATGATTTTCATGATGCGGTTCTGCGAGAGCGTAGGATAGTAGCACCACGTGTCTATGGAAAGGTTTTCGGGATATTTGTATCCGAAGCCCTGCTCATTGTAGTGTACGTTGATGTTGTTGTATGAAATGGCACGATCTATGATGTGGTATCCCACAAACTGGTTTACAGCGTTTTCGCTGCTCCTGTAGTCATCACTTGCAGCGTCGGGGTAATACTCCCTGCACTTGCGCTCTATTATGGAGAATATCTCATCCCAATTGGATATCCGGCCATTGTCGCTTTTCTGCACTGTAAAGCCAAATTTCTTCTCGAACAGGCTATCAACTTCCACAAACACGGTATAGCCAAAATCACGGTGATCCGGGCAAGGCACAGGCTTGTCGCCGGTCTCGGTAGGAGTGCCAAGTCCCGTTTCCGGATGGTTTTTCTCATAATCCATGTCACGGTACGGCGATGCCAGCACTTCATCATAGCCCGTGACCTTGAGCAGGTTGGAGAACACCTGCAGGTAGGAGGTGGCCTCTATCAGTGATCCGAGTCCAGAAGTGGTGGGTGCCACGACCTTGTCTACCACATGGAGGATTCCGTTCTCCACCTCTATGTCGCGGCTGATGATGCGCGAGTACTTGTCCACATAGGTTCCGCCGTCCAGAGTGTCAAAGTTAATCGTCACGAAACGCCCGGCAAACGACTGGGTCTCAAGCGTGCCCTCCCGGAAAGACGTGGAGAGGAGCGCATCGCTATTGTCATGATCTATCAGACAGTTGTTGACAATGTATTCCGCCGTGGAGTCGGGCGTTTGGGTAATGTCGTAGCCTGTCGTATTGTAGAGAGAGTCCAGAAAGGCCTGCACCGCCTCATCGGTCGGTACAAAGCATGTGAAATTGCCACGTGCCGACAGGAGATTGTGTACCGTTGACTCAGACCTGTCGCTCAGCCGCACGCGCTTCGTCAGATAGCTGAATTTAGACAAATTTTCGTCCTCATCAATATAGTCCGCCATCAGTTTTCCCGTAAAGGTGTAGATGTCGGACTCATCGACTTTGTCCGTGCAGCCAACAAACCCAACCGCCCCCACCAGAAGGGCGAATGC
>CAVHBF010000028.1:0-18302 GCA_963634195.1 Bacteroides thetaiotaomicron | reverse complement strand
GACTGCGCAATAATAGACTCCGGCGAACAACAGACACTCATCAGCACCGACCTCCTGCTTGAAGGCGTGCACTTCGACCTCGCGTACGTACCCTTGAAACACTTGGGATACAAGGCCGCCATGGTCAACCTTTCAGACATCTACGCCATGAACGCCACCCCCACACAGATGACGGTAAGCCTTGGTGTCAGCAAACGCTTCTGCATCGAAGACCTTGAACAGCTCTACGAGGGCATACAACTGGCCTGCGACAAGCACTGCGTGGACATCGTGGGCGGCGACACCACGTCTTCGCTCACCGGGCTCACCATAAGCATAACCGTCACGGGACTGGCGCACACTGAAGACATAGTCTTCCGCTCCGGCGCGAAGGACACAGATCTCATCTGCGTCAGCGGCAACCTTGGAGCTGCTTATATGGGACTGCAACTCCTTGAACGCGAGAAAAACGTGTTTATGGCACAAGGAAAACAGCAAAAAGGCAACAATACCGAATTCCACCCCGATTTTGCAGGCAAGGAGTATCTGCTTGAACGCCAGCTGAAACCTGAAGCACGCGGCGACATTGTCATGCAGCTCAAGGAAGCGGGCATCCGTCCAACCTCAATGATAGACATCTCCGATGGGCTGTCATCGGAGCTGCTCCACATCTGCCGTCAAAGCCATGCAGGCTGTTCCATCTACGAAGAACGCATACCCATAGACTACCAGACCGCCATGCAGGCGGAGCAATTCAATATGAACCCGCTCACCTGCGCCCTCAACGGCGGGGAAGACTACGAGCTGCTCTTCACCGTAGCACTGTCAGACTATGAGAAAGTACGCGAGCTTGAGGGGATACACATCATCGGACGCGTGGAAAAGGAATCCATCGGCAGTCTGCTAATCGCCGCCGACGGTACGGAATATCCCCTCAAGGCACAAGGCTGGAATCATCTGGGCACCAGCCCTCAAACGTAAAAAACGGGGAACAGATATTTCCGGGCTTTTCCGTCAAGGAAAATTGCCTTGCATCAACCGCATATTGTACTCTGCATCGCGGATATACATACGCACATCGGGGTTTGACAAAAACGATTTCGGGGCACGCTTGAGTATCTTGGCTATCTGCGGTGTGATGACCGGGTAGAAATACTGCGATGTGTACTCCTGAAAATATGTCGCCCCAAGCACATTGTCGGAATTGTCAATGATAAATGCTGTCCACAACCTGTCAAGCCTGTCCTGCAGCCGCACCGCTTTCTTCTCCATGTCATCGTAGGATGCCGGCGTGGCTCCGCGGATGATGAGACGCGCCATATTGAGCGAGGTGTTCTGTATCTCATTCTGCAGGCGCGAGTTTTCTCTCAGAAACTTGTACAGCCTCTCGTTGAGCATTCCTCCCTTGACAACGCTCTCGGCATCGGTGAACTTTACGGAAATATCGCCGGTTTCAAGCACCAGAGGCAGCAAGCTGTGCTCTCCCATATAAAGCTGGGCCACACACACAGTGTCAACGACTCCCTCAAATCCGAACCTGCCGTGGCTCACCTCCGAGGAATCATACGAAAACAGCCCCCTGTCCGATGGCACTTTCAGATAAAACGTTCCACCCTCATAGCCGTCAACCGAGGAACTGCCAAGAATGTTGTACTGGTCACTGCACGACCATACAACTGTTGCCGCAATCACCACGGCAACCCACACCATATGTCTGCATCTGGCAGTCTTCATAATATCAAAATGCAAATATAAATGATAAAAACGAGAACAGCAGCTGGAACGCCTGCATTAAAACAGCATTTTAGCATACTTTTGTCTTTGTCCTTTTCCCATTACTATATTTTAACAATTCCCCGTTTTCAAATGCACTTTTTCCCGATATTTTGTTTTACCTTTGTAGAGACAAAAGGGCAGTCCACAGTAACTATGCAACATACGTACACCTTGTCCGGAAAGTGTTCATACATACATATAACATACAGCCATGGCAGAGAACAAATACATCAGTGTAAACTACGAACTTTTTACCGAGAGTGAGGATACTCCCCCCGTTCTGGTAGAGAAAACCAGCAAAGACAACTGTTTCGACTTCATAACAGGTCTCGGGTATACTCTCCCCGCATTCGAAAACCAGATCAAGGGAATGGTCGCAGGGGGAAAATTCGATTTTGTCATACCGTGCGACCAGGCCTACGGCCCTTATGACGAAACAAAGATCAAGAAACTACCCAAAGACATCTTCTGCGGCAGCAACGGTCATTTTGACGCGGAGACAATCTACCCCGGCAATGTCATCCCTATGGTAAACGAGGAAGGCATGAGGTTTGACGGTGTGGTGAAGGAAATAACCGAGAACAGTGTCGCGGTGGACTTCAACCATGAGCTGGCAGGCATGAATCTCCATTTCCGAGGCGAGATAATGGACAGCCACGTTGCAGGGCCGGAAGAACTGAGCAGCTTCGTCAACCGTATGTCGGACAGCCACGGATGCGGATGCGGCGAAGGATGCGGTGGAGACCACTGCAACGGGGATCACTGCCACGGCGACGGTGGACACTGCGGCTGCGGGCACTGCCACTGACTCTTCCCCGTATTTATGCGACAAACAACATGAACACATTCGGAAATATTTTCAAGCTCACATCGTTTGGCGAAAGCCATGGCACGGCCATAGGTGGAGTCGTTGACGGTATGCCCGCTGGCATAGAGTTTGACGAAGACTTGCTCTGCCGTGAGATGGCACGCCGCCGTCCGGGGCAGAGTGCGCTTACAACGGCACGCATGGAGTCTGACAAAGTTGAGATCCTGTCCGGAGTGTTTGAGGGGAAAACCACCGGCTGTCCCATCGGTTTCATCGTGCGCAACACCTCGCAACGCTCCAGCGACTACGACAATCTGCGTGGGATATTCCGCCCTTCGCACGCCGACTATACCTATTTCTCCAAATACGGCATCAGAGACCACCGCGGAGGAGGACGGTCATCGGCCCGCGAAACAATCACCCGGTGCGTCGGGGGGGCTCTGGCCAAGATGGCATTGAACCGGCTCGGCATAACCGTGCAGGCTTATACCTCGCAGGTGGGTGACATCTGCCTTGAAGGCAGCTATGCCGACTACGACCTCTCACTCACCGAGACCAATGGCGTGCGCTGTCCTGACCCGGCAACGGCGGCCCTCATGGAAGACCTCATAAAACAGGTCAAGACAGAAGGCGACACCATAGGCGGAGTAATCAGCGCCGTTGTACGAGGATGCCCCGCAGGACTTGGCGAACCAGTCTTCGGGCGTCTGCAGGCACAGTTGGCTGCCGCCATGATGTCAATCAATGCGGCAAAAGGCTTTGAATATGGACTGGGATTTGCAGGGTGCTGCGGACGTGGAAGCGGGCAGAACGACATTTTCGTTACCAAAACAGACGGAGAGATCACCACGCAGACAAACAACAGCGGAGGCATACAAGGTGGTCTCTCCAACGGGCAGGACATCTATTTCCGCGTGGCTTTCAAGCCCGTGGCCACCCTACTGCGTGACCAGAAGACAGTAGACATGCAAGGCCGGCCCGTGGTGTTCAGAGCTCAAGGACGGCATGACCCATGTGTGTTGCCAAGAGCGGTGCCGATAGTCGAGGCCATGGCGGCCATTGTCATACTTGACAACTATCTCGTCAACAGAGCTGCAAGACTGTAATGGAACATCAACGGAAAACTCTGCATTTTTCGTGAAGCGGGACTTTGCCGCAACACCGGAAAGAACTACCTTTGCCTACTCAGAAAAATATTGCAGTCATGGATTTCAAGGAACTATGCACCAAGCGTTTTTCCGTGCGCAGTTACACGAAAGAAGAGGTCAACGACACACAGCTGTCATATATACTGGAGTGCGCCCGGCTGTCACCATCGGCGGTAAACCGTCAGCCGTGGCATCTTTACGTGGTCAGGAGCGGGGAGGCTAAACAGCAGCTGCGGCAGTGCTACGACCGCAAATGGTTTGCCACCGCACCGCTCTACATAGTGTGCTGCATCCGCCATGACGAGGCATGGATACGCCCCTCCGACCAGAAAGAGCACGGCAACATTGACATAGCCATTGCCACGGAGCATATATGTCTGGCCGCGGCAGCCATAGGACTGGGATCATGCTGGGTGTGCCATTTCGACACAGAACTGTGCCGGCAAATCCTGCAGCTGCCTGACGAGGAAGAGGCCGCCGTTATTGTGCCGATAGGTCATGTGGCCGCCGACTGTCCGCAAAAGGAGAAGGTGCGCAAGCCGCTTTCCGAAACCGTGACGTACAAATAAATAGGCTTAGGTCGGTTTTTTGACAAACAGGTTTAACAATATAAAATTCACTACTATGCTAAGCAAAAAAATCGAAGAGGCTATCAATGCCCAAATCAACGCTGAAATGTGGTCGGCGTATCTGTATCTGTCAATGGCAGCATTTGCCCACGCCAATGGCAACCCCGGTATGGGCAACTGGTATGAAGTCCAGTTCCAGGAGGAGCAGGATCACGCCAAGATCCTTTTCAACTATATAATCCAACGCGGCGGGCGTGTAGAACTCAAACCCATTGACGCGGTGCCCACCACATGGGATTCCCCGCTGGCTGTTTTTGAAGCCACTCTTGCCCATGAGCAGAAAGTAACGGCCCTTATCAACAACCTTTTCGCTCTCACATCGGCAGAAAACGACTATGCCACACAGAGCATGCTGAAATGGTTTATTGACGAGCAGGTGGAAGAGGAGGAAAATGCCCAGAACATCATTGACAACCTGAAGATGATCCAAGGCAACGGTTACGGCCTGTATATGCTTGACAAGGAGCTCGGAGCCCGCACCTACACCCAGGCCTCGCCTTTGGCGGCAAAGGCATAGGGATAGACTCCAATACTGCATCACACGAAAAATCCCGTTGTCTGTTCACGGACAGGCAACGGGATTTTTCGTTTTCTGCAACGTGTCCATCATGCATCTGAGCTTTGTCGTCAGTTTGCCGGCTCCGGTCATGTTCAGGTGGTCAGAATCATAGAAGTCCCCTACTTCAAAAGTGGAGTCAGCACGGAAATCATAATACTCCACAGACGGATGTCGTTTCAGAACCCGTTTCAGGACTTGAGCGCGTACCGCAAGCTGGCGTACAGCGCAGCCCGCACGAAACGAGTGCCACACTGGCGTGGCCACAAGAACAAGGCGCACCCTCCGCCTCTCGCACCAGATACAGATGCTGTCAAGCATAGAGGTGCAGAATTGCAGAGAACGCATATCTCCATACGTGTTGTCAACGGCGCGTTGCAGTCCGTTGTCAATACCCTCCGCCAGCAGTGAGCGTTTGCCGTATGAAGTGCCATAGCCGAGACTGTCCCAACAGAGACGCGATGGCTTCCACAGGCTTGTGAGTTTTTCCCTGAAAGGCTGTACGTGCAAGAACTCAAAACCGTATTCAGACAGTCTGCTGTGTATGTCACAGTCCATATAGATTCTGTATCGCACTGCCCAATACCGCAAATCGGGCTCAGCCTCAATGTCTTCAAACAAGGAGGTGTAGCTGCACGTCAATATCACCGTTTTCAGCCGGGGCATCGGATAGCGGGTCAACAGCCAATAGTCATAGCGGTAGGATTGCGTGGGCTGTGCCAGTGAAAAGCATCCCTCTCCAAGCATTGCCGGATTGATTCCGTAGAAACCGTGGCTGTTGCCGAGCACGAGGGTTTTCACCCGGTCTGAGTTTTCAAGCATCCACCTGTGCTTGTCGCGCGCCGGATTGGGAATACCGCGCACATAGATCTCCGCCGCCGCAACGACAGCGGCAACCAACAAGGAGAAAACCAATATGTTACGGACAAAGCGTTTCATCTCAGAACTGGAAATAAATGAACTGTAACTGCTGCCCGCCCAGCAGAAGGCAACAGGTGAAACAAACGGCATACAATGCATAGCGCACCGGACGATACCGCCACACTCCCTTGTTGCCGAACCGGAACGGATGGGCACTGTCCCGGGTGAGGTATTCAGTGACAAACAGGGCGGTGCCCAACAGCAGCGGAATGCGTGAAGCCGTGTTGGAAAAGCCTCCGCTGAAAGCAAACAGGCCACCGAAGAACCTGAAGCCGTCCGTAACGGTAGGATTCCTGAAAAAGACCTGCGACAGGATGAAGACCATTACGGTGACAAACCAACTTACCGCCAGTGGCATACGCATGTGTTTTGTCGTGACATTGAACAAACCATTCCATGTTCCCCACGCTATGAAGCTCCAGTTGGGACCGTGCCACAGCCCGCTCAGCATATAGAGAGCAAACACGTTGAAATAGTGGCGCACAGGACTGCACCTGCTGCCGCCAAGAGGGAAATAGACATAGTCGCGCAGCCACGCCATGAGAGTCATGTGCCACCTGCGCCAGAACTTGCGTATGGTGGTGGCGAAAAAGGGATGGTTGAAATTGGTTGACAGTCTTATGCCAAACAGCTTTGCCGAACCTATCGCCATATCGGAATATCCCGAGAAATCACAATATACCTGCACAGTGAAAGCCAACAGCCCTATCCATAAGTCCACCGAAGCAAGATCACGGTAGTTGCCGAACACATAATCGGCCACCGGAGCGCAGTTGTCCGCCACAAGCATCTTCTTCATCAGTCCCCAAAGGAACAGGCGCATACCATCAACGGCAAAGGCATAGTCAAACACACGTTTCGCCGCAAACTGGGGCAACAGGTTGGCACCGCGCTCAATGGGACCGGCGACCAACTGCGGGAAAAAACAGATGAAGCTCAAGAACAGTTCCAGCGAACGGCACGCACACAACTGCCCGCGATAGACATCAACCACGTAGGCCGTGAGCTGAAACGTGTAGAAACTGATACCTATTGGCAGGACAAGGTGGAGTGTGGGAACATCGGCACTGATGCCAAACCACGAAAGCATTGCCGCCAGATTGTCCGCGAAGAAATTAAAGTACTTGAACACCGCCAGCAAGCCTATGTTGACTGTCACGGCGACCAACAGCCAGCTCTTCCGTCTTCTCTTCACCCGACTGCCATCAACAGCCTGCCCCAGAAAGAAATTCACTATACAGGCAGTCAACATGAGCAGCAGGAAACGCCAGTCCCACCAACCGTAGAAGAACATACTCGCC
This sequence comes from Bacteroides thetaiotaomicron, assembly GCA_963634195.1. Classification (GTDB taxonomy): domain Bacteria; phylum Bacteroidota; class Bacteroidia; order Bacteroidales; family Bacteroidaceae; genus UBA6382. The sequence continues at coordinate 11,184 of CAVHBF010000028.1, read as the reverse complement.
AGCACCACCACCTTGTTCTGCCCACCGGCCGATCGAAACGACCAGTACAATGCGAACACCACAGGGAGAAACACCAGAAATGCAAGCGAATTAAACAGCATGTCAACAGTCTATCTTACGGCGGATTCCGAAAAGCAGTCACACAAAACCGTCATTTCTCGTCCCTGCCTTGAACTTGGCCTTGCACTTGTCACAATCACCTCCACTGCAGCAGCCACGGCCCTTGCGGGACGAAAAAGCAAGACGCAACGCCACGACAAAAGCCACCGCTACGATGAACAGCAACACATAACTCAGCAAATTCATATCACGGCACACATTACGACATACGCCAGATATGCCACTATCCATGCCACCACGCACTGCACGGCCACCACAGCCACCGCGTACCGTGCGCCCAGCTCGCGGTTAACAGCCGCCACGGCCGCCACACACGGAGTGTAGAGCAGGCAAAACACAAGCAACGACAACACCGACGGCAACGCAAGCACTCCATGCATGGCACCTGCCGACCCGAACATCACCAGTAAGGTGGACACCACGCTCTCCTTTGCCATGAATCCCGACAGCAACGAAGTGGTGATGCGCCAGTCGGAAAATCCAAGCGGACGGAATACTGGCGACATAAAACCTGCCATAGATGCCAGCATGCTGTCGCGGGAGTTGTCCACGACCTGTAAATGGAAATCAAACGTCTGCAGAAACCATATCACGATACACGCCACGAAGATTACCGTAAACGCACGCTGCAAGAAATCGCGGGATTTATCCCACAACAGATGCACCACATTTTTCAAACTGGGCATACGGTAGTTGGGCAATTCCATCACAAACGGCACCGGCTCACCCCGGAACAGAGTCTTCTTGAATACGAGTGCCATGGCTATGCCCACCACAATGCCTGTCAGATAAAGCGACACCATGACCCACACCGCGCTGTCGGGAAAAAACGCTAACGAAAAAAACGCATATATGGGCAGCTTGGCCGTACAGCTCATGAACGGTGTCAGCAGGACGGTGAGCCGCCTGTCACGCTCGGATGGCAGCGTGCGGCTTGCCATGATACTCGGCACGCTGCACCCGAAACCGATAAGCAGAGGCACGATACTGCGCCCGGAAAGACCTATCTTTCTAAGCAGCTTGTCCATTACAAAAGCTATGCGTGCCATATAGCCGCTGTCTTCCAGCAGTGAAAGGAAGAAGAACAGCGTGACTATTATCGGCATGAAACTAAGCACACTACCAACGCCCTGAAATGCCCCATCGACCACCAGCGAACGGACAACCGTGTTCACGTTGGCGGCAGAGAGAAACAAGTCAACCTCGCCGGTCACCCAACCGACACCCTCTTCAAGCCAGTCTTGCAGGCTCAGTCCTATTACACTGAACGTGAGCCAGAACACTACCGACATTATTGCCAGAAAACACGGAATGGCCGTCCATTTGCCTGTCAGCACACTGTCTATTCTGCGACTGCGCACACGCTCTTTGCTTTCCTTTGGCTGGACTACAGTGTGGGCTGTGAGATCTGAGATAAACGAGAATCTCATGTCCGCCAAAGCAGCGGAGGGGTCAAGACCGCGTTCCTCTTCAAGCTGGCGCAATATGTGGTCCACAGTGGCTTGCTCGTTGTCCGACAGCTTGAGGGCATCACGCACCAAAGAGTCACGTTCTATCAGTTTCGATGCCGCAAAACGTACCGGTATTCCGGCTTTTCCGGCGTGGTCTTCCACAAGATGCATTATGGCGTGAAGACACCGGTGGACGGCCCCGCCATGGTCGCCGGCTTTGCAGAAATCCTGCCGCATCGGGCACTCATGGTAGCGGGCAATGTGGACAGCGTGTTCCACAAGCTCGTCCACGCCCTGGTTTTTGCTTGCACTGATGGGTATCACCGGCACGCCGAGCAGCCTTTCCATTTCGTTGATGTCAATGGCACCGCCGTTATTGTCAACCTCGTCAATCATGTTGAGGGCTACTACCACGGGTATGTCCAATTCAAGGAGCTGCATCGTGAGATACAGGTTACGCACTATATTGGTGGCATCAACGATGTTGATTATACACGAGGGCTTGCGCTCAATCACAAAGCGGCGCGACACGATTTCCTCGCTTGAATAGGGGGAAAGGCTGTAGATGCCGGGCAAGTCCGTAATCATGGTGTCTGGATGGCCTTTTATCGGACCGCTTTTCTGCTCCACTGTTACGCCGGGAAAGTTGCCCACATGCTGGTTCGCCCCTGTAAGCTGGTTGAACAGAGTGGTCTTTCCCGTATTTTGGTTGCCTATAAGGGCAAACGAGAGTTTCTCGGTCTTCGGCAACGGGTGTTCCTTTGCCTTGCAATGGAAGCGTCCCGACTCGCCAAGTCCGGGATGCTCGGTGTCGCGTAGTGCCATGTCTGCCTCAGAGGACTCTTTGGCCTCTTCCCCTTTTGCGTCTGTCGGAACAATGCCGATCTTGGCTGCATCGTCAAGGCGCAGGGTCAGTTCATATCCGTGGATCAGCAGTTCCATGGGGTCGCCGAGCGGGGCATATTTGACCAGCTTTACCCTCGTTCCGGGAATGACCCCCATATCAAGGAAATGCTGCCGCAAAGCCCCGTCGCCGCCTACGGCAGTAATTACGGCTGTGTGCCCCAACTGCAATTCTTTGAGTGTCATAAACGGGTTTTATATTGTCTTGTATTTGTCGGGAAGGGCAGAGTTGATAGCCTCGTATGACTGTTGCGAAAGCCGCTTTATGTTGTCGTGGCCCTGCCCCTGCGGATAAATAACATCATGAATCACCAGTTTCATGCGGTGGAAATTCACGAAATTGACACCTCTGGTACGCGGAAGAACATCAAAAGAACCGTCTATCGTAACCGGCACTACAGGCAACTGCAGCGCATCGGCCAGAAAAAACGCCCCGTTCTTGAAGGGAATCATCTTGCCGTTGAAAGTTCTGGAACCCTCGGGAAATATCATGAGAGAAGTGCCGTCCTTCAGGATTTTTCTCGCGTTGACTATTGTGTCTTTTACTCCTCTGGGAGAACTCCGGTCCACAAAGATGAAATCGGCCTTGTAGCACGCCTCTCCCACGAGCGGCACCTTGCGGAGCGATTTCTTCATCATCCACTTGAAATTGTGGCCAAGCAGTGCGTAGACCAGAAATATGTCCATGGCTCCCTGGTGATTGGCCACAAACACATAGGATGCATTTTTGTCAAGCCGGCCGCTTCCCTCAACTTCCAGCGGCAGCAACAATATGCGGCAAAACACCGTCCCCCACAACTTGGCAGGATAATAGCTCCATGCCTTGGAGTGGGGAAACAGGCTGCATGACACTATCGTCACCAATGCCGTGAGCAAAGTAGCGACAATCAGTATCGGTGCGGCTATGCACAACTGGTATGTGCGGTAAAGAAATTTCAGTATTGTCATGATGTCATGTTGTTTTCTTGTGTTTTCAGAGTAATTGTACAGACCTCGTTCCATGCCCCGAACCGGAACGGCACGGCACCGAGTCCCAACCCGACAGACACCACGAGACAGCGGTCTCCCTCAAAATACTGACCGCCCCATTCCCGGTAGACCAGCGAGGCAGGACTCCACTTCCCGAGTTTGAACTGCATACCGTGGGTGTGTCCCGAGAGGGTAAGCTGCGCGTCTGTCTCGCTGAGTACGCTGCGCCGCCAGTGGCTCGGATCGTGTGTCAGCAGTATCTTGAACAGGCTGCCGCCGGATGCGGGGATTCCCCGGAGAGCTTTCGGAATGTCTGCAAGGCTCGGAAAGGGAGGATTGCCGTCGTTCTCCACTCCCACCACGATGATACTGTCACCGTCTTTGTGCACAGTGGAGTTTGCGTTGCGCAGGACTGTCCAGCCACAGCGCTGTTCAATCCTGACAAGGTTCTCTATGTCGGCAATCTGTTCTTGCTTTGTGGCAAAATTGCGGTATACACCGTAATCATGGTTTCCGAGAACCGAATATACCCCGTAAGGGGCTGTAAGGCGCGACAACTCGCCGACAAAAGGCAACGCTTCCTTTGACTCAAAATTGACCAGGTCGCCTGTAAATACAATCATGTCACCTTTCTGGGCAAGCACCTTGTCAACCAGTTCAGCCACCCTTCCAGTGTCATTGCCATAGGTGCCAAGATGCAGGTCGGAGATATGCACCACCCTGAAGCCGTCAAAGGCCCCGGGGAGCTCCTTGCTGCCGTATGTGTACTCTGTCACATCAATTCTTCTGTTTCCGATTGTAAAAGCCATAGCAACAATTGTTATATCAAGTACGACCGACATTGCGCCCAAGCACACTACGGGAAGTCTCAGATACCACGCCTTTCCGAAGGCTCTTGCCATCAGTGCGCATACGCCGACCACCATTTCCGAACCGCCTATTCCCATGCAGACGTACAGGAGCAGACGCCAACAGACAGAGGACGAACCACCGGCGAAGGCGAATTTCACGAAGCAGGCCATGCCCGCAAGTTCAATAGCGGTAACCGCACACAGAATCCGCTTCCTGCGTTTCAGTTCTGGTCTGCCGCGCAGACAGCCGAGATAGACCACCAGCGGCGGCAGCACTGTCATCAGGCTAAAGACCAGGCCTGTTTTCAGGAAAAACGTCATCTGTTCTTTGTGTCAGTCTTATTCTCTTCCCGCACCGCCAGTGCAGGCTGTCATTGCAATACACTAAGGTTGGCAGCCAGAAACTGGCGCACCCTGTCTTCCGGCAGACCGCGTCTGACGGCATAGTCCTCCAGCTGGTCACGGTCAATCTGACCCACGGCAAAATAGGAAGCTCCTGCATAGGCAATCATCAGTCCCGTCACCGTGGCGTGTGGGAGCATTGCTCCGTTTTCGGTCAGAGTGATACCGAGTTCTTCCATCTTTATGAGACCATTCAGAATAAAATTGAGGCTCTGGTCGGGCAACGACGGATAACCCACAGCCGGTCGGATGCCTTGGCACCGTTCATGCAACAGGTCTTCAATTGACAGGTTCTCGTTGGGGGCATACCCCCATATGTTGCGGCGCACCTCAAGGTGGAGCGCACAAGCGGCCGCCTCGGCAAGACGGTCGCACAGCGTCTGTCCCAGCATCATGTTGTAGGCATCACCGGAAAAGGCCTTCTCTAGGTCAAACTTCACGGTTGTGGCAAATACTCCGATACGGTCAGGGAGGCCGGACTCGAGCGGACGCACAAAATCAGCCATGCAGCGGCTGGGCTTTCCTTCTGCCATGACCTGCTGTCTCAGACACGGAATGGTCACAATACGCCCCTCTCCGTCAGAAACCAGTATGTCATCTCCTTCGGAGTTCGCCTCAAAAAGCCCCACCCTGCCAAATACCACAGCCTGCGCTGCAAGTCTGTCCAGCATACGGAGAGCATCGGCAACGAGAGCCAGTGCCTCTTGCGCCTGGGTGCGGTTGTCTGTCCCCAACGTGGCCAGCCAGGTCTCCCTGCACGCGCGGCATTGGTGCAGCGATGCTGCCGAAGCATACTTCGCCGGCATCTGCCACGCATGCAGAAAATACGTCCAGTCTATATAGGGCCTGAGTTGTTCTATACTATATTGCCGTGTCGCTGTCATGATCAAACTCTATCGCTTCTCCTCTGTATTCGGGGGCAGTGAATCCCTTGTCTTTCCGGTAGATGACCGTACCGTTGCACATTGTGGCGGCAATCCGCCAGTTGAGTTTCTGTCCCGCATATGGTGTCCAGCCGCATTTGCTTATCACGTCGTCGTCGGTCACGGTGTACGGCTCTGCCAGATGCTCCAGCATCACGAGATCGGCCTTGTATCCCTTGCGGATAAAGCCGCGCCGTTTCACCCCGAAGAAACGCGCCGGATTGTGGCACATCAGTTCTACTACCTGCGTAATGCCTACCGCACCCCTCTCTGCCAGCTGGAGCATCAGGGGCAATGAAAACTGCACCGACGGCATACCTGACGCTGCCGTGAACACCCCTCCGCACTTGTCACCAAGAAGATGGGGGGCATGATCCGTAGCTACCGTGAACACCTTGCCGTCACGCAGGGCGGCAATCAGTTCCATCTGGCACAAGGAAGACTTGATGGCAGGGTTGCATTTGATGCGTGCGCCAAGAGTACGGTAGTCCCCGTCATTGAAACAGAGGTATGCCACACACACCTCGGCTTTTACGTTGTTTCCCCCGCGCCGGGCTATCTCTTCAATTTCCGCACCGGTTGACACATGAGCCACAAGCAGTCTTGCACCGCTGCTGGCGGCAAGTTCCAGAGCCTTGCCGGTGGAGTCAATGCATTCTTTCGCATTTCGGATTACGGGGTGATATTCCATCCCGGCATCTTCGCCCGCCAAAACCTTTACTTTCGCCTCATTGCGGACTATCTGGGCAGTATCCTCGCAATGCACCACCACAGGGAGGTTTCTTGCGTGGGCAAGGCGGAATATCCCGTCAAGCGTCTTCGCGTCCTCCACAAGCATATTGCCCGTAGACGCTCCCATGAAAAGTTTTATGCCGGGCACCGATGAAACGGGCACACTTTCAAGTGACGGGAGATTGTCATTCGTGGCTCCTATGTAGAATGCATAGTTCACGAGGCTCTTGGACCCGCCGAGTTCCATCTTGCTGCCAAGTTCCGCGAGACCGGTGGTTTGCGGCTTGGTGTTTGGCATGTCAAAAAACGAGGTTACACCCCCCGCTGCCGCCGCACGGCTCTCACTCCATATATCGGCCTTTTGCGTGAGCCCGGGTTCACGGAAATGGACATGTTCGTCTATCACTCCGGGTATGACATAACGTCCGTCGGCATCGACAACATCACCTTCGGGCTCAAAGGGACAACCGTCCTGTGCGACTTCGGCGATTGCCGTGCCGGAAATCTTGAGACTGCCTTTGAAAATCCGGCCTTCATTTACTATCAGGGCATTGACAACGGAAATCACTGACCGGAAATTTAACCGCGACCTTTCAGGCTGCGTTGTTTCATCTTTCTGTACTTGCCCGTGAGGCTGTCCCACTTGAGACGCACTACCCCGAACATGGCCTCGCCGAAGATTCCTCCGCTCATCTTGCTTGTACCCTGCTGGCGGTTTACGAACACCACGTTGACTTCCTTGATCCTGAAGCCCAGCTTGTAGGCGGTGAACTTCATCTCAATCTGAAAAGCGTATCCCTTGAAGCGTATGGCGTCAAGGTCTATGGCTTCAAGAACCTCACGACGGTAGCACTTGAAGCCTGCCGTGGTGTCATGTATCTTCAGCCCGGTCACAAAACGCACGTATTTGCTTGCATAATAGCTCATCAGCACGCGTCCCATGGGCCAGTTGACCACGTTGACACCAGTGACGTAGCGGCTTCCGACAGCAAGGTCGTAGCCCTCGTCATGACAGGCGGCATAGAGGCGGGGCACGTCGGAGGGCGCATGACTGAAATCGGCGTCCATCTCGAATATGTACTTGTATTCCTTGTGCGCCAAAGCCCACTTGAAACCTGCAATATATGCAGTGCCAAGCCCGAGCTTCCCGCTGCGCTCTATCAGGTGAACCCGTTCCGCAAACCGGCTCTCGCCCTGCATACCTCTCACGATGTCGGCGGTACCGTCGGGCGATCCATCGTCGATGACCAGCACATCATAGGGACCGTCAAGGTCAAAGATTGCTGTGATGATATTACGTATGTTTTCTTTCTCGTTGTAAGTGGGAATGACAATAACGCTGTCTGACTGCATAGGAATACGATGTTTTGTTAGGGGCAGACTTCGCTGCTGCCTCTGGTTACAGTAATGGGCAAAGATACTGTTTTTTGACCGAAACGGCACTTGATGCCAGTGTTTTTCTTGTTGCTTTTAACTTTTTTAAAACTGTGTCCGGTGTCTTGTAGCACACAAACCGCTAACTTTGCGGACAACCAACCAAAAACACATAGTCATGAACGAAACACTCAGAACTCTTGAAACACGGCGCAGCGTGCGGTGTTTTGACCCCTCAAGAATGCCGGACGACACCACGCTGGAGCAAATTGTCAGAGCCGGCGAATATGCGCCTACCGGCATGGGCATGCAGTCGCCGCGCATAGTGGTGGTTACCGACAAGGCCACGCGCAATCTCCTGTCACGACTCAATGCCCGGGTAATGGATACAAGCCAGGACCCGTTCTATGGTGCTCCTGCGATTATGGTGGTACTGGCAAACCGTGAACGCCCCACCTACATCTACGACGGCTCGCTTGTGATGGGTAATCTCATGAATGCCGCCCAATCGCTGGGGCTTGGCAGCTGCTGGATTCACCGCGCACGCGAAGTCTTCGGCTCTGACGAGGGCAAACGGTTGCTTGCCGACTGGGGTATTGAGGGGGATTACGAAGGCATAGGTCATGTGGCGTTGGGCTATGCGCTCAAAGAGCCGCAGGCTCCCAAGCCGCGCAAGGCGGACTATGCCGTCTGGATAAAATAGCACCCTGCCGGAGATTGCCCGGCAAGACGGCGCGGGGTTTCCCCGTTGGGCGCAAGGAGTCCAGATTACAATACTCACTTGCCATCGGTGCGCATTGTCAGCCGGCATACGCGCCTTTGCCGCTTGCGCGTACTCCAAAACCCCAATTACCAAACACAAGGTTTGGATTATAGTTCTGTTTATGCTAACTTTGCATTGATATAGAAAAACTTTTGCCGATCCTGCCGGACAGGCAACCGCAGGGTACACGCGTCCGACCGACGCCTCCTTATGCTTGGCATGAAGAAAATAGACATATTCATTCTCCGCAAGTTCTTCCAGCTCTTTCTGGGATGCTTTCTGATTTGCCTGTTTGTCTTCATGATGCAGTTTGTATGGAAGCATATTGAGACAATGGTCGGTAAAGGACTCGGAATGGACATCCTTGCTCAGTTTTTCTTCTACATGGCCCTGACTCTCGTACCGATGGCCCTGCCCATGTCGGTACTGCTGACTTCCCTGCTCACGTTCGGCAATATGGGTGAACAGCTGGAACTCACCGCCATGAAGGCTGCCGGCATACCGCTGCTGCGCATAATGCGCCCCATACTTGTCACCGCACTGATACTCACAGGAGTGTCGTTCTACTTTCAGAACAACATAAGTCCGAAAGCGCAGATGGAAATGGCACGGATGCTGTATTCCATGAAAAGTGCCTCGCCGGCACTTGAAATAACCGAGGGAATATTTCACAACGGCATCCCCAACGTGAACCTCTACGTAGAGCGCAAAGACGCCTCTACGGGTATGCTTTACGATGTGATAATCTATAAGATAGACAAGGGCATAGAGAACGCCCAGATCGTGGTGGCGGACTCTGCCAAGCTTGAGACAACGGCCGACAAGCACTTTCTCAAGCTGTCAATTTACAGCGGAGAGCAGTTTGAAAACCTGCAGTCTTCCTCGCCGGGCGGAATGATGCAGGACAGCCATGTCCCCTACGACCGCGAGACATTCCAGAACAAAATCCTGTTCATTGATTTCAATACCGACTTTGACCTCATGAACGCGGAAGACCTCAAGAATCTTGCCGATGCAAAGTCTCTCAGGCAGCTTGCCTACGACACCGATTCCATGACTGTTCTCTATGACAGCCTCGGGCGCGCCAACTACGAGGAATTGTCCGCCCGCTTCCTGCAGACCGGCTACGGTTCAAGGCAGGACTCTCTGGCAGCAGACAGACTGGCCGTATCTGTCAATATTGACTCCCTGTTTGCAAGACTCGGCCAGACAGCACGGCTCAACGCCATGCACAAGGCCTCGTCATCAGTTTCAGGAATGCTGACAGAACTTGAATGGCGCTCGCCTGTCAGTCAGGACGGCTACCGCATGATAAGACGGCATGAGATAAAGTGGCACGACAAGTTCGCCTCATCACTGGCATGCCTGTTCTTCTTCTTCATCGGAGCCCCGCTCGGGGCTATCATACGCAAGGGAGGACTGGGAGTGTCAACCATCGTGTCGGTACTTATCTTCATCATCTATTATATCATCGGCGTTTCGGGCATGAAGATGGCGCGCGATGGAACATGGAACATCACCTATGGAATGTGGATAAGCACCTTTGTCATGGCACCCGTGGGAGCGTTCCTCACCTACAAGTCAAACAAAGATGCCACTCTGTGGAACGCCCTCAACAGGTTCGGCGACTTCCTCGCGGCGTTTGGCGTAAGGGCCAGACGCAACATCACCCTGAAGGAGGTTGTCATCGACACTCCCGACTACGTTGGCGATGTCGCCGGACTGCGCAGCATTACCGCACAGCTCAACAGGCTCTCCGCCACATTGAGGCTCGGCAAGCTGCCAGGATATGCAGAACTGTTCTTCAGACCGCAATCCGACAATCCCCTGCCATATGTGGCACAACAGCTTGAACAGATTATCACCGATCTCTCCAATAGTGCCGACCGCAAACTTGTATATGAGCTCAACGCATACCCCTTTGTCTACACAAAAGGACACCTCTCGCCCATCGGGAACAGGCGGCTCAACTGCCTGTTCGGCATAGTGATACCGATAGGGGTTGTACTGTGGTACAGGTCTTTCCTGTTCAGACGGCGGTTGCGCCGGGACATCATGCAGATCAACACCGTGAACCTGCATGTCACGGACAGGATAGAACGACACGGATACTATAAAGACAACGAAAAACAACAAGATTAAGATATGGACAACATGAAATTCAGCAGCATTGAAGACGCTGTCAAAGATTTCAAGGACGGCAAGTTCCTCATAGTGGTGGACGACGAAGACCGCGAAAATGAGGGGGACTTCATCACTGCCGCCGAACTGATTACACCCGAAAAAGTCAATTTTATGCTCAAGAACGGGCGCGGTGTGCTCTGTGCCCCCATCACCATTGACCGTTGCCGCGAACTCAACCTGCCCCATCAGGTGGAAGACAACACCTCAATGCTCGGCACGCCGTTCACCGTTACCGTCGACAAGCTTGAGGGGTGCACCACGGGGGTAAGTGCCGCAGACCGCGCCGCCACCATACGCGCTCTCGCCAATCCCGCTTCCGTACCAGAAACTTTCGGACGGCCGGGACACATCAACCCGCTTTACGCCCAGAACAAGGGTGTTCTGCGCCGTGCCGGACATACTGAAGCGGCCGTGGATCTGGCACGCCTCGCGGGACTGCAGCCTGCCGCCGCCCTCATCGAGATAATGAATCCCGACGGCACCATGGCGCGGTTGCCGCAATTGTTCAAAGT
>CAVHBF010000027.1:0-18355 GCA_963634195.1 Bacteroides thetaiotaomicron | reverse complement strand
GTTGCGACGGGGCTGCTATGCCTGCCCGGTAGTTGTTGAATATCTCTTCATCGCTCAACGGACGGTTCCAGAGGCGGATTTCATCTATCTCCGCGTCAATAAGCCCGTTGTTTTCATTGCGCCCGATGCAGAAATTGTCAAAGCCCTTGACTTTGCCGTTGTTCCGGTAGCCATACTCCATGACACGCTTGTCATTGACAAACATCTTCAAGGCATAGTTGTCAATCACAATCGCCACATGGTTCCACTCGTTGAGTTTTACACTGTTGCTCCGCGAAACGTACGAGCCGCTGACTCCCCATCCCGCAAACAGACCGTTATAGGCGTTTATGCTCGAATAGAAGAAGATGGGGTTGCATATCTGGTTGGAGTAGTTGCCCGTACTTCTCGGTTTAATCCAGTATTCCATTGTGCCGCCCCGTGAAGCCTTGAAACCCACATCGTATACGGATGCCATGGTGTGTTTCATGTCAAGCACATAGTTGTCTGTGCTTTGCTCCTCTACAGGGAACACTACGGGGTTAGACTGATCTGACACTATGGTCTTGTTTCGGTAGCCGTAGACGGTTGCCACGCCGTATGCCTTGTCATTGGCCACAGCCGGAGTGTACGAAAACGTGTTGGCATCCACAGAGTCCACGATGGCGTTGTCGTTGTAAATGTAGTATTTCTCTATGGGTAGCGAGGTGGTTGCCGGCTTTTGCCACACAAGCGCACCGTCCGACAGCGTGAGGTTTGTCGGGGCGTTGATCTGCTCGCCCGGCACTACAACCGACACGCGGTAGAGTTTGGCCGTTCCCGTAATCTGCACGTTTTCAACTTTGAACGGGAACTCTATACCCTCCTCATCAAGCTCATAGTCAATGACCGATGCGCTGTAGAGCCTGCCTGTTCCGCGTTTTTCCTCCGGAATGCCGGGATAAGTATAGATATTGAAGAAATATTTGATTGGTTTGCGCCGGTCAAAATTCTGTGTGAGGTCTGTTATGTCATACCCGAACTCCATAGGCTCGTAATGGTATCCGTCAACCCACTTGCCGAGCATCGGCGTTGACGGTGGATCCAGAAAACTGCGCGTGCCGTCACCTGCATTCTTGAAATGGTCCATCGCAAGAGAGTCGGTGGCCACGTCGGAGGCTGTGTCTTGGGTCGCGGTGACGCTAAGCCAAAGCAGCGAACGTTTGGAATAGGCCAGCTTCACTTTTATGGTACGCAGCGGTTCATAGTCCTTGCGGATAAAGTGACGCGTGACTGTCCATGCGTATTGGCGGTGGCTGTCTGTCACGGAGCGACCGTAGGGACAGTACACAAAGCCGTTGTTCTCCCATTTGTTTCCCCATGAGTTGGCAATAATCCAGGCTCCGACCTCATCCTTGTCCTTTTCGCCGTAGACTCCGTTGGAGTCAAGGTCAAACTCTATGCGGTCGTCGTATCCCACAATGGTCTGTGCGTGGTCATACGAGGGTCCCCAGTCTGCCACATAGCGTTTGCCCACAAGCCCCAACTGCTTGTTGGTCGGGGTGTTGGGAATGGTTCCCGTTTTCATGCCGGTGGCAGCCATGCCGAACCATGCCACACCGCCGGCATTGAAATCGTAGTCGCCGTTGTGGTTCCAGAGCCACTGCTTGAGGTTTTCACGCCCGGCTTCGGTCATGAGGCTCTGCTCCACATTAGATGCCGTCCAGTCGCGGTTGTGCATGGCGTTGTACCATTTGTCATATCCCTGCATCCATCCGTAGTCAGCATCCTTGCAGGTCTGGTTGCCGAAATACTTGGAGTAAGTCTGCCCGCCGTAGTCGGCAGCGGAGGGGTTGCCCACATTCTGGAGCAATGCCGGTTTTGACGTTCCCTGATAGCTGTGCGCCAGAAGATAGTTGAAATGCGACGTAAAACGGTTTTCGTCAAGCGAGCCGTCCAGCCCATAGTAGTTGTTGCGCTCGTAAGTCCACTGATAGCCTATGTAGGCTGCTGCGTCACACGAGCCCTGGTCCTGCGAGAAAATGGGCGGAAAATACTTTAGCAACGCGTTGTTCAGATGGTCCGGGCGTTGCGTGGCGGAACCGTAGAGGGCCTTTGACCTTGCAATGCCAGGCGATTGTTTCTTTTTGTTTTTCTGGAAGGTGAATTCACCCACATTGTGTTCCTCGTACACTCCGCCGGTCAGCTGGGCATAGGCTGCGGTACTGCAGACAAGCATCAGCACTGTCAGAAGGAGGCTTTTTGTCTTTCTTTTCATATTGTTGTTTGGATTGTTCTTTTCACATAGCGGACGGAGACTCTACTTGACAAGAACTTTCGTCCCGTTGGCGACATACACGCCGGGGGGCAGCGGGATACGCCTGTTACCGGAGAAGTACTCGTTGAACACGCACCGCCCCTGTCCATCATATATTTTCACGCCAATGGTCTTGTCACTCACGATACGTATTGCACCACGTTCGCCAATGAAATTGCCTGTCACGCCCTTGCCGAGAGCATCATAGGCATCACTGATGCCGTCGGCGGACTGCGATGCCGATGAGATATGCGTCAGACTGAACGAACGTATGCCCATGCCACGGCTGTCCTCCCCGATGTTGGCAATCAGTCCGAGTGAAACCTCCGTGTTGTCATTCATGACATCAAAGTCAACGCTTGTGATTTCTGCCAGCATACAGCTTGCCAGTGCTTCGTCTATGGTTTCGTTTCTTACAATCGTGTCTCCGTAGCATACCACCAGCCTTGAACTCTGCGGGTAGAATGCGTTGGCCGCGGCAAGAGAGAAGCGGTAGTGCCCCTGCGGCAGCGTGACCGTCTGGTACAGGCGTTTGTTGGTCATCGTTCCCTCTGAATATTCGGTGTCTATGGTGAGCCACCCGTTGTGCCGGGAATCCACGTATGCCGTGTTCACAACCTCTCCATCGGCTGTCTGCGGAGAATCAAACACCCAGGTGGATGTTTCCGACTCCGTAAGAAGTTCCGTGGCTCCCTCGCAGTCTTCCGGCACACGTCTGCCGTTGGTCAGGAACGGTGCCTTGTAGTTGGTCAGATATAAGCCCGAGACATCGGTCTGTGTCATGTCGCTCTCCAGGTCAAGGGTAAACACACCGGGACTGACTATCCATGCATCGCCGTCAGGACCGAAATTCACACGCTTGGCATCGTATCCATTGCCTGTGCGGTCTGTCACGTCGCCGCCGTTCTGGTTGAAATCGTAGTACACGCACAGATGCTCCGTTGCTGAGGGGTTTTCTATGGGTTTGTTGCACACCAGACGCAGTTGTTCTTCCGTAAGAGCCGTGTCCCAGATGCGCATCTCATCTATGTAGCCGTTGAACGGGCTGTCTGTCCTGCCGAAGCGAAAAGTGTCTGGCCAGTCTGGGGTGGTATACAGACCCGTGCGGTCAATGCCTATGGATTTTTCCCCGTCAAGGTAAACTGTTATGCTGCCCTTGTCAAACGTAAGGGCATAGTGATGCCACTGGTTGGTGACAGGAAGACTCCAGCTTGTTGTCTTGTCCTTGTATGTGACGGAGTACTGTCCCTTGTCAGTGCAGTTGGCTGAGAGATCGCCAAACTCAAACGCCCCGGCTCCGGCGTAGGCGCACGGGTTCATCCACCACTCTACGGTAAATGACTGCCGGGCGGTCTCAAACGGACGTGGTATATGGAGTTGTTCGTCATTGCCGGCGAATACGAGACCGTTTTTCGCATCGGCGGTGCTTACATACAGCGCACGCGCTTTACTTGCGGTATTCACACCGACTTTGTTGACCGTCTGCAGACTGATGTCGTAGATACCCGGCGCAGGAGGGACAAACGACGAGAACTGTCCGTTTATCTGAATGTAGCGCCGGCCGTTGGTCAACGTCCACAGCCATTCGGTTGGTTGACCGAGGCTCTTGTCTTCCAGATATGTTGTCTCGCCCAACAGGATTTGGTCGGGAGCGACATTGAACTTGCCCGTAGGCCTGTCTTCATACACCTCCACTGTCTTGCACAGCGATGCCGTGCCCGCACCGTTGGTGGCGTTGAGGGTAACCTTGTAGACACCGGGCGCGTCAAATGAAGTAACGGCGTTGGTGAGCATGATATCGTCTTGTCCCTCTATCTCCCACCGGTATGAGCAGTTAGCACTTTTTGTGCGGTTCACGAACGAGAACGGCTGTGCCACGGCAAGGCGCGGTTGCGCTATCTCGAATTCCGGTTCCGGCAGCTGCTCTTTGGACACGGTGATTTCCTTCCGGGCTGTAAGGGTCTTGCCGTCAGCATCGGTAACGGTCAGTGAAACCGTGTAGACTCCCTCCTTGGCATAGGTCACGTAGGGCGATTGCATCATGTGGATTTCCGATGTCGCTCCCGGAGTGTCCCAGCGCCACGATATCACATTGGTACTGCCTACACCGCGCAGTCTGCATGGACGGTTGGCATAGATCTGGTCTTCTGCAGTTACGGATGGGCTTAAAGTAAATGAACTGCCGTTCAGAATATCGTCATTGGCAAAAGTCTGCCTTTCACCCGAAACCAGATAGGCATGGTTGCCGAACACATATTCCTGCACCCGTTCCCCGTACTCCGTTTCAACTAGGTTCATCGGGAGATAGCAGACAAGATCCGGCTGCGCTGACAGCACGGCTACAGGGTTGTCACGTCCCGAATATATTTCTGCCTGAGTGCGTGCTGTACGCCATACGCGCAGTTCGTCAATGTCACCCGCAAACGGGCTGTCGGCAGTGCCGACAAGAAGATTGCCGAGTGCGGGCATTCCGTTGTTGTCCGAAGAGTTGTAGTTTGCCTTACGCATACCGTTTACATAAATTGACAGCGTGTTGTTCTGCACCACAACGGCCACGTGCTGCCATGTGCCGGCCTTGATAGCCCTTGCGGATGAAGCCGTCTTGTCTTCGCTGTTCCACCCGACCGCGACCTGTCCGCTCGGGGTTATCTCTATGAAGAACCCGTTTTTACTGCTGCCGGTGACGAGGTACGAGCGTGTGCCTATACTTGGCGGCTTTATCCAGAATTCCACGGTACCGCTGCCCGACCTTTCCGGCAAGACTCCGGGAACAATCATGCAGGCATCGGCAAGAGTCAGCGACAGGTTTTCGCCGGACGGCATTGCCATGCTGTTGCGGGCGAGGTTACCCTTCGCCGACACTATCTGCCTGCCCTTGTAGCCATAGACTGCCGACACGCAATATGTACCGCCGGAGTCAGGAACGGTGTAGGCATTGACCCCGGCCGTCACACTGTCAAGCAGAATATTGTCCCTGTATATGTAGAACTTGTTCAGCCGCAAGCTTGTACTAACCGGGGGCTCCCATTTCAGCGACCTGCCGTCAACCGTGGTGTTGACGGGCGGATTGACGGTCTCGCCCGGCACGACAACACTGATGGTGACAGGATTCCCGGCATCCCTGCCTATTGCCACAGTGTCTATGTCAAAGGGGACTTCAGTACCGTCTTCGGTCTCGTAACGGTAGTCCATGATCGAGGCCTTGTATATGTGTCCCATACCTTGTCTGTTGCTGACATTCACGGTGAAGAAATACTTCAAAGGCTGCTCGGGAGCGTAACTGTCGCTGAGACCGGTAAGGTCATAACCGAACTCCATAGGCTCGTGGTGCATACCGTCCACGTATTTCCCCAGCATGGGCACTTCAGGGTAGCCGCCATTCTCGGCTCCGTTACCGGCATTTTTGAAGCTGGTCATCTCCATGGAACGCAGCGGTCTGGTGGCCGATGTGTCCGGGTTGACGCCTACACTCAGGCGCAGCTCATTGCGGCGGGAGTAGTCCATCAGCAACTTTATGGTGCGGGTAGGCGACGCATCCTTGCGTACGTAGGTCACATACGGTTTCCAGAAATAGTTGCCCGTCACACTGCCCAAAGGACCCGCATAGCGATATGGAACGTATATCCATCCGCCGTTGCACCACAGAGCCCCCCACGAGTTGGCGACAATCCAGGATCCCTTCTCGTCAGCATTTTCCTCGCCGTATATGCCGTTGCCGTTGAAATCGAACTCAAGGCGGTCGTCCCAGCCTATAATGGTCATGGCGTGGTCTACCTCCGAACCCCATTTCTGTATGTAGTATTTGTTCACTGCGCCTGCTTCCTCGTTGGCCGGGGTGCTTGCAATCCTTGCATACGACATTCCCGTGGCCGCCAATGTTACGTAGCACAGCCCGCCACTATTGAAATCGCCGTCACCGTTGTGGTTGTAGAGCCACCTCTTGGTCGCAAGCCGCCCCTCCTCGCTGCATAACGACAGGGGAAACGTATAGAACCCCTCCGCACGGTTGAACATGGCCCTGTGCCACTTGTCATAGCCCTGCATCCAGCCTGCCACACTGTCACGCCAAGTATAGTAGCCTATTGTTTCTGAGTTGGTGCGCCCCCCATAGTCCACTGCGTTGGGGCAGCCGTTGTCGCGCTCCACGTCTTCTTTGGATGAATTCATAAACGTCTGAAGCCACCCGAAGAACACGGCCATCTGGTTTTCCTTTTTCTCGCCCTCAAGATTGCGCAAGCTGTTCAGTTCGTGGGTAAAGATATATCCGGTGAAACTCGAACCCATGCACGAAGGTCCTGATTGGGAGAAAAACGGCGGGAAATGCTTTGTCAGGGCGTTGTTCCAGTGGTCTGGCAGACTGACTTCCTGCTGATAAGCATTGCTCCTGAGACCGTGCCGGTCTGCCGACTGACCGGCGTTGCCCCACGGGATACCCAGTTCTTCCTTCACCGGAGGTGTATAATCATAGTCTGGCAGAGCCTTGTAGTTGACCTTTATCTGGGCTGCGAGCGGAAGCGGAAGTACAACTGCGGCGCAGACAGCAAACTCTTTCAGCGTATGTTTCATGTTCTTACCGGTCTGATTGTCGTTTAGGATTCAAGCACAGGGGAGGGGACGGGGCAAATTTAACGTTTATTTTTATTTCCTGTCCAATTCTGCCACCGTTTATGCATACAAAAACTATTTCCGGGGCATTGTGCGCCATTCTTTCATATTTTATGAATACTTATGCAAGTTGTCTTGGCGGAAGACTACGGCAGAGACACAATATTTTGTTGCCGTTTACTCACAGAAACAGACTTTTTATTCGTAATTTTGCACATATCGCAAACACCTTGTTATTAAAGGCTCCATGAATACAAGAAAACACGGCAGACAAACCGCCGCTGCAAAAACACGCCGTCCGGACTACTCCACGCGGCTGTTGCGGAACCTGTTGGTTGCCGGCATGGGTGTGTTGCTCTTCTCCATGGTCATCGGAAGCAACGATGCCTACAACTGGATGTGGAACACCTTTGCGCCCGTCAACCTTGAGAGCGTCAAGGCAGACAAGTCCCTTAGCCCTGAGCGGCTTCTGGCGCGCAAACTCGGCGTGGATTTCTGCTATGTCATGATGATACGCGACTACACCCCGACCGATGCCGTTGTCTTCTGGCCCAGCAAGGATGATTTCATGGCAACACCCGAATACGGCAACAAACTGCCGTTTAGGGGGACGCTGGTAGACAAGATGTCCGCCATCAGATTCCTCTATCCGCGTAAGGTTGTGATACGCGAAGAACTTGGAAAAACGCCCTATGCCAAGCGTATTACCCACGTTGGCATCGTCAACGGCAGGAATACCGAAATGCTGCACTACCCCGTTGATTCCACCGCGATACACACCATACTGCCCGTTGTGCCTCAAAAATAAAAGAACAAGAACTGAACCGCCCTATGCTTGTACTGGTATTCCTTGTCGGTTTCCTGCTCCTGAACCGCATTGCACGCAAAAGTTCCCTCCTTGAAAAAATCGGTTTTGCCCTGCCCTCAGGACTTGCCTTGGCAACTCTCGCCATGGTGTTTCTGGACTGGGGCGGCGTTGCCCTGACCCGCACGTCACTCGGCATCATGACCGTCTGCCTCCTTCTGGCGGCAGCGGCCGTGAACTACAGAATGTACAGGAAACAGTGTCTTTCACTGAAACCCGTCACCATTGACTTCAGATGGGCAAACCTCCTGTGGGTCGCCATGATGGGTGTTGTGGTGTATCTGGAGTACATCAATTTCACCAAATGTTTGTTCTATCCCACCTATGACCGCGACTCCATGGCGGCTTTTGACACCATCGGCTTTGTCTGCGCCCAGGAGCATACGTTCCGCGGCATGAGCATATTTGATCCGGCCTATTTCCCCCAAATGCACGGGGCGGGAAGCAGTATCAGCTACTTGCCCATGATACAGCTTTCCTATGCCTATGTCTACACTTTCGGGGCAGCCACCTCCAAAGCCATACCTGCATTCATCTATCTGGGATTCCTCGTCGGTTTCTACGGTCTCTGCCGCCGCAGGATTTCGCACACAGGTTCTGCGCTGGCTCTTCTGGGGATAGTGACGGCACCCGAAATGCTGTCGTTTGCCTCGTTGTCGGTAACCAACGTGATGCAGGCCTGCATGGCGTCATCGGGTGTAATCTACACCTGCCTCTGGGTGTCCGGGCGCAAGAGCGGCGACCTGTGGCTCGCAATACTGTTGCTCGCCGTCAACAACTGGATGAGAGCCGAAGGTGTAGTGTTTATTGGCGTGGCGTGGCTTGTGGTTGCTGCAAGCGCACTCCGCCGCAAGGAATGGAAATACGCTTTCCTGCCCGCCCTCTCGCTCTTGCCCCTTGCTGTCTGGATGCTGTACAGCAGCTCGTGCGGACTGACGGCGGAAAGTGCGGTGATTACACACCCCTATTGGGACGGACAAAAGGCCGCGACTGTCATCAAAGGGGCGTGGTCTCTTTTCAGCGGCGGAGTATACTACGGATGGACTTTCCATGCTTTTGCCATAGTACTGGCGGTACACCTCGTTGCCCTCCTCTTTTGCTCCTTGCACAAAAGCAATAAGGCGAAAACAGAATCAAACGCTGTCGCATGGTTTGGAGGTCTTTCCGGTCTGCTGGTTCCCGCTGTGCTTCTGGCAAGCATTGCCGGCTACTATCTCGTCCTCTATCAGGTAGACTACAAGTGGGACTCCATTGAAAACGTACTCGCCTATTCTGCCAAACGTTTCAACTTCTGTTTTGTGCCGCTGGCATGGTACTATGTCGCCTCTTCCGCCCTGCTCAACAGGTTCTTCCGCTGGCTTGAGGAAAACATCGGCATAGGAGGGATCGTGACTCTGGGACGCAACGGGAGCAAAGTATAAACAGGTGGGTGGGGACGGTCTGGCAACAGGTGGGATGACAACATAAAAGAGCATCCTTTTCCAACGCGATGAAAGCAAAGCTACTGACATCAAAAATCCTTATATGGTCGGCGAGGACGGTTCTTGCCGCCATCGCGGTATTTCTCCTTCTGGCCATGCTGCTCTACCTGCCGCCCGTACAGACATTCATGAAGAACCGCACGGTCGGCTACCTCAGCCGGGAAACGGGTATGACGGTCAGCATAGACAAAGTAAGGCTCTCCTTTCCACTTGACCTGCTGGTCAGCAAAATGACCGCCATACAGGATGCCGACACAGTGGCATCCGCCGATCTGTTGCTCCTTGACATAAAGCTCTTCCCACTGTTGGGCGGAAGGGTTGACATCAACGGCTTTGAACTGCGGCGGGCCGTCATCAACAGCAAGGACTTCATCAGCGACATAAGTATGGAGGGCAGGTTCGGGTTGCTGACCATAGACAGACCTGCCCTCTGCAACCTGAAGACCAATGACGTTGACATCAATGCCATACGGCTCAAAGATGCCGACATACGCGTGGTTCTCAGCGACACGGCCCAAAGAGACACCACTCCGTCAACTCCCCTGCTCTGGCGGATAAGGCTCAAAGAGATACGGCTGCAAAACACCGCCGTCAGCCTACAGACACCGGGCGACTCAATGCGCGTCAGTGCAGACATAGCACAGCTCCGTCTCAACAGAACTCTGGTAGACCTCAAGGACGGAATCTACGAAGTGGGCGCGATAGGACTGTCCTCACGCGACGTGACCTGCAATCTGCCCCACAAGCCGACAGCTTCTGCCACCAAGGCGAACCCGCACCCACTTGATTTTAACAACCTTCGTTTCGGTCTCCTATGCCTCAAGGCAAAGGACTTCAGGTATGCCCGACAGTCCCTTGACCTGAAGTTGCACGAACTGGCACTTAAGGAGAGGAGCGGGCTGGTCGTCAACAGTCTGTCGGCAAACCTGCATTACGACACCGCCCGCATAGATATAGCAGGGGCAACTCTCCAAACCCCACATTCCGGGATAAAGGCAGACCTGCGGCTTCCATTCGCAGCCCTTGACAGGCAGGGCAACGGACGTCTGGAGGCAAAGGTGAGCGGGACTGTCGGCAAGGAGGATATCAGTATTCTTGCGGGCGGTCTGCCCGACAATCTGCTGAGACTGTGGTCTGACGAACCTGTCGGGATCAGTCTCAGGGCGGAAGGGTCCTTGGCAGACCTGACCATAGACTATTGCAACGTGTTGATGCCGCGCAATGCGGAACTGCGCCTGCACGGTTCTGCCCGCAATCTCCTCTCGGCCAAAGACCGCAACGGCAATATTCACTATGCTGTAACGCTGAAAGACGCACGGCTCATCAACGGCATGATTCCGCACAGTCTGAGACAGACCCTATGCATACCCGGCAACGTACAGGTCGGGGGCGACATAAATTTCAGCGGCGACAGATACGCCCTTGACAACAACGCCATCTACTACGGTGGCGGCAAACTGAGTTTCAGCGGTTTCTATTCGGCACGCAACACAACCTATGCCGCAAGACTGCAGGCACACCGCTTTCCGCTCCATGCCTTTGTGACCGGCATGAACCTCTCTCCCCTCACAGCCAGCTTCGACATAAAAGGACACGGCACAGATTTCCTGTCAAAAGGTACCGGCATCACGTCAAAGGGCACGATAGCAAACTTCGCATACGATGGTATTCCGCTCAGCGGGACAGCTGTCAATGCAGAACTCCGGGGACCGCAGGCTCACGCAAGGGTAACAGCCGACAACTCATGGCTCAAGGCCGGACTGACCGTTGATGCCGTCAAAACCGGACACGAAACCACCGTCGCGCTCAAGGGCGACATAGAACGCCTCTCTCTCGGTCTCGGCAAGAGCGGGACTGGCGGAAGTGAGCAAAACGACCTATGCCTCATCATGGGCGTTGACCTGCAGGCCTGTCTTGACGACAAGACCGGCTCTGTAGCGGTGGCAGGTGACATAGATCCGCTCAATGCGGTGACATCCGGCATGGGATTCCCCGGCTGCAATATGCATGTGGATTTCCGCACAGACAACAGTGCCACCAATGCCCTGCTTACTTCCGGCGACATGACAATACGCCTTGACGCGCCGGAGCCAATCGCAGACATCATTGGCGGCTACGGCGACTATGCCGCCCGCCTGTCGGAACAGTTCACCCGCGCACGGTTCAACACCGACACCCTGCGGTCTCTCCTGCCAGACCTTGACCTCACGGTCAGGGCTACCGGCAACAATCCCGTACAGCAGTTCCTTGCCATGCAGGGCTATTCTTTCGATTCCCTCTATGCCAAAGTCAATACAGGCAAGGACTCGGGCATAAACGCCGACATCGACATCAGGTCGTTCAAGGCAGGAGCTGTCCTGCTTGAGCAGTCCACTGTCAGCGTCACGCAAGACAAGAACCGGCTCAGCCTCCACGCTTTCGTAAGGAACAGCCGACGCAGCAACCCCAACAGGTTTTCCGCCACCATTGACGGCGAGATGCTTGAAGACGGGGTTTCCGTCCTCGCCGACTTCACGGATGCCAAGGGCAAGCGGGGACTCAACATAGGTGCCCGTGCTTCGTTCTCTCCGCAGGGCGAGGTCATGCTGAGCCTGTTTCCAGAAGAGTCGACCATCGCCTACCGCAAGTTCACTGTCAACAAGGACAACTACATAACCGTTGACAGCAGCAGGAATGTAACCGCCGACGTCAGTCTTCTGGCCGATGACAACACCGCTCTGAAACTGTTTTCCATGCCCGTGGACTCCACCGGCGAACATGACCTCACCTTGAGTATCGCCCATCTCAGCCTGCGCGACCTGTCAAACGTGATTCCTTTCATGCCGCAGATGGCGGGATTCCTGACGGGCGACGTACACATGATCAAGAAAGACTCCGTGTTCACTGCCGTGGCGGCACTCGAGACCAGGGATTTGGAATTTGAGGGAACGTCCATCGGCACTCTGGGCACAGAACTGTTCTATATGCCCGAAGACAGCGGTCATTATGTCGTGGCGCAGATTCTCAGCGACAACAGGGAGATAGCGACCCTTGACGGTCACTACGGCAACGGGGCTGCAGGCGTGCTCAATGCCAGCCTTTCCCTTGACCACCTGCCGTGCAAACTCTTCAATCCGCTTATGGGCAACGACGGCACGCTGGAGTTCAGCGGAGACCTCGACGGCGAGGTAACCGTGGCGGGACTGCTTGACAAACTGGCGTTCAACGGGCGTATCAAGACCGACTCCACTCATGTATATTCGGAACTCTACGGTTTTGACCTCACAATGGAGAACAAGACCATAGACATTACGGACAGCCGGATACGGTTCAGTGACATGGCGTTGTTCTCCAAGGGCGGAAACCCCCTGCATATCAATGGCGACATAGATTTCAGCAATCTCGGAAATATGGTCATGAACCTCAAGGTCAATGCCAAGGACTACGAGATAATCAACGCGCGCAAAACCAAGAAATCCATGGTGTTCGGCAATGTCTTCATCGACCTTGACGCAACCGTAAAAGGCAAAAACGGTCTGATCTTGCTTACGGGCGACATGAAAATCCTTGAAAAAACCAACGTGACATACGTGATGACCGATACGCCGCTGCAAGTGGAAGACCAGTTCAGCGGTCTTGTGGAATTCACCAATTTCACCGAGCCGCATGACGGGGAAGAGGAATCCGTACCCGTCAGCGGAACGTTCATGAGCCTCAACATAGGCATTGACGAACTCGCCAGCCTGCACTGCCAACTGAGTGCCGACGGCAAGAGCTACGTGGACTGCAAGGGCGGGGGCAACCTAACCCTGCGCATTTTCCCGTCGGGCGAGACGGCACTGCACGGACGCTTCAACATCAACAGCGGCGAGATGAAATACACGCTGCCGTTCATTCCGCTCAAGACTTTCACGTTCACGGAGGGCAACCATATCATCTTCAATGGAGACCCGGCCAACCCCACGCTGGACATCACGGCCATGGAAACCACCAAAGCCTCCGTATCCGATGACAACGGGGCAACGCGTATGGTGACGTTCAACGTGGGCGTGGCCATCTCGCGACAGCTGTCGGACATGGGGCTGGAATTCCTTATCAACGCCCCGGAAGACCTTGAGGTGCAGAACGAACTGGCCACTCTTTCAAGCGACACAAGAAACCGGCTCGCCATCACCATGCTTGCCACCGGCATGTATGCCTCAACGGACAACAGGTCAGGATTCAAGGCCACCAACGCACTTAACGCTTTTCTGGAAAGCGAAATACAGAACATCACGGGCAACGCACTGAAAAGCATAGATTTCAGCGTGGGCATCGAGGGCAACACTTCTTCAACAGGAGAAACGCAGACCGACTATACATTCCAGTTCTCCAAGAAGTTGTGGAACGATCGCGTGACCTTTATTCTCGGGGGAAAGGTGAGCTCCGGCAACACGGAAGGCAATTCCGCCGCACAGAGTTTCATCGACAACATCTCGCTGGAGTACCGGCTTGACAAAAACAACTCGCGGTATCTGCGGATCTTCTACGACAACGACAACTACGACCCGCTTGAAGGACGCTACTCTTCTGGCGGGGCCGGCTACATCCTGCGCCGCAAGACCAACAGTTTCGGCGATCTCCTTATTTTCAGAAAAAAGAAGAAATGAGACTTTTCACAACGGCAGGCTGTTCTGTCCTGGTCATTCTGGCTCTTGCGGCATGCTCAACAACCGACAAGCTGCCCGACGGCGAAACGCTCTATACCGGCATAGGTTCCGTAAACTACGTGGACCAGGGCGACCTGTACCGCAAAGGCGATGCAAAATACACGGGCGGAGTAATCGTTTCCATTGCCGATGCTGTAGACAAGATATCGGATGCCCTGACCGGCAACGGCACGGCCAAGAAAGAGCCGGACAGGACAACACGTGATAAACTGACCCCCCGCGAGAGCGATTCCATACGCATCGCCAGAGATCAGGAGAACGCCGTACTTGAAACCGTTAGGGAAGAACTCGAGGCCGTTTTCGCCTGCGCCCCCAACAACTCGTTTTTCGGCAGTTCGTACTACCGCACACCTCTCCCGATAGGCCTGTGGGCCTACAACGCATGGGGCGGTTCCAAAAAAGGACTGGGGCTGTTCCTTTACAAGGCTGTGGGCAGCGAACCCGTGCTAATTTCCAATGTAAGTCCCGACACCCGCATCAAGGTGGCAAACAACGTGCTGAAGAACTACGGCTATTTCCACGGGCAGGCAGATTTCTCGCTGCAACACAAGAAGAACCCGCGCAAGGCCGGAATAAACTACAACATACACACGGGCAGACTGTTCCGCATTGACAGCGTTGAATTCCTCGGTTTTGAGGGGCGGATAGACAGCCTGATACAGGCCAACAAGTCTGGCAGTCTGCTGAAAAGAGGAGTGCCGTTCTCTGCATCCACCCTCGCCAACGAACAGTCGCGCATAGCCTCAATACTGCGCAATGAGGGCTTCTATTATTACCGTTCGTCGTCGGCCACCTACAAGGCCGACACCATAGCGAAACCATACAAGGTGCAGCTACGCATGCAGCCTAAGGCAAACATTCCGCCCATGGTCACCAGACAGTGGCACATGGGCAAAGCCAACATAACCGTGCTGAACAATCAGGGCGACACCGTACAGCACGAACAGAAGATGCCACGCGGCATAGGCAGCTATTACTATTCCGGGGCATCGCGCCCGGTCAAGCCCGGTGTGATATTCCGCAATCTCCTCCACCGCCAGGGCAAGCTGTACAGATACGAAGACCAACAGAAAACCCAACAGCTGCTTGGCGAACTGGGCATTTTCTCGCAATTGTCACTGAACTATGTGCCGCGCGACACCATGCCAGCGTGCGACACCCTTGACCTATGGATCAACGCCGTCCTCGACAAAAGATACAGTGCCGACTTTGAGGTCAACGTGACCGAGCGCAACAACGAGCGTATCGGGCCGGGACTGTCGTTCGCGCTCAAGAAGAAGAATGCTTTCAAACGTGCCGAACTGCTCTCATTCAAGATTTTCGGGTCATACGAGTGGAAGACCAATTTGGAGAAAGGCCAGAAAGGGGCGCTGTTCAACTCCTATGAGGTCGGCACCAAGGTGTCGCTTGACATTCCGCGGTTTGTTTTTCCGGGCATGAACCCGCGCCGGCTGCGCTTTCCGGCCGCCACAGGCATATCGTTCTCTACGGACTGGCTCAACCGCTCCGGATTCTACAATATGTTCTCGCTCGGCATCGACCTCACCTACACATGGCACAAAAGCCAGACTTCGCGCCACGAGCTGTCACCGGTATCGCTGTCATTCGACAAACTTATTCGCACCACGGCAGAATTTGACTCCATTCTCGGCAGCAGCCCGTCGCTTGCCGTTTCAATGCGCGACCGCTTCGTGCCGGCAATACAGTATACCTACACGTACTCCTCACCATCCCGCACACGCAACCCGGTCGTCTGGCAACTGACCATAAAGGAGGCGGGGGCCGTCACCTCCGGCATATGCGCCGTGGCGGGCGAAAGTTTCTCCAAGAAGAACAAGACCGTGTTCAACAACCCTTTTGCACAATTCGTCAAACTGTCTTCCGAGATACGCAAATCCTACAAGCTTGGCTCCGCCACGCTTCTGGCCACGCGCCTCATGGGCGGAATTGCCTATTCCTACGGCAACACCGATATCATACCATACAACGACCAGTTCTATGTCGGCGGTGCCAACAGCATCAGGGCTTTCCCTATCCGTTCCGTCGGCCCGGGACGGTTCGTTAGCCGCGGGCGCAAATATTCCTATATGGACCAGACCGGCGACATCAAGCTTGAAGGCAACGTGGAGCTGCGCTTTCCCCTCTTCGGCTCTCTCATGGGAGCATGGTTCTTCGATGCTGGCAACGTGTGGGCCATGCGCAGCGACGAAACACGTCCGGGCGGAACTTTCCACTTGCCCGATCTCATGCATGACATAGCCCTCGGCAGTGGACTGGGGGTGCGCTACGACCTTGACTTCCTCGTTGTGCGCCTCGACATGGGCGTAGCCCTCCATGACCCGGCAAGCACAAGACCGGGCTATTTCGACACGGGCAGGCTGGCAAACCGCTTCGCGTTCCACTTTGCAATAGGGTATCCTTTCTGAGGACTCGCCCCTTTTGTCCTTTATTTTTGGCACCCTTGCCTTGCAAAACAATAAAGACAGCCCAAAAAAGCACCTGCCGACAAACCCTCGCATCCCACTTTCCCCGAAAACCGTGACTTTTTTCGGGGAAAAAGTTCTATCTTTGCACCTACAAAACAAAACAATATCGCGGAGTGGAGCAGTTGGTAGCTCGCCAGGCTCATAACCTGGAGGTCGCATGTTCGAGTCCTGCCTCCGCAACTAAAATCGGCAAAGCAAGTTGGCCAGCAACGGGTTTTGCCGATTTCTCGTTTTTACATCCGGCAAATCGGCACAAGAACTTTTCCGGCAGCCAAACCGGCATCCCAGACCTTCGCTTGGGAGAAATCACCACGTTGCCTTTACGCTTTTGCATTTCAAACAATGATAGAGCCTCATCTCTACCGCCCCTACTCACTATCCAAAACATGCCTAATGACGAGCCGCAACATGGCTGACGAGGGGCGAACCACGACCGTGGTTCGAGCGGATACCGACCGTGGTTCGACCGAATATCGTCCGTGAGCCGACCGAACCACGGTCGTGAACAAGCAACAAGAGCTGCCCTCTGACAACACAAAAACCGTTTTCACTGCGCATCGCAATACCGGAGTAATGTCGTGCGTCCGTATTCTTTTCATTGGCAAACACTTGCAATTATCACGGGGAAACCTTACCTTTGCCACCGATAACTCCAGGAGAGTCTATCCAAACGACCCATGGCATCACCGCATTCCGCCCCGATGACGCCATGGGGCAGTGCATTTAATGAGGCGGAAGCAATTTAACGGAAAAGGGAATATCATGGAATACATGTCGCAAGAGGGCTACGACAAGCTCGTGGAAGAACTGAGACAGCTGGAGAACGTGGAGTTGCCGCGCGTCAGGGACGCCATTGCCGAGGCGCGTGACAAGGGCGACCTGAGCGAGAACTTCGAGTATCACGCCGCCAAAAGGGAGCAGGGCAAGCTGTTAGGACGGATAAAGTTCAAGCAGAAAGTGCTCGAAAATGCGAGGGTCATTGACAAGTCGCTGCTCCGCGGCGACAGCATCCGCCTGCTGAGCCGGGTGGAACTGACCAACCTCGGGAACGGTTCACGCATGACCTACACCATTGTAAGCCCGCACGAAGCGGATTTGCGGGACGGCAAGATATCGATAAAGTCGCCCATAGGCCAGGCTCTGCTCTACCGGAAAGAGGGCGACACGGTGGAGGTGCAGGTGCCGGCGGGGACGCTGAAACTGCACATCGACAGCATAGGAGAATAGCCTCAGCGGCGAAAATGGGAATTTCCGGTAATATATTCCGTAGTGTCGGTATGGTCAGCAGCGCGCAACAGGGGTAACTTTGCAGCGACAAACAAACAATACAGGATATGTACATAGAAAACATCAATTCGCCTGCCGACCTGAAGAAGTTGGACATCGAGGCGCTGAAGACTGTCGCCGACGAGGTGTACGACAACTTCGAGGTCGGCCACACGTCCACATCAGTAAGCCTCGCCACAGGTCTGCAGAAGGCGCGCGACATAAACGGCACTGACGAAAACATCATCGCAGTCATCGGCGACGGCTCTCTCTCGGGCGGAGAAGCCTTTGAAGGACTGGACGAAGCGTCGGAGCTCGGCACCGGCATCATCATTGTGGTGAACGACAACGAGATGTCCATAGCCGAAAACCACGGCGGCATATACAAGAATCTGCGTGCCCTGCGCGAAAGCAACGGCACTTGCGGGCATAACTGGTTTAAGGCTTGGGGCTTCGACTACTACTACCTCGAAGAGGGAAACGACGTGGAAAAGCTCATCGAAACGTTCCGCAGGGTGAAGGGAACGGACAAGCCGACAGTGGTACACATACACACGGAGAAAGGCCACGGATTTGCCCCAGCCACAGAAAACAAGGAAGCATGGCACTGGGGCATGCCTTTCAACATCACGGACGGCAGCCGTCCGGCAATGCCGCACACCGAAAGTTACGAGGAACTGTACAGTGAC
>CAVHBF010000026.1:2718-18557 GCA_963634195.1 Bacteroides thetaiotaomicron | reverse complement strand
CGGATGCCGCCATCCCCAGTAATACAGTTTTGTAGCCTTGTTCATCTTTCTGCTGCTTTTGTCATTGTTTCAATGAACCTCTTGTCCATCATTTTCCTTTCGTGGTTGCGGACGGCGCAATTGAACGCCTTTTCGCCGTATTCGTCAACCAAACGGGGGTTTTCCGCAATTCGCCTGATTTGCCGTGTTATTTCCTCCTTGTCATGGGCTATGATTGCCGAGTCGTTGCGCCGGAAATAGTCTATTGGAGCTATGTAGTCCCTGCCGATAGCCAGCACGCATTTGCCGTTGGACAGATAGTCCGTAATCTTGGTCGAGAAGGACAGCTTCGCGACATTCGCCTCTTTGCCGTCCAATGCTTCGGCAAAAATCACCACATCCGCTTCCTGCTGCACCCGCAACACTTCTTCTCGGCTCACTTGTCCGCAGAAATGGGCTGCCCCGTTGTCAATATGCCTGCGTATCCCGTCGTATGGCTCTGTCTGGGAATATACAAACATCTCTGCCTTTGTCTCCCCGTATTGTCTGTTCACATCATTGATTGCGTCCGCCACAAGAGCCAGCGTCTTGTCGCGGCCGATGATCATCTTGCCTGTATAGACGAACTTCAGGGGATGGTTGGGTTTGCGGTGCTGATAACTCCTGCCGGCAAAGTCTATGCCTCTGGTCAGTATCTTGCTGTCCGTGCCGAAGCGCGCGTCCGTGTCTTCTTTCTCCTTCTCGACAATGACAAACATGTCCTTGCACCCCCGGGCTATCGGCCTCACATGATGGCGGGTCCAGAAGCGTTGGATGTACTGTAAGACCGTGTGGCAGGAGTCATAGCTGTAGTTGTCATCTGCCAGATAGCATACTGCCGGCTTGCCCGTAAGTCCTGTTATGTAGCGTTGGATGCGCCCCATATACGCATTGGGGTAGATGGGCACAAAGATGATGTCGGGATCAAAGTCCTGCACGAACTTCTTCAACGCAGGCGTCTTCCACCTGCCGAGTTTCCATACGATCTCGCGCATCAGCGGCATCCACGGCGAGCGGGTCTTGTGCGCCTTGGTGTAGCGGGCGTGTTCCTTGTCTATGTCTATATCTATGTCCGCGCCATTTGCTGCCGGGGTGTTCCCGACCACGCGCCCCACCCTCATCCATGGCTTTGGCACGCTGCGGATCATCTGGCTTTCGCTGATCTGGAAACAGTGCTTGCAGACTTCCGTGTCCGGCATGTCGGAACGCGCATATACCAAGGCCACACGCCCGGAGTCCCAGCAGCGGAAAATCTCCATCAGGGTATGGGAATCACCATCCTCACGCCATGCATCGACGCCTATCACCAACACTTTGGGCAAAGGTATTTCTGTCATCTCACTGCCTCCTTTTCAGTTTGCGCAACACCTTCAGCGCCAGCACTGTCAGGTCGAGCCCGAACGCCTTGTAGAACTTCCTTACCGCCAGCGCCCGTGGTGTGACGGCGTAATCCAGCAACCGGCTTGCATTCTTCATTCTGTCCCTGTAGGGTTTTGCCGCCTTGCTGCCGTAGCCGGAATACAGCACCATGGTGTTGGCATAATAGTAAGCCAGCACATGATACAGTGCACCGGCCTTTTCCGCATCCTCCACTATATCCCTGATTCTTCCCGGCCAGTATTCCAGTATCCACAGGCTGTCGGTCAACGACTTCAGCTTGGGCGTATGGGTAATGGAACCGGGACGTTGCCTGTAGATGACAGCCGTCTCGCATATGCTGGCCCAAGACCTTGCCCGGCACATCAGATGCAGATACCAGTCTATGTCCTCGGCGATCATTCCCGGACGGAAATCTATACCGTTCTCGCGCAGTACGCTCAGCCGCACCGCTTTCGCCCAAGCCGCACCGCAGTAAGTGTCGCTTTCAAGCACGGTGTCCAGCATGGCTGCCGTGTTGAGCACCCCCTCAAATACCGGCACGCTTTCGCCTCCGAATTGCCCGTTGCTCTCATATAGCTTTTTATAGCCATAGAGAATCACGTCTGTGCCGTCTGTTTTTTCCGCGACCCTGCCGAAAACCCTGTCGTCAACGAAATAGTCGTCGCTATCGATACAGATTAAGTATTCGCCTTTTGCTGCTTTTATGCCCGCATTGCGGGCGCAGGCCTGGCCTGCGTTCTTCTGGTGGATTACCTTCACCCGCGGGTCCTTGGCGGCGTACTCGTCGCACAGACGTGGACAATCATCCGGCGAGCCGTCGTCCACCAATATCAGCTCATAATCCGTGAAAGTCTGACTGAGAATGCTGTCCACACATTCCCTCAAATACTTCTCCACCTTGTAGATGGGTACTACAACACTGAATTTCATTTCCTAATATGTTATTCATCACTATGTAAGCATAATTCATAATCATAATGAATTCCTCAAAAGATCTCCGCGATTTCGGAGTATCTTCTGAGCAGTCACTCATTCAGCACCGACCTGACCTTGGCGGTGTAGGCCACGATGAGTGGATGGCACGCCCAAGCGAGGAAAAATGTCAGTCCAATCCCAATGAGAAAGAACGGCCATTCTCCCAAAGTCCAGAATCTGTTTGAACACAGCAGGAAGACAACTCCTTGCAGGTAGGAATCCTTCGGTGCAATATGCTCTTCATTACACGCCCCTCTATGATATGGAAATAGCGCGATGCAGAACGAGAGTCAGACTTGGCAGCGCGAATGTACATTGCAGCTACATACTCCGCTCCATACTGCGACATCAAGGCAGACATCGTGTCGGATCCCTCCCGACTGCTCCAGGGTCCTACTGTTGTAACAAGTACACGTTTTTTGTTGGTCTCTTGTCTCATTTGCATAATGATTATGTCAAAATCGCCTAATAGCAGAAGGGATGACAACCAGAAAGGCAAGATAACCCGAATCTCCAAATATACCTTTCTCGTAAAGGTATACCAATGCCGCAATGTATGCAAATATTAAAAACGAACGAATGCGGCGAGGCTGATTCTGCAATTGCATTTTCAGGCACGAGCATATCACCATTGCATACGGAATGAAGACCACAAGCCCCATACCGCCCAACATGTCCCATATTTTTGAATGGCCACCAACGTTGCCCCCGCCTGTGATTGGATTTTGCCAGAAACTGTCCTGTGAGATTTGATGATAATCCAATCGGCCTGTAATGGAACCTCCCTGAATTTTTCCAGAGATCATTGAATCGTACATGTCTTGTAGCTTGGGTTCTACAGCTGTCCCTTCAAATGTTGGCATCAAAGACTCAACAAGCCCAAGAAAGAATCCTGTATGATAAAGGACAAAAAAGAGCGTGCCCAATACGATTGCTCCAAAAAAAACTTTATAACTGTTCTCTGCAGAATAGACCACCCCGAACAAGATAATCAATGCAGCCACGAAAAGGCTGGTCGTTATTGAGGTTTGTATCACCACATAGAAGAACAATACCGACAAACAAATCGCAATCATACGCTCTTTAAACACATTGGCGTATTTTATCTTGTAAACCAACGGTATGGTCAATAGTGTATATGCGTGCATCAGGTCATAACCGGGAAGCCCCGGAGGCCGTGGTCCTTGTTGCTCATTGAAAAGGGACGAACGCAATATGTTCTTGGATGCACTGATAATTGGCAGAACGTATAAGAATGAGACCGACAGCAGAAATAGAGCTCCATTGCCAAATATTTTGCCCAGCTCCCCGTTGTCTCTCGTCTGCAGGACACAGGCAATCATGACGGAAGGCATTATCCATGCGGATTCAATGGTAATACGCCACAGAAATGGCTCTTCTGAACTCACACCGTTAATTACAATTGGCTTTCCTGCTATTGAATACAAAAACAACAGAGCTATATAGACAACCAGCCAACACATTGGCCGGCACTTGTATACATACGGGTATGCTACAGAAACATATCCCACTACAGCCAGAGCAGGAACAAATACAGGCATATGGGTTAAGTCGGCAAACAGTGGGAATATCACATACAATACGTAGATAAACGCCACAAGCACCAATCCCTTGTCTCTTCCATGAATTTTAGGCAGTCCGACCATGCAGTTCCACTTATATTATATTGTCCAATTATACAGCATCGATTTTCCAGGTGGGGATATACCCTAATTCCGGATTGCGGGTAACAACATGCGACTTGGCCAATCGCCTGTTATACCAAGTCGCACGCTCGCTTTTATAGAAGAAAAGGCCATATCTTGCATATGGAAATTTCTTTGCCACACTCCCCTCGACTTCTGCAAGTATCCTATAGCACAAAGGGCGATGGTCCTTGTGCATCAGAAAATAATGCCCCCGGCACTTGGTATGGTACAACTCGCGTCCTGTTACCCACCATTCGGCATATTCCTTGTCCATTATGACCGGATGTTCTTTCTTGTATGATTCGTACGAAGTAAGTAAACGGACACTGTAATCATGTAAGAGAGTCCATCCCATTCTTATGTAACCGGGAAAGGAATTGGGATTTGGGAAATTATATACGACAGCACCTGTTGGCAGCATGCTTATAGCCCGCTTTGTCATTTCCTTGAAAATGCCCTTGCCCCTGCAGGATTCCAGCACGCAAGTACTTCCCGGTTGGTAAGCTTCACGTCCGCACACATCATTGCGCCACAAAGCACGGGCAGCAGCGGGTTTGCTCCCGATGTAAACAACCTCGATTACAGAACGTCCGAAAATGTTGTTTTCAAATTGGCGTCTGAACTCTTCGCGTGTGCCATGGCCAAACACCCTGTTTTGGACAAGCAAATAGTCTGCTATGAATTTTTCATCCAAGGCGTCCGACCAACGGCAATCATATTTTATGGCATCCATCTTATTGTCCTGAAAGTTTTCTCCAGACATTATAAAACCCTTTTATTTTGGACTTGAAGACTCCGAATGTTTCGTTGTTGCTGATTCCGTTACGTCCAAAAACGACTTTCCCGTCCTGCAAATAACTGTACATCAACCGCGATGTGTAGATGCGCTCGTAAGGAGTGTGCTTTAATATATAGTCATTGGACTCCTCGGAATATTTGCCAAACGGATAACAGAAATCAAGAGGCCAAAAGCCAAGGTGCTCATGAAAAATACTGTCGGCCTTGTCAAATTCAGTTTTTGGGTCTATTCTGCTTATGTCTGACATGTCTGGGTGATTGTAAGTATGTGCCCCGAAACCGACCAGCCCCTCGTCATGCATCTGTTGGACTTGTTCCCACGTAAGATAATCTGGGTTTGTCCCTATTTCTTTTACTGCAAGATAGACGTTGTATTTGATGCCCAGAGATTTCATGAACCCGTAAATCTCTGTATAGTTGGATTTCCAGCCGTCATCAAAGGCAATGACTATTGTTTTCGGATTATACTTTATGGTGTCGTCATTCAGGTCATCAAACCGGAGCGTTTTGTAGCCACGGTTGGCTATATATTCCATCTGACGTTTGAAAACGTCTATATTTGTGCGCATGAAAGAAAAGCCTTCACCCTCGACTATGTCATGGTAATAAACAACATTCACATATTTGTTGTTCAAACGGAACAGATATCCGACAAAAGGTATTCCGTAATTGTATACAAGTTGTTTGATTGGATTCATAACAATTATCGCCTGTCCCAACGAAGGGGCTTTATGTATTGTTCGTAAAAACCTCCGAAATGCTGCAAAAGGAATGTCTTGAGCCATACCCTGATCCATAAACGGTTCTGAAGCACGCGTTTTTTGAAGTGGCGTTTTTCAAAACTTTCATTGACACTCACTTCATCACAATACTTGATTTCATCCATTTCATGGCGCGGCCTGTTACC
Source organism: Bacteroides thetaiotaomicron (assembly GCA_963634195.1). Classification (GTDB taxonomy): domain Bacteria; phylum Bacteroidota; class Bacteroidia; order Bacteroidales; family Bacteroidaceae; genus UBA6382. The sequence continues at coordinate 12,770 of CAVHBF010000026.1, read as the reverse complement.
GTATTCCCTGACATAAGAGCTGTTCGCAGAGTTAAACGAATTGGCGCCGTCTTCTGTTCCTATGTTTGAAACCATATTGATGTTCGGGTAAATGTTGTACATATTATGTTTATAGCACAGATAATGCATTTGCACATCATAGGCATTCTGTCTTCTTCCTTGTCGTATGCTCGCAATATATGCCTTAAACCGCTGGTCAAGTATCAGCCGTTCCTTTAATCCCCAGAAAGAATGCTTGTAGGAAGGTGTGTTCTTGACTTGGTTATATGATTCCAGTTCATACTCATACAACTGATGCGTGCGCTTCCATGTTCCCATGAAATATGTGGAATCTTGATAACGGGAGAAAAAATATGAAGAATCACCATATGAGAGCTTGTGGTTTACTGCTCCCACATATGCGATACGGTTATCATCCTTATACCTTTCCAGCATGTCTTGAACAAAAAAGAAAGCGGATCTTGTTCCGACACCGTCATCTTCGATGAAAATCATGCGGTCTTCTGTTTCAAAAATCCAATTCCATGCTGTATAACCGGAAAGGGAACATCCAAGATTCTTCTTTTGATAGAGATAGTGGGTCTCACAAGGCCAGTCCACATCCTCAACGATGGCTTTTACTGCCTTGTTGTTTTCCACGTCATCCCGGCGGTCTTCCCGTGGAGCATCAACTGCTACATACAGTTTGGACGGACGGACTTGACGAATGGTTTCAAAAACCTGACGGGTTTGTTCCGGTCGGTTAAAGGCCAGCAGAAGTACTGGCGTGTATAACACTTTCTCCATCTTATATCCTGTTATAGTTTGTTAATCTGTAGGATGTTGCTTTCATGAAGCCGAAAGCATCTGCATTTATCATCTGCAGCTCTTTGTCAAATGCAGGGATTCCCGGATGGCACATCATCTCATAAACGAGTTGTTTGTTTGTCGGAGACTGCAGTCTGCCCGTTTGTTTCAGGCTGCAGAAACTCTCGTAACTGCCGAAATAATCAGGCATGATTACCCCTTTGCTTTTCAGGATTCTATTGAAGTGTATGTAATGGAGCCGGGATCCAATTGTAGACAGGACAGGACAGGTAGAGACGAGTTTGTGTACTCCGCACGAATACAGCATGGCACTTGTTCTGTTGGCAATATAATTGGCCATGCCTGCATAAGGATACAGATAACAGTTGCGCGAGTGATTGATACCATGTTTCAGCAGGAGACGCAAGTAAGCGGATTCCAAGCCCGGCCAGGAATGGCAATGGTGATGTCCGTCGGCATGAGACAGCTTGAAGCCGTCCTCTTTCAACCTTGAAACCTGCGCATCCCACTCCTTGAATATGGCATCCTCAAGTTCTGCATCAGGATATGCACACCGTTTGGAATTGCCATGAATAAAGTATCCCTCTTTGTCTATAATGCCATGTTTGGAAAATACAGGATTCTTTGTAAACGACTCTCCTTCTGTCAAGTTAAGATGAACCCCGAATGACGCCCGGTCTTTATTGGCGTCAACAATAGCGTGGACTTCATCGAGAAATTTGCCGTTCGCCATTATAGTCGAAGATGTAACGCGTCCTCTTTCTATGGCCTCTCTGGTCTTGGCGTTGATTGTTTTGGAATTGCCAAGATCGTCAGCGTTTATAATAACAGATATCATTTTTATAGACTTTAAGACTTCATAAAACGTTTCGCTTTCGTCCCGCCAAAGCAGCCCTTGATTTGGTTAACGGGACACCAATGATTTGATAAAGACCTTGACACGATAGGGGCATATCCAATCCAGAAATCTGCGCAAAATCAGTCTTGGATCTCTTGCTCTCTTCTTATCCGAATGCAAAAACCTTGCTACTATAGGTGCGATACTGTTATCAAAGTCTTGTTTGTTGGCATATGATGTTTTGAATATGTCAACCTCTGGTTTCTTGCGAAAAGGATGATTAAACACTCGTTCGTGTTTGATTGGCTCGTCTAATGGCCTTTCATGCAACTCAAGTGATTTCAGAAAGCCCAATAACTGTTCTCCCCGTGGGGTGTTTACGAGAATACACGACACCTCTGTTCTACTGCCACGATATGGCGAAACCGAACCCAAACCGGAATAGTCTGACAATGTCAAGTCTCCCAGTCTCTTTCTTGTTGCATATTTACAGCCATAACAGCATTCACGATAGATAAGGGCATGGTGATATCCGTAGCAATACAACTCTTCAGAAATTTTTGATCTAAGAAGCTGTATATCTTTGTGATAAAGGGTAAATATGAATTTTCCCGTTCCATATGCCGGATCTCTGAAAAAGCATTTCGTTATGCTTTTCTTTAGTTTGTCTTGCAGAACTTTGATGTGTTGTTTGAACAAGACAGGAGAAGGCGTCCCATGACAGGCCAAATCCACAAGGTACAATTGGTTCCGGAATTTATATTTCTCCGCAAAGGATGAAATTGCCGCCACGTGGCATGGCAATCCGATGAAAACGACACGATTACCCCCCCCCCCACGAAGGCCCGTATTTGCGAATAAATATCTGCCGGGGCACTATATACATACTTTGAGTTCTGGAAAAGTGCTATGTCTTCAGCATCCGTAGACAGTTTATATACAGCATCTAAAGTATCATTGAAGCCCACGCCCGCAATACCCCATCCTTGTGATAATCCGTAAGAATAAATCTCAGACGCGATGCCACCAGATGCGGAATTTCTGTGCCTCTCTGATTCCTTTGCCCATGCAGCGTATGCTTTTTGTGGTTCACTGCCACTTGTTTTGTTAAGGGTTGGGCAGACTTTCTCGCACAACCCACAACCAATACAGATTTCATCATCCTTAAATGCACAGAGTTCCGTTTTGTCAGAGTGGATTCTTATGCAATGTCGGGGGCATACATTCGCACACACATTACATGCTGTACACTCCGCTGGAGAGCATATAGGCTTATTCATGGGCAGATACTCTTTTTATCATCTCTTGCATGTTTGATCTGAACATATCGACATTTTTCTTCCTGAACTCTTTAATTGCATTCACATCTGTGGATTCCAAAATGTTGAACAATTTACGGGGAGGCACAGTAAAGAACAACGTACCATTAATCCTGTGATCCTCCAAACCGCTTCCTTGAAGCAAATTGCGGATTTTACTGCTTTTGTTTATTTTGCTGTCACGCTTGTGGAATCCCATATAGCTTAACAACTTATGCCATTTTGTATCAACCTTTCCATATGTGTCAAGACTGAAAAACGCAGTGCTGGCAGAAATCGAAGAAACTATTGCATGGAAACGGACACCAAAATAACCTCGCGCGTTCTTTATCCACAAATACCATTGCAAAGGATCAATGGGATATGGCACACGATAATCTGAAGGCAACCCTGATATGCCGCTGGGCATAGGTATCTCTACCAATTTGTATCCTTTTCGGTGTAATATTCGCATAAATGTCCTCAACCACATTCGCTTCAAAATATCAAAATGGTTATCAAAAGGCAGTGAATACAAATAATATCCTTTGGACTTGATCCCGGCAGGATGTATCCAATTGACATCAACAAATTCATCCAACATAAACACAGGATCGGGATTCAGGACTTTTACAAGTTCATACCCTGCAATTTCTTTATTTATTACATGAGCAGTCCATTCGTCTCTGGTATCGAGAAAAACAAAATGTTCAATGGCGTGTTTGAAATCATCTCTGAGACTTTGTGGCAAATCCTGATAGGTCTGTCCCATAAATGCAGGAGACAAGGCAAACATTTTAACTTTGTCTTTCAAGTCGGATTTAAACAGCCAATCACCAAAGTATACCCGAAGGTTGTCATGTACACGTTTGTTCCAAACTGCATCTGCACCAACACCGATTATGTCAAACTTCATTTCTCTCACCAGTTCAAGCAGGGATTCCCTGTCAACAGCCCTTGTGACCCGGAGTGTTTCCTGTGAAAAATGCCTATGGGCTTCAGCCTGTCCTTTGGCGGCCCTGTTACTGTAGTCTGAATCCATGTCAAAATTAATTATCCATGTGTCATGACCGAGTGAGGTGAAAAACTTCAGAGATGCATATGCCTGCAGGTTTGCACCAAAATTACAGGGAGTATGGTAAGTGAGAATGCCTATTTTCATGTTGATTGTTTTTTTAGTTTAAACGAAACAAACAGCAACGACAAAGCGATAATGGAGAAATACACATTTCCCAAAGCATTACCTATAGCCGCTCCAGTCAATGTATAGTTCTTTATGAGAAAAGAATACGACAGCAAACAGACTGCACTGCCAATGACTTTTGTTGCCATCACTATTTTTGTTTTCTTGTAGGATTGGACTATATTGCTCACAACACAATAGATGTTACTGGCAAGGGCACCAAAAGCACCAATTTGTGCATATGGCGTTGCTTTCACATAACGTCCTGCGGTAAGGATGTATATGACATATTTTGCCAAAACCACAAACAAAAGAACAATGCCAAGCATTATACCGATTTGCAGCAATGCATATTTCAGCATTCTTCGAAAATCTTTTTTTGCCAAAGAGTCGTAAACGTCAGGACTAAACGTATCATTGACAGCACCCGAGAAAACCGCCAAGTAACTGCCTATGGATATACCGATAGAATAGTACCCCAGATCTTCTACGGATACGAGTTTCTCAAGTGTTACTTTGTCATATCCATTTGAGAAAAAACCGAGCATGTCCGCTATAACCAACGGCCAACAGAATGATATGGCTTTTTTGAATTCTTCATATTCAAATTTTCTGCAAATAAGATCCCTGTTTTTGTATAACACAAGAAAATAAAAAAACAAGGGACCTGAGATGTTTCCTATATATTGTCCTGTCGCGCCATATTTGGCAAAGACTATAAAACATACCGAAGACAACGCCACTAATATGCCATTGGCCACACTTATTTTGAAATATCCCTTTCCGTCTCTTTTTACCTTTCGCTCTACAAGTTCCAGCCGATACAAACCAACCAACATCGATGGAAATAAAGCAAGAAACGCATACGGGAAAAAGGCTATGTCAGAACCTTGATTAAAAAAATACTTGTAAATGAAGATGGCAAATACCGCTATCAAGCCCAATATGAAAGGCATGACGGCAAATGCTTTCAACACCATGACCTTCAATTTCATCTTGCCTATTTCATCCCTATAGAAATATTCTCGTATGAAATACTGATTGAAGTAGAACAGGATAACTGGAGAGAACAGAATATTAAATGAATTATAATACCCTATGATGGCATAGTCTTTCGGGGAAAGATATAAGGAATAAAGCGGATTCAGCGCAAGCGTTATCAGCAACGGAATAAACGATGCGGCAAAATAGAAGCCTATATTCTTTATGGAACTCAAATATCGTTGAAAATACTTAATCATTACAAATATCGGTTCTCTATGGTTCGTGTGAAATTGTCAATGGTTTTTCCTGTTCCTCTACTTTCCATCTGTGGCAGATTCTGTATGTGACGACGGCCTAAAAGAATCACGATACTGCAATGTCTTGTTCTGTATTCCCGTTGAACTTCGTACAGCATCCTGCAAGCTGTCGATATGGCGAATTATTTCATCTTTGTACTCCTGTCGTGTTGTATCGGGCTTTATTGCGTTACAGGTGAACTGCAAGAGGTAGAATACAAAACCACTCAATCCTACTGTAACGACAAACTTCCATATGCTTTTCCAAAAAACATTCCGGCGTGTGGGCTGGTATTCGTTTCCTACCACCATGTGGCAACTGTGACGAAGCCACCATACCCTCAACTGCTGCCACAAGTTCGGATTGCCGTCAATCGACGTGGCTTCCATATAAGCCATGAGGTCTTTCCAGTACCGCTTTAACGTCTTTGAACCGGTAAATTCAGACGGGCTGATGCGATGTTCAAGGATGATAAAGTCCTCGCGTGGTTGCATGTTGTCTGTCTTGTCAGGATACAACATCACGGTGACATGCCCTGTTTCCAATCGCGAGAAGCAAAGAGTTGCGCCTTCTTCTGAAGTTGTGGTGAACCCGTCGTGCCTATGCCACACATTCAACAAACGGTTTCCAAAACCGACCTTTACAAATGTCACGTTGTTCTTCGGATGCTGCCTGTCGTTCCAGACAACCAATGAGTGGAAGTCTGCAAATCGTTTTGCTTCAGGTGTTTCTGCCAACAGCTTTTTGTACTTGTCTTCAGCAACACAAGCGAACTCGTCAAATTGCTCGTAGCGGTTGTATCGCTCCCGGGCTTTCTTGTCGCCGGGGACGCTTGTTATCTCACGGAACTTCAGTTTTACATAATTCGTAAAGTGCTTCTCTTTCAGTATGGCCTCTATCCCGGCATTCTTGGAGTCATCGTCATTGATGAACTTGAAATGGAGGCCTCTGGTGTCTTCGGGCGATAATACGTACTGTACTATGGCTTGGTTTACAGCATCGCTTCCTTCTGCCCCTATCAGCCAATTGTTCCTGCAGCTCTCCGGGGCGGGCAGCAAAGCGGTCACGCCATTATTGCCTTGTCCAATTATCCGTATTTCCGCATTGTCTACACCATATAGCACCTGCAGGAGGTGACCCGTATCTTCTGTCAGGAAAACCCTGTCGCCTGACGAGAAGCGGAACATGCCATGAACCTGCACATACCACTTTCTGAAACAGTTGTTCAGAATGTCACCCTCTGTTGTGTTGCTGAGTTCAAATATCTTTTCAACAAGCCCTTCAAAGGACAGCCTTGTTATCTCTTTGGTTATTGCTGCGTTGTTCCTGCTCCAATCCACATGGTTCTTTTTCAGCCATGCCGCAAAGTCGGACGGGTTAACCCGTGTGTGAAAGTCATAGAAACTCTTGCCGAGAACAAACAGGCTCATGAACACCACACGCGTCGGTTTAACCTCCACCGTCACTTCTTTTGACTCCTCGTCTCCAGCCTCCATCTGTAAACATTCTGAATGAACACACGACAAGACCCAATGTCCCGAATATGACATACGGCACAATCAATGATTTTACCCCCGTGCCTCATTTGCCATTAAGTATTTTTTTGTAGAGGTCAACATACTGCTGTGCATTTGTGTGATAGTCATAATTGTCATGCACATAACGAATCATCTTACAGGACTGTTCCTGCCGTTTCGGAAGGTCCGGCAAGGCTTTGACAATTGCATCAACATCATGAGGAGCAACCACAACACCATAAGGACCGGGAATTTCACCACAGGCGGTACTGTCAAAAGTAATGGGAACGGTGCCACAACTCATCGCTTCGGCTATAACCTTGCCAAAAGTGTCTTCGACAGAAAGGTGTACGTACGCCTCCGCCATAGAGTAGGCTGCCGACAATTCCATGTTCCCGCTGATGTAGGGAATATGAATCAGAGGTTCTTCAATGATGCTGCCTCTTGCGACTCTACCGACAAGAATCAGGCGGTAGTCTGAAGGAAGTTTCTTTGCCAGCCGGATGGCGTCTTTATAACGTGGGGCTTTGTTGTCCCATCCCTGACTGACAGAAATGATATATCTACATCCGCGGGAAAGCTTGTACTTTTCACGGAAAGCCTCTATCTCGCCAGCACTGGCACGATGGAACTTTTCATAATCAATCCAATTGTATATGTGTTGTATGTTCTCTGCTGTGGCGAACATTGCAGACTGTCTGACTTCTTCGGCAAGCCATTTGGAGACGGCAACCACATTGAGATGCTTCATCTTCTCACAGTAGGATTTCTTTTTCAGGAAAAGCTTTCGTGAATTGTCAAAAAACAGACTTGGTGCCGTACAATTACGGAAAGTTGGGCAATGATGGCACTCCGTCTTCCATTTGTAGCACTTGCGGGCTGTATAGTGTGAACACTTTCCTGTAAAATTGAAACAATCATGCAGGGTAAAAACCACTGGCATTTGGCGCGTAACAATATACTCAAATAACATTGGAAAGCAGAGATAGTTCGCGTGCAAATTTCTTAGATGTATGATATCTGGCTTTATCTCGCCCATCCACTTTATTAATTTACGTGTTCCGCATTGTGTTCCATATCCATGCAAGCCAAGGAGACGAGTATAAAAGACATTGTGAAAAAGGTTTTCCAATTTTCCTCCAATCTTCATGTTGTTATGGAAAGTGGTGATGCCGTATCCATAGGCCACATAGCATTCATGGCCTTGCTTTTCAAGATAGTCGGCCAACTCACGGGTAGTACGCCCTGTACTGCCGAAATCACAAACCGAGTTAATTTGCAAGACTTTCATTTTGCAAGGATATTGTATTGTGCCGCTGCTGCGCACAAGTCATTTGGCAGGCAGCGGCTTTCCGCAACTACCATTTCAAGGCTTCAATTTCTTCCTCTTTCAGTTTCCGAAGTATCTTCCCGGGGACTCCCGCAACGACGACACCGGGCTCAAGCACGTCTTTCGTCAAGACAGTCCCGGCCCCGATAACAACGTTATCTGCAACAAAAATACCCCCCCCCAACGAAGACACCGGTGCCGACATATACATGCCTGCCCAGCTTGGGTGCGCCGCCGTGCGGGAAGCCGTTGCCCAAGGTGACCTTGGTGCTTATGATGCATCCTTCCCCTATTTCAGCGCAAGGATGTACAACGACCCCTATGCCGCCGTGGGAAAAACTTACATGACGGTGTATCTTGGCACGCCCCGAAATGTCGGCGGAGCATGTCAACACCATCAGTTTCTCAAAGAGTTCCCCCGCTTTCGGAAAGCCGTGGCGATAACACCATTGCGAGGAATGCAGCAATTGACTCAACATACGCCTGTGTCTTACAAAAGGGCTAAATGTGTTCCTCCACTCCGCGGAAATGAACGTTGAGCTCATGGAGATGTTTCAGGAGCGTCCCAAGAGGAGTTCCCTCCGTCATCTTCGCGAACGCGTTGACATCCTTCGGGAAGCATTTGCCGCCGTAGCCGAACTTGCCGTCAGGCCCGGGGACGTATGTGTGGGTGTCGTTAATATAGCCGGAGAGGAGCATGCCCGTGTGAACCTTGCGCCAGTCGCCGCCCATCTGTTCGCAGTACTCACGGCAGGCGTTGAAATAAGTGACCTTGTATGCGCCGAACACGTTGTGCATGTATTTCGTCAGCTCTGCCTCCAGAGGCGACATCACGGTGAACTTCTTTCCCACGAATATTCTGGTGAGCAGTTCGTGCGCGCCGGTGAACACCATCGTCTGTTTCCTGAAGTCCTCGATGAATGTGCGCTCGGTGAGGAACTCCGGCATATAGCACACCTGGTGCTTCGTCTCGCGGGAAAGCATCCCGCTGGTGCCCGGAAGGATCGTTGTCCTTACGAACACGGGCACATCGGGCAGGTTTGTGATGAGCTCTTTCATCAGTGTCAAGTCCTGCGTGCCGTCATCTTCCGTAGGCACGTGAATCTGCAGGAATGCGATGTCTATACTGCCCATGTCATCGTAGTAGCCCTTGGGAGGGTCGCTGATGAACAGCCTGCACTCGGGGTTGTTGTGCTCCAACCAGTCTTTCAGGGCTCCGCCTACGAAGCCGCATCCGATAATTCCAACGTTGATCATAAGTTCTTGGTTCTTTATTTTTTCTCTTTTGCAGTACTTTCCTGTCAAAAACTTGCGCGATTGATGTCCGGCGTATGTTTCCAGGAGAACTCCCTCACATCTCTTTCCGCCACACCATTTTGTTCACGATGCCCACATAGCTCTGGATGATTTTCACGACCTTGGTGCTCACGTTCTCGTCCACGTAGTCGGGCACGGGGAGACCGTGCTGCCCGTCACGGCAGAGCTCCACGGCGGTGTCCACGGCCTGGAGCAGCGACTTCTCGTCTATGCCCGCGATGATGAAGTCGCCCTTGTCTATGGCCTCGGGACGCTCCGTTGAGGTGCGTATGCATACTGCGGGGAACGGATGACCTACACTGGTGAAGAAACTGCTCTCCTCGGGGAGAGTGCCGGAGTCGCTGACCACTGCGAAGGCGTTCATCTGGAGGCAGTTGTAGTCGTGGAAGCCGAGCGGCTCGTGCTGTATCACGCGCCTGTCAAGCCTGAAGCCGCTTGACGCAAGGCGGTTGCGCGAGCGCGGGTGGCAGGAGTAGAGTAT
>CAVHBF010000026.1:0-1970 GCA_963634195.1 Bacteroides thetaiotaomicron | reverse complement strand
CCCTCAAGGATTGGTGTTTGTTGTAGTGTTTCTATTTGTATTGCCCTGTTTGTATCTGCCGAAAAAGTCTCCCTTTAAGGGAGATTTAGAGGGTCTTGTCTGTAGGGTCATAATACGTGTCGGGCCTGTCGGGGTCGAACACCTCGTTGCAGTACATCACCGTCACGAGGTCTTCGGTGTCGGAGAGGTTGGTGATGCTGTGGGTGTAGCCGGGGAGCATGACGACGGACTGCATCCTGTCGCCGCTCACCTCGTAGCTGAGCACCTCGTCAGTGCCCTCCCTGCGCATCCGTACCAGCCCGTGGCCGCTGACCACGATGAACTGCTCCCACTTGGTGTTGTGCCAGTGCTCGCCCTTGGTGACTCCCGGTCTGGAGATGTTGACGCTCACCTGCCCGCAGTTCGTGGTGTGCACGAGCTCCGTGAACGAGCCGCGGCTGTCCGCGTTCATCTTCAAATCAAAGATTGCCTTTTCCTTGGGCAGGTAGCTGAGGTATGTGCTGAAGAGCCGCTTGGCGAACGAGTCCGCCGGGATTTCGGGTATCGTCAGCGTCCGGGGCATGTCGGCGAACCGGCGGAGCAGGCCAACTATCTCTCCAAGTGTTGCCTTGTGGGTGACTGGGCAATGGCAGTATCTGCCTTCCGCTGATGGAACAACCTCCAGCCCGTTGAACTCGCAGCGGTGCTCCTCGCCCTTGAGGGCGCGTATCATCTCGTCCACGAGGTCGTCTATGTAGAGAAGTTCCAATTCCACGTTCGGGTCGTTGACCGTTATGGGCAGGCCGTTGGCGATGTTGTGGCAGAAGGTGGCGACGGCGGAGTTGTAGTTGGGCCTGCACCACTTGCCGTAGAGATTTGGAAACCTGTATACCAGAACCCTGGCCCCGGTCTCCCTGCCGTATTCAAGGAACAGGTCTTCGCCCGCCTTCTTGCTGCGCCCGTACTCGCTGTCGCCGAAACGTCCCGCAAGCGATGCCTGCTGCGAGCTTGAGAGCATCACGGGGCACTTGTTGCCGTGCCTCTTCAGCGTCCCGAGCAGGGTGGAGGCGAAGCCGAAGTTGCCCTTCATGAACTCGTCGTTGTCCTTGGGGCGGTTCACGCCCGCGAGGTTGAACACGAAGCCGCACTCCCCGCACCACGCGTCAAGCTGCTCCGGCGTGGAGTCGAGGTCGTACTCGAAGACTTCGTCTATGGCAAGGCCGCCGTAGCAGCGTGCCTTGCCGTCCTTGATGTTGTTGAGCTGGGCGCACAGGTTCCTGCCTGCGAAGCCTTTCGCGCCGGTAACGAGGATTTTCATGGGAAAAGACCGAGACCCCCTCTTGTCCCCCTTAAAGGGGGAGGATCGGGTTGCTGCAATGGGGGATGGTGATTCCGCAGGGGGTGGGCGGTTGTTTGTTTACAGGTTGTTTTTTATTTTGTCCATCACTTGGGCTGTGTTGCAGAGGACTTCCTCGTTGGTGAAGCGGAGAAGCCGGTAGCCCCGGGACTCGAGGCAGTGCTGACGCTCCGCGTCCTTTTCCCTCTGTCCCTCCGCAGAGTGGTACTTCCCGTCTATTTCTACTATCAGCAGGGACTTGCGGAAGAAAAAGTCCACGATGTACTGGCCTATTATGTACTGCCGCCTGCATTTCTGCCCCAGTCCGTTCTGCCGGACCGTTGACCAGAACACGGCTTCCGCCTCCGTCGGGCTGTTGCGGTTTGCCCGGGCGTTCTCCTTCAGCAGCGCATAGTCAAGCGTGTCCGCAACCTGCCACTTCCTCTCCTGCATACCAACAAGTGTCAAGGACTTGACCCCGCCTGCCAAATACCCGTACGCCAACGCAGGGTTTCCCCCTTTAAGGGGGATTAAGGGGGTCTTCGTACGCCAACGCAGGGTCTCCCCCTTTAAGGGGGACTAAGGGGGTCGTATCCCAACGCCGCAATCTTCGCCTTTGTCTCCTCAAGGTTCAGGCGGCGTGTATTGTCGGAAT
>CAVHBF010000025.1:0-19648 GCA_963634195.1 Bacteroides thetaiotaomicron | reverse complement strand
TCCCTGTCTATAGCATAGATGTTCACGGGAAGCGACCGGTGGCCTTTCATGGGAAGAGCACTGAATTCATGCAGGAAACGATAGACATCGCGTCCTGTCTCGCCCATCCCTAATATCAAGGCATTAAACCCGCCTTTCACTGTTGCCGTATTGCTGTCGACATCACTTGCGGGAAGCATGTTCACTGGATGATACTCTCCCCTGTTCTTCAGTTCCATGACAGCCAGATTGCTTGAGTCTACCAGTTTGAAGCAAGAGTCTTCCAGAAGTTTTCGTTCGTTGCCCTTTCGGGCATGGCAATAGACTTGGGCTTTCGGGAATCTCTCATGCAAGGCCACAGCAGTGTTGATGTTGGCATCCTCGTTCATTGACATGCAGAAGAAAGAGAGTTTTTTGCCGCGTCTGTCCATATATCCATTCAAACGGTTCAGCCCCACGGTAGAGTCCCATTCTTCCGTAGGCATATCAATGACGATGCTCCGTCTGCTGTAAGTAAGATATGCGTTCAGAGCCAAGAGGTTTTCCAACCTGTCGTTCTTGCTGTCTGCGAAACTCAGCAGGTGGCTGAACGAGAAACGTTCCAGATGGTGTTCCTCCATCGGAGTGCGCACGAATATAATCTGATGACGCTCCCCCTTCATCCTTTCCTTTATGCTCTTTGCCAGCGTAACGGATTCGTCGCTCAGGTCAAAGAAGACATATAGGTGCAAGTTCTTGCGCCAGTTGAAGAGCCAGAACATCTTGACCGCCGACATGAATCGAACTCCCAAGATGTGCAGTATAAACGCTGCGCTGATACAGATGGCGAGGAAATGGGTGACGGAGAAGACCATCATATAATAGGGATTGTGCTTCATGTCCGGCTGCACCTCTATCAGCTCGGATTCCGACACGAACATCTCCATGGATGCTATCACTGAACGCAACAACAGAGCGAGGGGGTTGTGCCCAGTGCCCTCATCGTTAAACCCGATGACATACAGGAATGTTCCCAAAATGAAAACGCCAACGGCACAGCCTACCAAATGCTGCATCAGCCACTGTCGGTTTTTCCACAAGAATATGGCCAACAGCATGCAAACGCCCAAGGCGCACCAGCTGACTAAAGTGCTTTGAGTGAAGCTACCTGTTCCGAATAATTCTTCCCCAATATACTTGAGTAGAAATCCGAAAGTTTCTTTTCCTTCTTCATTTCCCGCTATGAGTGGTAATATCTGCATTTTGAATGGTGTGGTATTATTTTATTCGACTAATTTCCCAAAAGTATCATGGAGAAGATATCCGTCAATATCTGTCCATATTTGAAATGGCGGTGTCTTTATTGCTGGGTGTCAATAGAGTCGCGTGATGAGTCCTACATCAAGAAGGGACTGTCTGCATCTCCCCTTATCACGTCATTTTGAGATTCAACAAGGTATTTGAGAAGAACCTCTGCCCATCCTTCACTTCCGCTCCGCACTTCGGGCATTTCTTCGCATTCTTCGCCCTGTTGATGCTGCCGTCCTTTTTTACCTGCCTGAATGCAGCCTTGCCCTCTTTGACCGTATCCTTGATGTTCGATTCCCTGATGATTATACATTTACGACTTTTTGCCAATGACCCGTGTGTAAAATTACAACTTTTTACCAAGAAAACAATAGCCAATATGCAACTTTTTGCCAACCTGCCCGGCTGCCCCACGGATTTTCCGCCAATCAAAAAAAATGCTGGGCAAGCAATAAAACCTGCATAAAAGGATGGATAACAAGAATAAATGCATATATTTGCAATCCAAAATGAAAAAGACAAACAAAATGAAAAAATATTCTATATCCGTTGCAAACGGACCTGTCAGACATTTCCACAAGACGACAAGAAAAGCTCTTTTCACACCAATACTCCTTGCGGGGCTGATATGGGCAGCAGGACTCCAGGCGCAAAGCTACCAGACAAAAACAGACACGGCGTGGGGCAACTGGTGCTACAAATTCAAGGACGGGGAATTCTATTCAAAGCAGGAAACAAAAGGAGTGATGACATCGCTCACCAGCCCCTCTTCCGGGCTAAGTCTTGTATACTACCTGCGCGTTCCCAAGACAGGAGCAAGGGCAGACTTGGCATATACGCCAAAATATGCCCGAATGCCCAAGATTTCGCTCACCGTAACGAGAGTGTCGACAGGCGACACCCTCTGTGCAAGCGAGACCCAGAACACCAGCATAGCCCTTACAGGCAAGGAGATAAAAGCCGAGATACTCCCCTACACGACGTTTCCAGCCGACGAATACTACCGTTTCGAGCTTACGTGCGACAGCTGGTCACACATCAACAACGTGAAGTACTTTCTCTTCCAGCGCACCGCAGACCTATCCATCCTGCAGCATCCCCAGGGAGGCTACGGCCAGCACCTCTTCACCTGGGCATCGACCATACCCGACGCCCCTACCGGGCAAGCCTATGACTGGGCATACCAGGAGGTGCTCGTACCGCGCAAGTACCAACACCCCGCCGACTACTACTGCAGCATTGCAGCCCTGCAATGCTATATGGGCATACAGAGCGTAGGGAGAGTGGGAGACGACTTCAACCGCACGGTGCTGTTCTCGTGCTGGGACTCCGGCAACACAGACGAGAACCCCGACCTGCCGCAGTATCTGCGCGCCAAGGTATACGACTACAACCACCTCGGAGTGAGCGGGCACGGCGGCGGCGAAGGATCTTCGGGTACCATACAGCTCAACAACGAGACCACATGGTGGCGTTCCGACGAATGGGTGCAGTTCCTTGTCAACGCCCGTCCAGAGAGCGTCACGGCAATAGAACATGACTACGACACGGGGAGCTACGAAGAGCACGAGGTGGAAAACACCCTGCTGACCGTATGGTACAAGATGGCATCGGACACGGCATGGACATACCTCGCCACCATACGCGAAGCTTGCAAGAACGAGATGTTCGGGTCGTGGTACTCCTTCCTCGAGAATTTCGGCGGCGGCGAGGGACACCAGCCCCACAAGGTGTACTACCGCCACGGATACATGCGCTCCGCCGCATCAGGGAAGTGGTACAACCGCAACAAAGTAGGATTCAACCACTACGATGACCGCACCACGCGCACTGACCGCTACAGCGGCACGACCAATCTCTACGAAAACGCATTCCAGATGACCTACGGCGGCTGGGGTCTCGCCACCGACAGCGGCAACGTGGCAGGGCTGCCCAAGACAGACATAGCCGTCGACACCATTGACCTTGACCCGCTGAACAAACGCATAGACCAGGCCACGCAGCTGTGGCGCCATTTCTCGCTCAACGAGAAATTCAACAAAAACAGCGAGGAGTACCCCAACAGCAACTGGGCCGTAGTGAGCGCAACAGGCTCATCGGCACAAAACCTACTGAACGAAAACACCAAAGACTACTGGGAGTCAACCAGTGCCACAGGCCACAGCATTGTGTTCAGGTCAAAGACCGGCGAGGTGCCCGTAAGCTCTTTCCGCCTCCATTTCCCCGACGGCTACAACTCGCGCGTGCGCTACGCCGACGCATATACATCCGCCGACGGGGAAAACTGGACCTTGGGCGCAAAAGACGTGTTCATCAACAACGAGGACGACAACGAGGTGACACTGCCGACCACGCTCCGCGGCGAATACATCAAGCTGTTCTTCCACGAGCAGATCAACTCCCACGCATCGGCAAGGCTGAGGATTTCCACCCTCGCATTCCGCGGTGCCTATGATCTGGAGAAGACAAAAACCGTCGCCAAGGAAATCATAGACAACGAAAATACGCTCCAGTTCTACAAGTCCGGCGACATAGTACGCCTCAAATACATCTACGCCAACGGCTCGTGCACCGATGCCGACCTGCTGTCGGCCGAAATACGCCGTCTCTACCGCGAATGCTTCCCACTCATGTACGGACGAGCGGCATCGGCACCCAACATAACAGGCACGAAAGCCTATATGATGCAGAACGTGAACAACCAGGGATTCCTCTGCGCCGACACACAGAACGGGCTTACTGCAAAGGGAGCGACCGCCACGGCATCGATGAGTTACGCAAAGACACCAGCATCGGCCACCGAACCGCGGAACGCATGGCAGATAATCAGAAGCGACAAGTTCAACAACGCCTATATCTACAACCTCGGCATGAAAAAGTACCTGAACCCTGACGGACAGAACTGGCTGGGCGACGAGCCGTATCCCTTCGCCGTAGGCATCTCCAACAAGGGCTGCACCCTGCGTTCCACAAAAGAGAGTGCGGAGGAATACAACAAATACCTCAATATCAACACGTCGCTTGCCAACCCGTTTTCATGGGGCACACTCAGCGACAACTCGCGGTTCATGCTTCTCGAAGACTATTTCCTGCGTCCAGACAATGCAGAGGCTCTCTCACGGATAGAGGAGAGCTTCGCCAGTGAACGCCTTGAAGCGGCCAAGGCGCGTTTCTCCGCGCTGGCCGGCGTGGCCGAGGGGCGCGTAGGCAGCATCAAATCGCCTGAGGAAAAAGCCCTGTTGGAAACGCTGTACAACGGCGGAGACGTAAAGACCGAAAACGTCATGAAGTTCATCGAGGGCGTAGAGAACGCAGAACTATTGGAACTGGACAGCGAGCACGTCTACAAGTTCTCGCCGGCCTCCAGCCCGTCAGACCAATGCCTCGGAGTATCGGTCTCGGGACTCACCCTCGTGACCTCATCCAAGGTTTCAAAGCCCGAAGCCCTGTGGAGAGCCGTATCAACGGGCGACGGCGCAACAATCACATCGCAAGGCACCGGCATGGGCATGCTCCCCAAGGACACGAAAGGCAATCCCAAGGAGGGGAGCATAGCCATGACCACACCGGACAATGCGACAAAATGCTACCTCACTGAAAAGTCGGTGGGGGTATTCAACCTGTCAGACCACTCCTACCCTTCCTATGCGGTCGGTACCAACAACACATCGGCGGCGGCAATTGACGCCAACAGCGACAACGCCCTGTGGAATATTGACATTGTTGACGAATACACCATACGTACCAACAGCGCCGGTGTCGCCTCGCTCTACGTGGACTTTGCCCTCACCGTTCCCGAAGGACAAGAAGTGTATACCGCCAACACGGTCACGGAAGACGGTCTCATAAAACTCACGCCCGTCAGCGGAGTGATTCCGGCACGCACGGCAGTGCTAATCAAGGGAACGCCGTCAACCTACATCACATTCGGCATCGCCGCAAACAGCACACCGGCGTACGACAAGACCAACGTGTTCAGCGGCTCACTCTTCAAGAACACGTCCCTCAAGAAAAACGAATACTATATCATGACTGCCGTCAAGGGCGTACCCAAGATGAAACGCGCCATAGTTGCCAATCTCGGCGGTGACAACGAACTCTACATCGCCAAAACCGCCGAAATGCCCAACTTGCAGTACTATGAATTTGACTTCGACGATATCATAGACGGGACAAACGACACCAGCATTACGCCCGCGTCCGCCACGGAACAGGTCTATGACTTGCTAGGGCATCCAACCGTTGCAGACCGGCACGACCTGTATATCATCAACAACAAGGTGGTGAAAAAACAAGGGAGGAATGCCGCTTTCAAGCGCACAGAATCCACAAGTGTCTCTCTGTTACGGACACGACAAAAGAGCGCACCCTAATCGAATTTAAGGACTTTCACCGGTCTGACACGGGAAATCACCACGGTAGGAAGATACAGCACCAGCAATCCAAGAACCAGAATCGCCAGATTGAGCAGGAGCAAAACGTTCCAATTGAATGCAACGGGCACAAAATCGACATAGTAGCTGGCAGAGTCAAGCCCCACAAGATGCCAGCGGTACTGCAGGAAAGAAAGCAGCAATCCAACCGCATTGCCCCAGACAACACCCCTGCCAATGATATACATGCCGTAGTATATGTATATGTTGCGCACGGCACTGTTTTTAGCTCCAAGAGCCTTGAGCAGGCCGATGGCAGGAGTTTTTTCCAATATGAGAATCAGTAGTCCGCTTATCACCGTAAAGCAGCAAACGCAAGTCATGAGGGCAAGGATTACCCAGATGTTGAGGTCAAGCAGATTGAGCCAATCGAAAATGGAACTGTACAGTTCCCCTATGCTGTAGACCGCATAGAAGCACCCGTTGGCATCCGGGGTGTCAGGCAAGACTTCGGCGATGCGGTCGGCTGTGTCTTCAATGCGATTGAAATCACTGACCGCTATCTCAACATTGGAGCAGTCTGTTTCGTTCCAGCCGTTGAGACCGTTGATAACGGAAATGTCAGCATACACCACGTTGGTGTCAAACAATGACAGATTCGTTTCGTAGATACCCTTTACGGAAAAGCGGCGAATCCTTATATCGTTGTCAAAGAAATACGCGAACACCCTGTCACCCACCTTAAGGTTCAATTCCCGGGCAACCGTACTGCTGACGACAACGTCATTGCGGGGGCTTCCTTTGGTGAACACCGGCATTTCGCCCTCCAGAAGGTGCGACGAGATGAAACCGGCATCGAAATCTTCGCCAACCCCATAGAAGACTACTCCCCTGAAATCGCTGTCGGTCTTGAAGATGCCCGCTTTCTGCGTGACCCTCTGCACATGCTTCACGCCGGGCGTGCGGCAAATGTCGCTGAAAAATTTCCCGGAGCATACCACAGGCCAGTTGGCCGTTGTCCGCCCGTCAGCCGACACGGCCAGCGATGCATCGCCATTGACAACCTGTACGCCTGCCCCGAATCCGGTAACCTTGTTGCGAATCTCGTCCTTGAACCCCGAGACAATGGCAACCGACACAATCATCACTACCATGCCGACCGCCACCCCCACGGTGGCGATGTCAACGCCCAACGACGACACGCGGCCGGCGTTGTCCTTTGAACGCCACATCCGCTTTGCGACAAAGAGGGGGAATTGCATCGACACGGTGAAACAGGATTTTGGAAAGTCAGTATTTCCGTAGACCGAAAATGCGTGTGCCCACCCTCACCATGTTGCTGCCGGTCTGCAGGGCAATATGGTAGTCACCGCTCATGCCGTAGGAGCGCACGTTGAACGACTCGCTGCCGGCAAAGAACCCGCATTTGATTTCAGCGAAGAAAGAGCGGGCTTCCTGAAAGTCGCGGCGCACCCGCTCCATGTCGGAAGTATTGGTGGCCATGCACATGATGCCACGCAACCTGACATGCGGGACAGACGTGAGATCCAACCCGCGAAGCATCGCTACACACTCCTGGGGAGAAAAACCGAACTTGGTGGTTTCTTCCGCCACATGAATCTGCAGCAGGCAATCGACGGTACGCCCAACCCTCTGTCCCTGACGGTTGATTTCCAGCAGCAGTTTCAGAGAGTCAACCGAATGAATCAGGCTCACGTAAGGAACGATGTACTTGACCTTGTTTGTCTGCAAGTGCCCTATGAAATGCCACCGTATGTCGGCAGGCATCCTCGCCTGCTTGTCACGCAGTTCCTGCACTATGTTCTCCCCGAAATCACGCTGTCCCTCATTGTAGGCCTCCATCAAGTCCTCCACGGGGTGATACTTCGAGACCGCAACGAGGGTCACATCTTCAGGAAGACCCGACCTTACCGAGTTGAGCGCATCGCCTATGACCGACATAACGTGTATTTGTTATTTCCAATACTGTTACGACAGGAACAGACTACCGCCCATCCGCCGCCACCTTATAGCCAAACACGTCCATGACCGCCGTTTCGGTTATGGACGTGACCGTGTAGTCCATGACAGAGCCACTCATGTGAGCTTCAACATTGGCGAGAGCCTCCCTGAAACCCTTGGCACGCACATATAGATTCACGTTGACCTTTTTCTCCTTTCCCCTTGACTCGTCAACGGACAGGAGAGACAGCTTCGCCTTATACCAGAACCCGTCTTCCGGATTGTGGGAATCAACCAGCTCGTTGGCATCGCTATGCTTTATGCCCACTACAGATATGTCGCCATACACCCGGAGTTCGTCCAGAGTGCGCGTCTCCGCTTCCGTGAAGTTCATGGCATCAACCAGGTACAGTTCCTTCACCTGCTTCTGGAAGCCGTCGTCAAGAGTCCGTTTCAGGGCTACTTTAACCTCAAACCATTTTCCGATCATATTCATTTCTGTTTTCCAGGGCGTGCGAAAAACCCGCACGCCAACCCGGCTGCAAAATTAAGACATTGTCGGGACACCGGAAACGACTTTGCCTGAAAATACGCCGCAGACAGCCACAGACCAGCCGGGGCGGACTACCGTTCCTCAACGATCTCGGCAATGGAGAACGAGCGGCCGGTTATTCTGACATTGACGGCCGTGGCATCCGGATACTTGTCCAACGGGAATACATTGACTCCGTTCCCAAGGCAGCCGAGGCTGAGCACCTTGTCACCGCACACGACCTGAACAACAGCTCCGCCGGCATGTCCGCCATCACCGTTGCCGATGGCATATACCGTCAGGCGCGAAGGCAGCATCGTGCCAAACAGATTGTACGTAACTGTCACGTCATCTTCCTTGGGAGTATAGGCAGTGTTGGCTTTTCCGTCCGTCACTTCCGGGATGACGGAAACACCCGCCTGGCCGGCGGCCACGACCGATGCCACGGGCACAAACTGCGAAGCAAGGAACGAGGGATTGATTTCAATCTCGTTCAACCTGAGCCACTTCTCCTGAAAAGACTCTTTCAGGCAAAAGCGGACATATCTTGCCGGACTGCCGTCGCCGGAAAAAGAGCAGCACGACACATCCTCGTTGATCTTATCAACCTGAGGCAACGTCATGCGAAATTCCTCAACACCAGTGCCCCTGACTTTAAGATTGCGCCAATTGACACTGTCTGCAGAGACCTGCACAAGACCGACTTTAGGAAAATCCAGATTGGTCGTTCCAAAAGCGACGGAAACATCGTACACCGGCTGCTGTTCCTTGAGTTTCACCGTATAGCAGTCACCGTCTC
This sequence comes from Bacteroides thetaiotaomicron, assembly GCA_963634195.1. GTDB lineage: Bacteria > Bacteroidota > Bacteroidia > Bacteroidales > Bacteroidaceae > UBA6382. Next base: position 10,716 of record CAVHBF010000025.1, on the reverse strand, counting down.
TCTGGTCTCTGTAAAGGCAGGCAAAAGTGTTGCGGTTGCCGTCAACAAGCATGGACGCGTTGTGTTTGCCGTAGACGTTGCCCTTGGGCAATGACACCGATTCCACCTGTGGCGCACACGGCATGACAATCCTCATCAGAGACCTGTCAAGACGCAGGGAGCGCGGTCGGGACGAAGTGTTGGTAAGCCGAACGTATTTTATCCGGCTTTTTTCGTTGAACCCCTTTGCGAACCCGATGAAATCCCTGCCGTGAAGGGAAATTTCCACAAGCCAGCCCTTCTGCAACGTCTTATCAATGAAAACTTCCTTGGGCGTTCCGCCGTCAGGAAGAGTGAGCAGCACGCTCCCTTTCGGCTGAAGCACATAAGGCTCGCGCATTTCCACACAGTACACACCATCGCTGACTTCCGTTCCGAGAGTCGGGATCACAGAACCTGTTTTACTGTCCGTGAGCACCGGATAGCCGCATACAGTCCGTTCTCCCAGTTTGTAGCAGTTGTCAATAAGCGACTCGACAAAAGGCATCAGACGAGCTCCGCAAGGCTCAACGGGATGCTGGACAGAGGGAGGGTTTTCCCCCATTCCCTCCAATGCCGCAACCATGTAAAGCGTGTCCTGTCTGAAAGCTTTCAACATTCTGACCTGATCGCAGTATATGCTCCACTTTTCGTTTTCATCGCTTATGCCGTCAAGACCGAGCATGGCATTTGCCATTGCCGCCATTCTGTTCAACTTGCGCAGCCACGGCATCAAGTCGTTTTTCAACAATTCAAGACTCCTGTCATCAGGAACCATATTGAGCATCTTGTCCGTAGAGTCTTCAACAGAACGGAGCAGATCAGACAAGGCTGCCCTGTTTTCTGCCGTGGGACGCTCAGAATAACTGTTTATAAGCGATTTAAGCTCTTCCGCGTCCTGAAAGCGCAGATACTTTGCCAGAAAACCAAACAGCGGAGCATTGCATTTTCCCACTATTGCAGGAAAGGATGCCTGCCAGTTGGTGCGAGTATCAAACGCCTTTGTGTTCCATGTATAATCAGCCACGCCAAACAGGCATATTTTGGAAACCGCGCCCTGCTGCATGGGATTGCTGACCAAACCCATACACATCGGCACATCGCTGTCAGGAACAGGCAGGCCCATCTCCTGAAGCGTGGAATACATGTCGGCGGTATAGACCCTGCCGTCCTTGTTGTCGTTGCAGGGATAGTTCCACCACATCGACAAGGGCCGTTTCATCAACTTCTGCATGGTGACGAAATCCTCATTCTTGACGGAACTCCACACGCCACTTCCCGTGGTGTAGACCACGATGTCCGGCGATGTCTGCGAAATGGCATCAAAATAAGTCTTGAGATCTTCCTTCTTCGCGAAATTGATGGCATAGATATGCGGCACGAAGTGGACAGGCAACACGGTATCCGTTGCATTGGTATTGTTGCGGTTGTACCTGTCCTCAAGGCCGGTCTGCAGACTTGTGAGGAAATCGCGGTAGTTGCCGACATCGCTGAAGTCCCACCCCGCATCATCAAGGAACACGGCAAACTGCCTTATTCCCAACCCGTGCATCAGGTTGAACTTGTCCATCACGTCGGAAACGGCCTTGGCCGTAGACTCCTTGGTATGGAAGTCAACGGCCGTACCGCTATTGGGGTGAATAGCCCAGATGAAATTTACCTTTGACTCTATCGAGACTTTTGCCAAGTCCCTGATCATGTTCTGCGAAAGCCAGCCGTTTTTTTCCTGCAGGGCAGAAATCGCCTCGGGATACGGTTTGCGCCAGTAGCCGGAATGGAACGGATCGCTCTTCGCCCCATAGAGGTATGTGTTGAGTTTGAACCGCTTGAAGAACCGGATCAGGTCATTTTTCACGGAGAAGGAATAAGGATAGCCGTAGTAGCCCTCCACAATGCCGCGGTACTGCATATCGGCATGGTCATTGATTTCAAGAGCCTGAAGCACTGGAGTTCCGCCCTTGTCCGCACGGGACTGTTCCAGAATCTGCTCCAGAGACGCCAAGCCGAAGAACACGGCATTGGTGTGCTCTCCAAGCACTATTATTTCGGGCTTCCCTTTTCTGGATAAACCTATCCTGATGTAATGACGGTCATATTTGCCCGTCCGGGAAAAAGCCGATACCTTGTAATTGCCCTTCACGTATCTGTCAACCATTTCACCCGAGCCTGAAATCCCCAAATACACGTTGAGCATCTTTGCCGAAGCCTTTTTGGAGAACTGCAGCCTGACAGCTTTTTCTTTTTCGAAAACCTCCTTGAGGCGGTTTACGGTATATTGGTCTATTCCGCTTTCGCACACAACGTTCACACTGCCGCCAACCGTCACTGTCCCGCTCTGGATGTAATCCAGTTTCTGCGGCAAGGGATAGATACTGTAGTCTGCCTTGACACTGCAGGCAAAAGCGGCAAACAAAACGAATGGTATAAGACCCGATTTTTTCATGATTATAAATTGAGCATAAACAATATTCCTGTAATGCGGACAGGCGGAAAGCACGTCCCGTTAGCAAGGGCAAATGTAGTATATTTTATCGGAAGCCATTGCCTTTATACCGATAATATTTTGCCACATCACTTTTTTTCCGCAACTTTGCGGTACAATACTACGCAGACAGAACAGGTATCATAAACAGAGATGTTTAACCGTCCACGAACAAATCCAACATACAAGACAGGACTCGTTTTTTTTGTGCTGGCATTTCTTGCCTTTTCAGTTGCTCCCGCCGCTGTGGCGAAAAATAAAGAAAAGAAAAAGGCGATAGTCATCCATACCCCGGAGCCAGATCCTTTCATAACAATAAAGAAAGACACCAAGCTTTCCCAGTCTGCGGTTGCCAGTCTGCGGAGCAGGAGGTTCGCCAACTCGCATGAGGGTGGAATTGACGTGTCGCACTATCAGGGACAAATTGACTGGAGCGAGGTTTCAAAACACGAAAACATCTGTTTCGCTTTTGTCAAGGCGACCGAGAGCAACTACTTCATCGATGACTTCTATCATGCCAACATGGAGGAGGGCAAGAAGCACGGCATAGCAATGGGGAGTTACCATTTCTTCAGAGCCAACGTCAGCATGCAGGAACAATTCGAGCACATGACATCCGTAGTGAAGCCGGGCATGCAAGACCTTGTTCCGCTGATAGACGTGGAAGCCGCCAACGGAGTCCCTGCAAACGTGTTTGCGAGCAGGCTGAAGGATTTTCTGAATATGGTTGAGGATTTCTACGGCACGCCACCCCTGCTGTACACATACGTGAATTTCTACAACAAATATCTGGCAAACAGGGGCTTTTCACGCTACCCTCTCGTGATTGCCTCCTACAGCGAAAGCACGCCTTATGTGTCAGACGGCAACAAATACATAATGTGGCAATACACCTGCCGAGGAAGAGTCGACGGAATAAGGGGCGATGTGGACCGTTCCAGATTTATGAACGGGACTTCGCTACATGACATTCTGTATCAGTAAAAACAACACACAACATGTCGGAAACAACGAAGATAGACATAGAAGTCGAGTATATCACACACAATCCGGACCAGACCGTTTGTCTGAACCTCTCTTCAAACAAGAAACTCCGGGCCGAGCTCAACGACCAGATAAAGCTGAAAAGCAAGGACGGAAAACTCTGGCGGCAGACCATAGAACTGCCGTCAAAGAAAATACACGAGATAGACTACGGCTTCACAGTATCGGAGAAACACGCATTCATTGACGAAGAAAAAGGACACGGGAAATATCCCCACCACATGTTTTTCAAGGGCTACAAGACAATCAAAGTACAGGCTCTGTGGCACAGCGACGGGGGAAAGAACTACCTGTATTCCTCCGCTTTCTCCAAGACAATATGCCCCTTCACAATCAGCGAAGAAGACAAGGAACTTGTCAACCGCACCAATGTCAATCTGATCTTTACAGATTTTATCCCTCCGCGCGGATACAAGGTGCTGCTGTGCGGCAACAACAAAGCCACGGGCAACTGGAATCCGTCGGGAGGCATCGAAGGATTCCAAATCTCAATGGGAACTTGGGCCTTTCCCATTGACAGAGACCAGATAGACACGGAAACATTCCTGTACAAGTATGTGTTGGCAGACACGAGGTCAGACAAAACAATATGGGAGGCGGGAAACAACAGGACAATAAAGAAGATTGACGAGGATTATGAAAAGACAATCATCGACACATACACTCCGGTACTGCCCCAGAACGAGCTGAAAGCGGCCGGTGTGGTAGTTCCCGTCTTTTCCCTGCGGTCAAACGACGGTTGGGGTATCGGCGATTTCGGCGATCTGCGCAAGCTCATAGACTGGGCACACGAAGCAGATCTGAACGTCATCCAGATTCTGCCGATAAACGACACCACGAGAGAAGGCAATTGGCATGACTCATATCCGTACAACCCTATTTCGTCGTTCGCCCTGCACCCCATTTACATGGACTTCAGCAGCCTGCCTCCAATCAAGAGCAGAACCAAGCTGAAAATCTACGAACAGCGGCGGCAGGCAATAAACGACCAGGAACTTCTGGACTACGACGAGGCTTTTGCGCTGAAAGAAAGCTACCTACACACTTTCTATGACGAAAACAAGCAGGAAATATTGCGCTCCACCAAATACAAAGCTTTCAAGAAAGACAACGCCGGATGGCTCACCCCCTACAGTTTTTTCAGATACCTGCTGAAAATAAACGGAACGGCCAATTTCCGCAAATGGCCGAATTTCCGCGAGTACAACCAGGTGGAACTGCAGAGATGGGCAACTGCAAGCAACCTGCATGACGAAATAGAATTTTACGGAGTAATGCAGTATCTTCTGGACAGCCAACTGAATACCGTGCACGAGTATGCCCGTGAGAAAAACATTGTCCTGAAGGGCGACATACCCATCGGCGTAAGCCGTGACAGCGTGCCGGCCTGGGTATTCCCCAGATACCTGAACATGGACTGTCAGGCAGGGGCTCCCCCTGACATGTTCTCCGCCCACGGACAGAATTGGGGGTTTCCGACCTACAACTGGAAAAACATTCTGACAGACAACGCCTCGTGGTGGACAAACAGGCTTGTCCAGATGTCGCGATATTTCGACGCATACAGGATTGACCATGTCCTCGGTTTCTTCCGTATATGGGAAATACCGACAGCGCACTACTACGGGACTTTGGGACACTTCAACCCCGGGCTTCCGCTAACACCGCAGGAACTCAAAATCCTGGGCTTTACGGAAAATCCCGAATACTACACAAGCGTACACTATACGGAGGGTGAGATGCAAAGACATTTCGGCGAGTTGCTGCCCGTTGCAAAAGAGCATTTCTTCGAGTTCCGCGAAGACGGCAAATGGACGCTCCTCAAAAAATATGCACACTCCCAGCGTGCCATTGACCGTGTTCTCAGAGACATGGGGTTTTCAGGACAGCAGCGCGAGGTGTTTCTGTCGACATACACCAATGTGCTGTTCATCAAAACTGCGCCAGATGCGAAACTGTTCCACATGAACATATTGGGCAAAGACACGAAAGAGTACAAGCACCTTTCCGAAAACAACAGGTCCGCCTATGACAGAATATACCAGTATTTCTTCTACGAACGCCACAATCATTTCTGGGCAGAGACTGCTTACCAGAGACTGCCCAAGGTGATATACGCAACGCCAATGCTGGCATGCGCAGAAGACCTCGGTATGATTCCCAGTTGTGTCCCGAAGGTGCTGGAAGACCTCAATGTGCTAACACTGGAAATAGAATCCATGCCGAAAACGCCAGACACGAGATTCGACGACCTGTCGAAGACCCCGTTCTACTCCGTGGACACAATAGCCACCCACGACATGGCACCCCTGCGGCTGTGGTGGAAACAGAATCCCGACAAGACCTCCGAATACTGGAACAAAGTACTCAAGCAGTCCTCTCCCGTGCCGCAGCTGCTTTCAGCACAGGACTGCGAGCTTGTCATAAGCCATCACGTCAGATCGAATTCCCTGTTGTGCATACTTGCCCTACAGGACTGGCTCGGCATCAGCGAGGATTTCAGAAGCGACAAGCTGGAACAGGAGCAAATCAACCACCCGGAAATACCACGGCACTACTGGCGCTGGCGGATGTCGCCGACTCTGGAACAACTCCTGGCCAACACCGCACTGACGCAAAAGATCCGGAAAATAGTCGAACAGCGCAAGACCCCGCACACATAAAGCGGCAAACGAACCGCGCCTGCGATTGTATGTCCGTTTCAACTTCAACTAAAAATCCAACGGCAGGAGGATTTTTCATAACACGCTCCAATTCTCAATTGTAAAAATACACTAACTTTGCACGTTGATAAAAACGACAGGAAAAACAAAACAACCAGCAAATGAACATTTCATATAATTGGCTAAAAGAATACGTTGATTTCGAACTGACACCGGAGGAAACGGCAGAGGCTCTCACTTCAATCGGGCTTGAAGTCGGTTCTGTTGAGGAAGTACAGTCCATAAAAGGCGGTCTCAAAGGGTTGTGTGTGGGACAAGTAGAGACCTGCGAGAAGCACCCCAACTCAGACCACATGCATATCTGCAGCGTCAATGTGGGACAAGGCTCTCCTTTGCAAATCGTGTGCGGAGCCCCAAACGTCTCCTGCAACCAGAAAGTGATAGTCGCAACCATCGGGACGGTGCTGTACGACGGCGACAACCCGTTTACCATCAAACGTTCAAAATTACGCGGAGTAGAGAGTTACGGAATGCTCTGTGCGGAAGACGAAATAGGGACAGGAACAAACCATGACGGCATAATCGTCTTGCCGAGTGAAACGCCCGTGGGTATGCCTGCGGCAGATTTCTACGGCATAAAAAGCGACTACCTGATAGAAGTGGACATCACTCCGAACCGGGCAGACGCCTGTTCGCACTACGGGGTGGCCCGTGACTTGTACGCCTGGCTCAAGCAAAATGGATATGAGACATCGCTGCACCGTCCGTCGGACAGTGATTTCAAGGTGGACAACCACGACCTTGAAATCGACATCCAAATAAAAGACCCCAAGAGATGCCCCAGATACGCGGCTGTAACCATTACTGGCTGCGAAGTCAAAGACAGCCCTGACTGGCTCAAGCAAAAACTAAGAACCATAGGACTAAGACCTATAAACAACATCGTTGACATAACAAACTTCATCATGCATGCATACGGTCAGCCACTGCACTGCTTCGACGCAGACATGATTGAGGGGAACACCGTGATTGTAGACACCCAACAAAGCGGGACTCCTTTCGTCACACTTGACGGGGCCGAACACATACTGTCAGACGAGGACCTCACCATATGCAACGCAAAAGAGCCCATGTGTATAGCGGGAATCTTGGGGGGCAAAGGTTCTGGAACATACGACAGCACACGAAACGTGTTGTTCGAGTCCGCATATTTCAATCCAACCACAGTGCGCAAGTCCGCCCGGCGGCACGGTCTGAGCACAGATGCCAGTTTCAGATTTGAGAGAGGCATTGACCCCAACGGAGTTATATACGCACTCAAGCAGGCTGCCATTCTGGCAAAGGAACTGGCTGGCGGAAACGTTTCAATGGAAATAAAAGACGTTTATACCTCTCCTATAGCAGACTACAGTATCCATCTTGATTACCAATATCTTAATAACCTAACAGGAAAAGCGATACCTGTTGGTATCGTCAAGAGCATCCTCGCAAGTCTTGAGATAAAACTCTCCAATGAAACCGCAGAGGGAGTGGATTTGTCCGTCCCTCCATACAGGGTTGACGTAAGGCGTCCGTGCGACATTGCCGAAGAGGTGCTGCGCATTTACGGCTACAACAACGTCCAGATTCCCTCTTCCATCAATTCATCGCTGACAATAAAAGGAGAAGAAGACCGCTGCAATAAGCTGCAAAACATAATTTCCGAACAGTTGACGGCACAAGGATTCAATGAGATACTAAACAATTCCCTGACAAAAGCGTCATACTACAGCCACTCGGACGCATATCCCATGCAGAACTGCGTCAAGCTGCTTAACCCGCTAAGCGAAGACCTGAGCGTCTTGCGCCAGACGCTGCTCTTTGGCGGTCTGGAAGTTCTCCGCTTCAACATCAACCACAAGGCAACAAACCTCAAGATGTATGAATTCGGCAAGGTTTATACCTTTGACAAAAACAGCAAAGACGAAAACGACAGGCTGCATGCCTACTGCGAGGGACTTCACCTTGGCCTTTGGATAACAGGAAACCAAACAGAAAACTCGTGGCTGCACGAGAATAGGCCTTTCTCTTTCTACAACCTCAAGGCGTATGTGGAGAACATATTTGCCAGGCTGGGTATCAGCCTCGGACTGCTGTATTTCAAGGAGTACACAAGCGACATCTATGCTTCCGCACTGCAGATAACAGACAAAAACGGAAAAATCTATTCCACAATAGGCATTGTGAGCAACAAGGCACTCAAGACCGCAGAACTGAAAGTCCCTGTATACTATGCAGACATAAACTGGGATTTGATGATGAAGAAAAACCGCAAGAACGAAGTCAGATACACGGAAATAAGCAAGTTCCCGTCTGTCAGCAGAGACCTTTCGTTGCTCATTGACAAGAGCACCACATTTCAGGAAATAGAAGCCGTGGCATACCAAACGGAACGCAACTTGCTCAAGAAGATAGAACTGTTTGACGTATATGAAGGCAAGAACCTGCCCGAAAACAAAAAAAGCTACGCCGTCAACTTTACTTTGCAAGACACCGGCAAGACGCTTACAGACAAACAGATAGACAAAGTGATGCAAGCACTTATCAACAATTTCAAACTTAAACTACAAGCAGAACTACGTTAACAACATACTGATAACATTATGGGAAGAGCATTTGAATACAGAAAAGCGGCAAAACTGAAACGTTGGGGACACATGGCCAAGACGTTCACGCGTCTGGGCAAACAAATAGCCATTGCTGTCAAGGCCGGCGGACCGGAGCCTGAAAACAACCCTACGCTACGAAGTGTCATCGCCGTCTGCAAGCGCGAGAATATGCCGAAAGACAACATAGAGAGAGCCATAAAGAATGCCATGGGCAAAGACCAAAGCGAGTACAAATCCATGACATATGAAGGATACGGACCTCACGGCATAGCTGTTTTCGTTGACACATTGACAGACAACCCGACCAGAACCGTTGCAGATGTCCGTTCCATCTTCAACAAATTCAACGGAAACCTTGGAACCATGGGAAGCCTTGCTTTCCTGTTTGACCACAAGTGCGTGTTCACATTCAAGAAAAAAGAGGATATGGACATGGACGAATTCATTCTGGATACCATTGACCTCGGCGTTGAGGACGAATACGATGAAGACCCAGAAGAAGGAACCATCACCATCTACGGAGATCCCAAGAGCTTTGGTGTCATTCAGAAATATCTTGAGGAGAGCGGTTACGAGGATGTCGGAGGAGAGTTCACCTATGTTCCCAACGACTTGAAAAGCGTAACGGAAGAGCAACGGGAGACCATAGACAAGATGGTCGAGAAGCTTGAGGATTTTGATGACGTACAGACCGTATACACCAATATGGAACCGGCATAAGTCTAGTTTCTTGTTTAGCGGACATCCCCGGATCGCATCAGAACGGTGCGAGCCGGGGATGTCCGCTAAACGATATTTCCCCTTCGCGAGAAAAATCAAATACACAACAACAATAAACATTATCCGATAGGAAGATTAAAAACAAATCACTTACATTTGCAGCACCATTTTTTAACCAGCAGCAAAGGTGTACAAGACCGCTTCCTATCTGATTTTTCTGTTTATATACATCGTGCCTGCTTACGCTACGGGGGTACACCCCATACCGGCGCAGACAAAAATATCTGGTACAAACCTCCCGCCTGAAAGCACACAGATACCCGCGGCAGCAATTTTGGCAAACGGAATCCACACTGTCTGTCCTGTTACTGCCGGTTATTACAGAATCGTTTCTGCAGGAAACGGTCCGGGCTACAGCAACGGACCATACAACTATGAATACAAGTCGGCACTATACAACAAAAGCGGGCTTGTGTGCTGGTCTGCATACGATCCGTACAACTACAGCATGGTGTACAAGCTGATAGCTGACGGAGACTACTGGCTCATCTACAATCCAAGCGACAATACCTACATAGGGAAATCAGCTGCGGCTTTCAACTGTAACGTCGCCGCCACCACAGACCCCGTGGCACAAGACATCGCAACTGACGAAGACGGGAAGTACACAATCCAAAATGCAGGCAGCACCTGCGTATTCTCCCTGACCAACAGCCACAACGGTCCGGTGGAAACCGCAGGCAGTCTCAACGTGTGGGGTACGCGGCAGGAAGCCCGGGAATACGGAGTAAACCGGTGGTATCTTGAACCAGTACCCGAAGATTACGTGGAAGTGTTGCAGTCAAATGGCTCAACACAAGACATCAAAGAGACCTTACAGCAGTACGGCACATTGGGAGCGGACATCATGGCAGGCTGCGACCCGGGGTATCACAAAAAAGAAGCCGTAGACAACTACATTTCCGCACTTGCAAAAGCAAATGCACTCACGGGAACGGAAGAACAGCCTCTGATTCAAAGAACCTTGGCAAATCTGAGAACCGCCTACAGCCAGGCTCTCCAGACAATCCCCATCCTGTCCGGCTTTTATTACATCGTGACGGCGGGAAACGGGAGCGGATACAGCGGAGGACCATACAAC
>CAVHBF010000024.1:16863-20052 GCA_963634195.1 Bacteroides thetaiotaomicron | reverse complement strand
TCCAGTCATGCGTGCTGTTTGACATCAGCGGGAATATCCTCAAGATGCGCTCTACCGACAAGGAGATAACATTGTCGTGCTCGCTGGATCTGATTGACGCGTCCGGCGACTACAGGATCGCAGTGAATGCAAAACGCATTCTGGAGATACTGAAGACCATTCCCGAACAACCGCTTACGTTTGATGTCAACACCTCGTCGCTCCAGATCAATCTCAGTTACCAGAACGGTCATATGGTGTTTCAGGGTGAAAATGCAGATGAGTTTCCTGAACTCAGAACCGTTGAGGGCGAAACGGCATCGTTCAGCGTTTCCACCAAAGCTCTCAACGTGGCATTGGGCAATGCTGTGGTGGCAGCATCAACCGAAGAATCGCGCAAAGCCATGCAGGGGGTATTCTTTGACTTGACCCCAGAGGATTTCTCCGTTGTGGCGAGCGACGGGCGGAAACTGGCACGGACTGTCGTAGAATGTGACACGCACGGAATAACGGAAAGTTTCATTCTTCCCCCGAAACCGATAGGCATCATACGTTCCGTTCTTGACAAATTCAACGGAGAGACCAACGTGAAGACCAATGCCGAGGGGAACGCGACGTTTGAGATGGGCAGATTCTCCATGTTCTGCCGTCTGGTACAGGAACCGTATCCCAACTACCGCAGGGTGATACCGCAGGGCAATGACCGCATAGCGACCATTGACCGCAGTTCGCTTGTCAACGCCCTGCGCCGGGTTATTGCCATTGCGGACAAAAGCACTTGTCTTGTCAAGATGCAACTCGACTCGGACAAGATGACCTTGTCGGCGGAAAACAACAACTATGCCCAGTCGGCGGAGGAGCAGATTGTGTGCCAATACGACAGCGTGCCCATCAAGATTGGCTTCCAGGGGGATTATCTGGTTGATCTGGTCAACCGTCTCGGCAGCGAAGAAATTGTGTTGAAACTGTCAGACCCGAGCCGAGCTGCGCTTATTGTTCCCGTGACTCAGGAAGAGCAGACAGAAACCATAATGTTGCTCATGCCGCTGCTGATAACGAACTGAACCGTCCTTTGGCTTCATATGTGGCGGGCATTCCTTAAAGATACAGTCCGCCCCTCTGATTTAACAGTAAAACAGCTAACCAATGAAACTGAATCTGAAGAATCCCATTGTGTTCTTTGACCTTGAGACGACAGGTGTCAACATCCAAAAAGACCGTATTGTTGAAATATGCTGCGTAAAGGTTCATCCCAACGGAAAGGAAGAGAGCAAGTGCCGAAGGATAAACCCGGAGATGCCTATCCCCGCGTCGGCATCGGCGGTACACCACATAACGGATGACGATGTGAAGAACGAACCGACTTTCCGGCAGGTGGCAGACAGCATGAGGCAGTTCCTTGAGGGGTGCGACCTTGCCGGCTTCAACTCCAACAAATTTGACGTGCCGATGCTTATTGAGGAGTTCCACCGTGCGGGAGTGGAACTAGACTTGAGCAAGCGCAAGCTCGTTGACGTACAGAACATCTATCACAAGCTTGAACCGCGCACGCTTGTGGCTGCCTACAAGTATTATTGCGGCAAAGATCTTGAAAACGGTATCTGCGTTGCCGGGCAGGAGGTCAAGGCCCACTCTGCCCTTGCCGACGTTACTGCAACATACGAAGTGCTCAAGGCGCAACTTGACAAATATCCGGATGTCCTCAACAACGACATCGGTGATTTGGCGGAGTTCAGCAAGAGGGACAATGCGGTGGATTTCGCCGGAAGAATGGTATATGACACCAATGGCAAGGTGGTATTCAACTTCGGAAAATACAAGGGGCTTCCCGTGTTTGACGTGTTCGGCCAAGACCCCTCATATTATGACTGGATGCAGCGAGGAGACTTTGCATACGACACCAAACACAAGCTCACGCAGTTGTATCTGGAATACAAACAGTCAAGGAAGCAGTCTTGATGGCACTGAAAGGCAAACACATCGTGTTGGGCATAACGGGCAGCATCGCCGCCTACAAGGCATGTCAGCTCATAAGGCTTTTTGTAAAGGCAGGGGCGGAGGTACAGGTTGTCATCACTCCTGCCGGCAAGGAGTTCATCACTCCAGTGACCCTGTCGGCATTGACGTCAAAACCCGTAATCAGTGATTTTTTTGCCCGTCGTGACGGCAGCTGGCATAGCCATGTGGACCTCGGCCTGTGGGCGGATGCCATGGTTGTGGCTCCTGCTACAGCATCAACCATAGCCAAGATGGCCAACGGTGTTGCCGACAACATGCTGATAACCACCTACCTGTCAATGAAAGCACCCGTGTTCGTTGCGCCGGCTATGGACCTTGATATGTTTGCACATCCCGCCACCAGACATAATCTTGCCACCCTGCGCTCGTTCGGCAACAACATAATAGAACCGGCATCTGGCGAGTTGGCAAGCAAACTTGTGGGAAAGGGGCGCATGGAAGAACCAGAAAACATATTCCGGATTGTATCAGGATGCTTGTCGGCAGCGCAGACACTTGAAGGCAGGACGATAGTCGTTACGGCGGGGCCTACCTATGAGAACATAGACCCCGTGAGGTTCGTCGGCAATTATTCAAGCGGCAAGATGGGCTATGCCATAGCTCTGGAGTGCGCTGCGCGCGGGGCCAAAGTGGAGCTGGTCAGCGGTCCTGTACAGCTCTGCATCAATCATCCGAGAGTCAGCGTGACAAGGGTGAAGAGTGCCGGGGAGATGTATGAAGCCGCAACGTCCCTGTTTGCCGGGTGCGATGCGGCCGTGCTCAGTGCCGCAGTGGCGGACTTCACGCCCGAAACATCTTCCGGCAGGAAGATAAAACGCGAAAAAGGAGCCCAGACCATTACCCTGAAGCCAACCCGCGATATTGCCGCAGCATTGGGCGAGCGGAAGACCGAGGGGCAGAAGCTCGTGGGTTTTGCCCTTGAAACAGACAACGAGCAACAGAATGCGCAACAGAAACTGCGGAAAAAGAACTTTGACTTTATCGTCCTCAACTCGCTCAGGGATGAGGGAGCGGGGTTCAACTGCGATACCAACAGGATATCCATAATATGCCGATCCGGCGAGCAGGAAACGTTTCCGCTCAAGCCCAAGACAGAAGTAGCGGCCGACATTGTGGACCGTCTTGAGAAACTTTGGGAATAAGGCAATGACTGTCCCCGATATTCGTTTGACAGCTATCAGAAACCAGTCT
>CAVHBF010000024.1:0-16811 GCA_963634195.1 Bacteroides thetaiotaomicron | reverse complement strand
GAACCGGAAACATCATACTGCTCTTTGTCTTGTCGGCGTTCTGTATGCTTGGCAGGGTCTGTGCTCAGGAACTCAACGCCAGGGTGGAAATCAACACCTCCCGCCTTGACGGGACAAACAAGACCGTGTTTGACAATCTCAAGCAGTCCATAACAGCATTTCTCAACGAACGACACTGGACGAACCAGCAATACAATGCCAATGAGCGCATCAAGTGCGGCTTTACTATCGTTGTGTCAAAATACAGCGATGCCAGCGGTCTTGCTTCTTGTGAGGCGTATATAAGTTCGCAGCGTCCGGTCTACGGGGCAACCTACAACACCACGGTCTTCAGCAAAAGGGACAAGGATTTCCAGTTCAATTACAACGAGTTCGACCAACTGGAATTCAACATTGACAACATTGACAACTCCCTTACAGCCCTGCTTGCATATTACGCCTATCTCATAATAGGCCTGGACATGGATGCGATGGCCCCATCGGGCGGCACGGAGATGCTTGAGAAAGCCATGACGATTGTAAACAATTCACAGAATCTCAATGTCAAAGGATGGAAAGCCTTTGACGATGCTACCAACCGTTTTGGCATCATCAACGATTACCTTGAGGAGAAATTCGCCCCTTTCCGCCAGTTGCAATACAAATATCACCGTGAGGGACTGGACAGGATGGTTGAAAACCCCGACATGGCCCGCGCCGCCGTGACAGACTGTTTCGCATTGCTCAAAGAGGCGCGTGAAAACAAGCCCATGAGTGGCTGGCCGCAAATGTTTTCGGAATACAAGCGTGATGAACTTGTGGGGATTTACCGTGGGCAGGAAACTGAAAGCAACAAGCAACCCCTGTATGAATTTCTGACAAAGCTCAACGCATCACAGACGGCTTACTGGAAGCAAATGCTGAAATAAAGGGAGGACAAACGCTGATGCTGAACAACCTGAGAATACGGAACTATGCGCTCATAGAGAATCTGGACATAAGTTTTGATTCCGGTTTCTCTGTCATTACAGGAGAAACCGGAGCAGGCAAGAGCATTCTTCTTGGCGCACTCTCCCTGATTCTCGGCAGCAGGGCGGACTCTTCTGTCATCAGTGCGGGAGCCGGACGCTGCACCGTTGAAGCTGTCTTTTCCGTATCGGGATGTGAAGTCCGGGATTTCTTTGACCGGAACGACCTTGACATTGAAGACGGCGAGTGCATTATCAGACGTGAACTTACGTCATCCGGCAAAAGCCGTGCGTTCATCAATGACACTCCCGTCCAGTTGGCTGTGGTCAAGGAGTTGTGTTCCCAACTGGTTGACATACATTCACAACACCAGAACCTGTTGCTCAACAACGCCAAGTTCATTCTTGACGTGGTGGATTCGGTGGCAGGCAACGATGCGCTTGCAAGGGACTACGCCGTGCAGTACAGGGCTTTCAGAAACTGTGAAAAAGAGCTGGAGGCGCTGAAGACCCGTATAAATGACGAAAGCGAAAATTCAGACTTCCTACAGTTCCGGCTGAAAGAACTGTCGTCTGCCAACCTTGAAGACGGGGAGCAGGAAAGGCTTGAAGAAGAGCAACTGATACTTGACAACGCGGAAAACATCAAGGATGCGGTTTTCGGTGCGTCCGGTGACCTTGACCGCAGTCTTGCAGAAATTCGTGCGGCGCAGAACGGGCTTGAACGTATCGGAGATGTCTATGCGCCAGTCTCACGTTTGGCGGAGCGGTTGGACAGCTGCCGTATTGAGCTTGACGATATACAGTCGGAGCTGGTTCGCAGACAGCAGGATGTGGACTTCGATCCGGAACGGGCCGAGGTTGTAGGGGAACGCCTCAACACCATATATGCCCTGATGAAAAAATATCACAGGCAGTCTGTCGCCGAGTTGTTGGCACTGCAGTCGGAAATGGAAGTACAGCTTCATGACATGACCGACAGTGCGGAGGCACTTGACGGGAAGCAGAGGCAATGTGCCAGACTCATGCAGCAGGCGACAGAGACAGCACGGCGGCTGTCCGCCGGACGTGCCTCCGCTGCCGGCAAGATGGAAGAAGCCATTGTCCGTCAGTTGCGGTCTCTGGGAATGCCTGACGTGAGGTTTGAAGTGAGACAGGAACCATTGGAGCAGCTTGCCGCCACAGGTATGGATGATGTGGTGTTCTTGTTCAGCTCCAACAAGAACGTTCCTTTGTGCAACATATCCAAGGTCGCATCGGGCGGCGAGGTCGCCCGCGTGATGCTCTCGCTCAAAGCCCTGCTGTCTGCGCACAGGTCGTTGCCCACAATAATATTCGATGAGATAGATACCGGCGTGTCGGGTAAGATATCCGACAAGATGGCTTCTGTGATGGAAAGCATGGCGGAAAACGGCCGTCAGGTCATCTGCATAACCCATCAGCCCCAGATAGCCGCTGTCGGACAGCACCATTACAGGGTCTATAAAGAAAGCAGTGATGGCCAGGCGCACACGCATATAGAACAACTTTCCCCACAGGCGAGGGTGGAGGAAATAGCCAAGATGCTCTCGGGGGAGAAACTGACCGAAGCTGCGGTAAACAATGCGAAAATTCTTCTGAAACGATGAAAAAGACAATAATTCTGTTCCTTTTCGCCGTGGCGGCAATCATGTCGCAAGGGGCGGTGGACAAGAGAGCACTGTCGTCGGTTGTCAGCGTCAGTACCGCCGATGCCGAGGGGAATCCCCTTGGTAAGGCTTGGGGAGTGGCAATCCTTTCCGACAGTACGGCAGACGGTTGTGTGACAGTCCTTGCTCCGTATGGCTTGTTCAAACACGCCTCTTCTGCTGTCGTGACATCCTGCAAAGGCAAGACGTATCCTGCCTACAGGATAGCCGGAGCCAACGACCTTTATGATGTGACCAAGTTTACAGTCCGCGATTGCGATGTGCCGCCGCTGCGCATGGCTACCGGCAAATTTGGTGTAGGAAGCAAAGCCTGCATAGCTGTTGCTGACAACAAAAAGGGACGGATGGTTGACGCTTGGATTTCCGGAGTGGAAGAACACGGAGGGCTGGCATACTATACGTTGTCAATGCCTGCTGACAAGGCGTTCATAGGTCTTCCTCTCCTCAATGCCGATGGCGAGGTGGTGGCCGTAATCCAGAAAGGCGCAGACGGTGAAGCCGACAGGATGTTTGCGGTGGGAGTGGAGATAATCCCGGCACTTACGGTGGAAACCATGTCTGCCGCCAACGCGTCGCTCAACGACATCTATATGCCCAAGCAGTTGCCGTCAGGTGAGAAACAAGCCTCCAGCTACCTCTATCTGCTTGCCAAGAATTCCGAGGATACCGTTTCCTATCTTACTTGCCTCGAGGACTTTGTCATGAAATATCCGGCCAGCAGCTTCGGCTATGTGCAGAGAGCCCTCTACTATGCCTCAACGCAGCAATATGCCAAGGCGGAGGCAGACTACGATGCAGCTCTCGGGATATGTGCGGATTCTGCCGACATCCACTACAACATGAGTACCACTTTCTATCTTCTCAATCAGAACAAGGACTACAAGCCATATAAGGACTGGACTCTCAAGAGGGCTTTGGACGAGATAGACAAGGCCTATGCTCTTCTGAGCACTCCGCTTTATCTCATGCACAAGGGCAAGTGCCTGTACGCCATGAAGAGATATTCCGATGCAGCCGGTGTATACAACGAGATAAACAAGACGGACTTCCGCTCGTCGGAGAACCTTTTCTGTGAGTCGCGGTCGCTTGAGATGGCGGGCGGCGACTCGGTGCAAGTTCTGGCGTTGCTTGACAGTGCCGTGGCAAGATTTCTCCGCCCATACAGAGCGGATGCCGCTCCCTACATATACTACCGTGCACAGCAATATGACCGCTACGGTCGCCACAAAGAGGCGGTGGCGGGCTATCAGGACTATCAGAACATTGTAGGTCTCAGCAGTCTCAACGACCGTTTTTTTTATCTCAAGGAACAGGCGGAAATAAAGTGCAATTTCTATCCGCAGGCACTGAGGGACATCGAACAGGCGATAGCCCTCAATCCAGACGAGTATGTGTACCATATAGAGAAAGCCCTAATAGAGACACGTACCGGTGACTACGAAGAGGCGGTTATCTCGGCCAGACAGGCCCAGAAGATTGATCCCACGGACTCAGACTCCTATAAGCTCATGGGCATTGCCTATGGTGAACTTGGAAACAGGGAGGCCGCTGTCAGCAATTTGCAGCGCGCAGTGGAGTTGGGCGACAGCGAGGCCCAGTCGTGGATTGACAGCATGAGGAAACCTGCACAACCGCGCGGCAAGTGATTGGCCTGCTGTTTCAAAAGAGGTCGCCACAGATGAATATAGGCAATATAGCGTTGGGGTCTCGCCCGGTCTTTCTGGCTCCCATGGAGGATGTCACCGACAGGGGCTTCCGCCTGCTGTGCAAACAGTTGGGGGCCGCCATGGTTTACTCCGAGTTCGTCTCGTGCGATGCACTGACACGCATGGTCAACAAGTCGCTGCAGAAACTTGCCGTGTGCGAAGAAGAACGCCCGGTGGTCATCCAGATCTATGGCAGGGAACCCAAGGAAATGGCCCGGGCGGCAAAGATAGTGATGGAACGTTCCCATCCAGATATCCTTGACATCAATTTCGGCTGCCCCGTCAAGAGAGTGGCCGGCAAGGGGGCTGGCGCGGGACTGATGCAGAACGTTCCGTTGCTGTTGGATATTGCCAAGGCCGTGGTTGATGCCGTTGACGTGCCAGTCACCGCCAAGACGCGGTTGGGGTGGGACTGCGGCAATGTCATAATAGGCGAGCTTGCCGTAAGGCTTCAGGAACAGGGTATCAAGGCAGTCACTGTGCATGGGCGCACCCGCTCGCAGATGTATACGGGCACGGCAAACTGGCAACCCATTGGAGAACTGAAGAAAAACCCCGCACTGCATATACCCGTCATAGGCAACGGAGACATTGATTCGGCCTCCAAGGTTGTTGGTGCATTTCGTGACTACGGAGTTGATGCTGTCATGGTAGGGCGCGCTTCGTTCGGGCGGCCATGGATATTCAAGGAGATTCATGATGTCCTGCATCCTGATGCGCCCATTGATGCAAGTTCTGCCGTGCAGAGCGACTACAAGCCCATGACACCCGACTGGAAACTTGACGTGCTCAAAAAACAGGTACAGACAAGCGTCAGCCATATCGGCGAATACCGGGGCATCCTCCATGTGCGCCGGCATCTTGCGGCTACACCGCTGTTCAAGGGGCTTCCGAACTTCCGTGAACACCGTATCGCAATGCTTCGCGCAGAGACAGCGGACGAACTTTACTGGCTCATGGAGCAGACACGTCCGCTGATAAGAAACAAAGAACAATAACATACCATATATGTCAATTTTCATACGCAAGCCATTGAGCCTGTTGCAGGAAGAAGCCCGCGACTGCGGCTCCGGCTCCCTCAGAAGGGTGTTGGGTCCTGTCAGCTTGATTGCCCTTGGCGTCGGAACCATTGTCGGGGCAGGACTGTTCTCCATCACCGGACTGGTCGCTGCCAACAATGCAGGTCCTGCCATCGTTGTATCGTTTGTCATTGCCTCGGTATGCTGTTGCTTTGCGGGGCTGTGTTATGCCGAATTTGCCTCCATGATACCCATTGCCGGTAGTGCATACACCTATTCATATGCAACCATGGGCGAACTGGTGGCATGGATTATCGGGTGGGATCTTGTCTTGGAATATAGCGTGGCGGCAACTACCGTAAGTATTTCGTGGAGTCGCTATCTGGTGACGTTCCTTGATGATGTTGGCATAACAGTGCCACCGGAATTCTCTGCCTGTCCCTGGGAGGGCGGCATAATGAATTTGCCCGCCTTTCTGGTTGTTGTCGCCATAAGCCTGCTTCTTGTAAGGGGGACAAAGGAGAGCGCCGTGTTTAATTTCATTGTTGTCTTTATGAAGATAGGGATTATTGTAGTGTTCATAGTGTTGGGATGGAAATACATCAACACCGACAACTACACGCCTTTCCTGCCCGAAAACACAGGAACAATAGGCGAATTTGGCATTTCGGGTGTATTGCGCGGTGCAGCCGTCATATTCTTTGCCTATCTGGGTTTTGACGTGGTCAGCACTACGGCGCAGGAGACCCGCAACCCCCGGCGCAATATGCCGATAGGAATACTCGGCTCGCTGGCGGTTTGTCTCCTGCTGTATTTGCTGTTTGCCCATGTGATGACCGGCGTTGCCCATTACACTGATTTTCGGGGCAGTGAGGGAATCGCGCCCGTGGCCATCGCCATTTCAAAAATGGGAGTTCCCGATGCCTGCGGCATTGTCAGACCCGCCTATCCATGGCTGAACAAGGTCATAATACTCGCAATCCTCATTGGCTACTGCTCAGTTATCATGGGCACGCTCATGGCGCAGAGCCGCATCTTCATGAGCATGAGCCGCGACGGTATGCTGCCGCCGCTTTTCTCCCGTCTCCACAGGCGTTTCCGCACCCCTGCACGCAACTCGCTCCTGCTCATGCTGGTAGTGGGCTCGCTGGCCGCATTCGTGCCTGCCGGGGTCGCCGGCGAGATGTGCAGCATAGGTACGCTGTTTGCCTTTATCCTTGTATGCGCGGGCATCATCATCATGCGCAAGTCGTTGCCCGATGTCCCCAGAGCGTTTCGGGTGCCTTGGGTTCCATGGGTGCCGCTGCTGGGTATCATATCGTGCTTTGTCGTTGCCCTGAGTCTTCCTGCCGACACGTGGATACGTCTCGTGCTGTGGATGCTGATAGGGCTTGACATCTATCATGCCTATGGTATGCGGCGCAGCCATCTTGAGCCGTCATCCGACCGAGAGGGCACATCTTCCCTTGTGTGGCTCGGGCTGTCTGTATCTGTGCTGTGTGTAATCACAGGCTTGTGGCATCAAGGTTCTGCCGGATGGGACTCTGACTATACCCTGCTGTCAATAGCCCTTGTTATTGGTCTCTCGCATATTGCCTACTATATCCTCCTGCTTTCCAAAATCAAACATTCATGCAAGAACGACAAGTAAACCGTCTGCAGTATTTCAATGAGCTGGCTCTTACCAGCGAAAAATATTTTGTTCCGTATATCGTGCAGTTCAAGAAACTCTTCAAGGGTATGCGCGTGTTGGAGATTGGCTGTGGCGACGGTGGCAATCTCGTGCCTTTCGCGCAGAGGGAATGTTCGGTGACGGGGGTGGACCTGTCGCCTTCGCGCATAGATACGGCGCAGAGGTGTTTTGCCGAATTGGGGTTGTCCGGTACTTTTCTTGCCGCCGACATATTCACGGTCAAGGAACTTGAGCACCAGTTTGACCTCATTATATGTCATGACGTGCTTGAGCATATCCCTGACAAGCTGGCGTTTGTGGAAAATCTGGTAAAATATGCCCGCCCCGGCGGAGTGGCGTTCATGTCGTTTCCCGCATGGCAAATGCCTTTTGGGGGACACCAGCAGATATGCCGTGGCAAGGTGCTTAGCCATCTCCCGTTTTATCATATATTGCCCCGTCCTCTCTATAAGGCGATGCTCAAGATGGGTAACGAACCCGATGATGTCATTGCCGAACTGATGAATATCAAGAGTACCCGGTGTCCAATAGGGAAATTCGAAAGAATAGTCAGAAAACTGCACATGCAGGTCATGGACCGGCGTTTCTATTTTATAAACCCACATTATGAGGTCAAGTTCCGGCTCAAACCGCGTCGCCTTACACCGCTGATCGGCAGCATTCCCTGGGTACGCAATTTTTTCACCACCTCATGCTTCTACATCTTGAAGCTGTGACAGGTGTGTGAAATGGTATTGTTCTACTCTTCCGGCAGCTTTGATTCCGAAGCTTCTTCAAAAGAGCAACAGACAACGAATAATCCTTGTAAGGGAGAGTTGTGGGTATCGTTGAAAACATGGTTATAAATTCCTGTATACATATACAGGCGGTTCATGGCAAAAAATGTAAATTTGCATCGTCTAACCAAAAAATCACAAAGATGAAGAAAATTTTGTTGTTTGTGTTTTTGACTGCAGTTTCACTCGGGGGAGTCGCGCAAAAGGAAGTTACTGTCAAGGCGGGAACGCTTGTCCCTTTGGAGGCCGTCAAGTCGGTAAGAGCCATTGATGTCCACGAGGGTGAAGCTGTCGATTTCAAGGTAAGTCGCGATGTTGTTGTTGATGGCGTGGTAGCGATACCGGCAGGTGCAGTAGCCAAAGGCTCTGTCTTTCAAGCAAAGCGGTCAACAGCCTTTGGAACCAGAGGACGTCTTGGCATTAGGTTGAATTACGTGATTCTTCCTTCCGGTGACGTGGTGAATTTCGCCTCAAGCGAGGTTTATATCAAGGGAGTCAACAGAACGCCGTTATCTGTAGTCATATTCTGCTTTACTTACCTGCCTTTTCCATGTGGCGGCAAAGCCGAGATGAAGCAGGGATATGAGGTTGACGCAACCGTGGCAAACAACACGACAGTCCACATCTGACATATTATAGTCGGCTTTCCGTATGGAGTCGGAATTTTCACGGGTAGCACCGTTGGAAGTCATTGTGGCAAATAACCGATGCAAACCTCCCGGCATCAGCAAGTCTGATGCCGGGAGGTTTGCATTTTGCAGGAGTCGGACGCAACTTGTTTTTCTTCGCAGCCTGTCCGCGTCTGCTGGTGCTCAGGAAAGTTTTGATATGAGCTCTTCGGCGGAGAGCTGCTCCTGTTGTCCCGTAGCCATGTCCTTGAGCGTTACCACATTGGAGCTTATCTCGTTTTCGCCGGCAAGAGCCACAAACGGCACACCGATGGCGTTGGCGTAGCCCATCTGCTTCTTCATTTTGGCACAGTCGGGATATATCTCAGTGCGTATGCCGGCCTTGCGCAGCCGGGTGGCGATTTTGAGACAATACGCGACCTCGTCCTTGCCGAAGTTCATGAACAGTACCCGCGCAGACCGAATGGCGTTTTCGGGATACAGGTCAAGCTGGTTAAGCACATCATAGATACGGTCGGCTCCAAACGATATCCCTACGCCGCTGAGTCCAGGCATTCCGAAAATACCGGTCAGGTTGTCGTAGCGTCCGCCGCCGGTGATGGAGCCTATCTGCACGTCAAGGGCCTTGACTTCGAAGATGCACCCCGTATAGTAGTTAAGACCGCGTGCCAGCGTGAGGTCAAGTTCCACGGCATTGGTCAGCCCGAGTTGACCGAGCTGTTCCAGCACGAATCGGACTTCCTCGACTCCTTTCGTCCCGGTTTCCTGACCGTCAAGCATCCGGGCAACAGTGTCCAGCTTGTGGCTGTTGTCTCCCTCCGCATTGAATATGGGCGAGAGCTTGCCGATGCTTTCTTCGCTTATGCCGTTGTCCCGCAATTCCGCTTTCACGTTTTCAAGCCCAATCTTGTCGAGCTTGTCAATGGCGGTGGTAAGTTCGGTGATTTTGTCGGGAAACCCTATGTGTTCGGCAAGTCCTGTCAGAATCTTGCGGTTGTTGATGTGTATGCTCACTCTGATGCCGAATCTGGTGAACACGGTGTCAACAATCTGCATCAGCTCCACTTCGTTGAGCAGGGAATCCGAACCAACCACATCGGCATCGCACTGGTAAAACTCGCGGTAGCGACCCTTTTGCGGCCGGTCGGCTCTCCATACGGGCTGTATCTGGTAGCGTTTGAACGGCATCTGGAGCTCATCGCGGTGCTGCACCACATAGCGCGCGAACGGCACCGTGAGGTCATAGCGCAGCCCTTTCTCGCACAGTCGTGCGGCCAGGCGTCCCGTACCGCCGCCGTCAAGTTCTTCGGGACTGATACCCTTGAGGAAGTCACCCGAGTTGAGGATCTTGAACAACAGTTTGTCGCCCTCTTCGCCGTACTTGCCCATGAGTGTCGTGAGATTCTCCATGGCCGGGGTTTCTATCTGACGAAACCCGTAGAGTGCATAGACCTCACGTATGGTATTGAATATGTAGTTGCGCTTCGCCGTTTCCGCAGGCGAGAAGTCGCGTGTTCCTTTCGGTATGCTCGGTTTGTTCATTGTTTGTTTGTGTTTTTTTTGAGTAGCTTCTTTACGGTCATCCCCGCGGAAACGGCAAATCCCGCTATTAGCAGGCAGATGGCGATGTATGCCAGCGTCTCGGTCGTCTTGATTGAACCGGGCTTGTACTCCATGTGTATGGTGTGTTGCCCGGCGGGTATGTACGCCATGCGGAGAATATAGTCCGCCCTGCCTATCTCAAGAGGCTTACCGTCAATGGTTGCAGTCCACCCCGGATAGTATACTTCGGAGAACACTGCCACTCCGCCGCTTGGCGATGAAGCCTCGTAGTCAAGAGAGTTCGGTTCATATTTCGTGAGGCGGATGGTGCTTGTGGAGTCGTGCGTCACAACGGCATCTGCATTGCCTGCAACCGCAGCGAAAGCCGTGTCGACCACGGCGGTCTTGCGGAGATTTGTAACGCCGAGAGCAGCTATCTCCTCGTTGGGCGTGCACACGGTCTTGACGCAGTCCACAAACCAGGCGTTGCCCATGGCAAACGGATTTCTGACGGCAAAGGTGCGGTTGTCCCCTCCTCCGAGAATGAAATATCTGCAGTTGAGCATATTGAGTACGGGAAACAGGCTGTCTCCCTTGACGGTCGTCAGATCTCCCTGACTGCCGTTGAAGGCCTTGATGACCTGCTGCATCTCGCCGAGACTACCGCTCCTTGGTGTCATGTAGTTGTTTATGAGATCCTGATAGCGTCCGAGCTTCACCGCACTGTATCCGCCTATGCTTTTGTGGAAATAGGATGTCTCGTTCTCGTTGAACGTGTTGGTGGTGAAATTGAGCACCCTGTAGTCCGGGTCGGTGTCGCGGAGGATCTGCTCGTCAGCTTCGCTCTTGGCAAACGAATTGGTTATTTGCTCTGGCATCACGAACATGTCATCGTTGAGGTAACGCTTGTTGACCCCGTACATGTCCACAAGGCACAGCAGCGTAGTCATGCAGACCATTGGCAGAGCTTTCAGCTTGTTCTTGATGAACAGCCACAGTATCGTGGCCCCCACTATGATGAAGAGGAAACTTCTCCACGCGTCGGCGGTGAATATCGCCTTGCGCACCGATGTGAGGTCTGCCAGTATGTCGGGATATTGTGCCAGCTGCCCCTGCTCGTTGAGTGAGGTGTACGACGGAAACAGGTCGGGGAACACCGCAAACAGAAAAGCCGTGCCCGCCGTCAGTGCCAGTGCTGTGTAGAATTTCCACATTTTGAACGGCTCGGCTTTCTTCCTTCCGTCTATCAATTTTGCCAAGGCCATTACCGCCAGCAGGGGAATGGTGAATTCGGCAATTACCAATATCGACGACACGGTGCGGAACTTGTTGTACAACGGCACGTGGTCAATGCAGAACTGGGTAAGCCCCATGAAGTTGTGACCCCACGAAAGGAGTACCGAGATGGCCGTAGCAATCAAAAGAGCCCATTTCATCGGACCTTTCACCACAAACCACCCCAATACGAACAGGAACAGCACGAAAGCCCCCACGTATACCGGACCTGCCGTGCCGGGCTGGTCGCCCCAGTACATTCCGAAGGAGTTGTAGTACTGCGAGTACCGCCCGTTTTTCATGGCAGTTTCGTTGCTTGACAACGGCACGGAGGCTCCTCCTTTGGCGTTGGGGACGAGCAGAGTCCATGTTTCGTCTATACCGTACGACCACTGTGTTATATAGTCGGCAGAGAGACCGCTTTTCTCCGAACTTCCCGCCGAGGCCAGTTCGCTCTTGCCGCGCATGGTCTCCTTGCTGTACTCGTAGGTGTGGTATAGATTTGAGAGATTGGCCGTGACGGCTATGACGGCGGCAACCGCAACGGCGGCGGTGGCTTTGCCGAAGTCCTTCAGCTGCTTGTGGCGGATGGCATCAATGAAATATGCTGCGAACATCACGAACATCACGAGCAGGAAATAATAAGTCATCTGAAGGTGATTGGACAGTATCTGGAAAGCAAGGAACAGAGCAAGCACACTGCCGCCCCACAGGTATTTGCCCCGGTAGCACAGTACCATGCCTGCAATGGTGGGCGGGATGAAAGCCAGCGTAAGCACCTTCCATATGTGACCCGCCCCTATGATAATGAAGAAATACGATGAAAACGCCCATGCCACCGCCCCAAGCACCGACAGCCACGGTCTGTAGCCGAAAGCGCGCATCAGTATGTAGAAGCCCAGCAGCAGTATGAACACGTACATCACTACCGTGGGCAGACCCAGTTCGTAGATGTTCCTCAGTGCGTTGAGTGTGGAGCGTGAGCCATAGGACGGCGACATCTGGTAGGTAGGCATGCCCGAAAACAGCGAGTTTGTCCAGCGGGTTTCCTCGCCTGTACGTTCATGATATTCCGTCAGTTCGCGTCCGCTGCCTATCGCCCCGGTGTGGTCAGAGCCGGACAGAACCATTCCTTGACTCACGGGAGTGAGGAAATACACGAATCCGATAGCGGCAAACAATATTACGGCCAAGGTATCTGGCCATACCTTTTTCAGTATCTGCATTGTGGAATCTTGTTAGAGTGAGGGTCTGCTGTCCGCTTGTTTTCAGTATCTGTAGTTGTCGGCTTTGAACGGGCCCTCCTGCGGCACTCCGATGTAGGCGGCCTGTTCTGGGCTGAGCTTGCTCAGGTGGGCGCCAATGCGCTCCAGATGGAGTCGCGCCACTTCCTCATCAAGTTTCTTCGGCAGCACATAGACCCCTGTCTTGTAGTCGTTGGTGAAGAGTTCTATCTGTGCCAGAGTCTGGTTGGTGAACGAGTTGCTCATCACGAAGCTCGGGTGACCCGTGGCGCAGCCCAGATTCACCAGCCGCCCGTCGGCCAGCAGGGTTATGTGGTGTCCGTCGGGGAAGAGATAGCTGTCCACCTGCGGCTTGATGTTTGTGTGCCTTATGCCCTCCACTTTCTTGAGCTTTTCTACTTGTATCTCCGAGTCGAAGTGACCGATGTTGCACACAATGGCTTCGTCGGGCATCCGCTTCATGTGTTCCACCGTAATCACGTCAATGTTGCCGGTGGTGGTCACAAACACGTTACCCCGTGGTGCTGCCTCATCCATGGTGACGACCTCGTAGCCCTCCATGGCGGCCTGCAGCGCGCAGATGGGGTCTATTTCGGTCACGAGCACACGGGCTCCGTAGCTCTTGAGGCTCTGTGCACAGCCCTTGCCCACATCGCCGTAGCCTGCTACGACGGCGGTCTTGCCTGCCAGCATCACGTCGGTGGCGCGCTTGATGCCGTCCACCAGACTCTCGCGGCAGCCGTAGAGGTTGTCAAACTTGCTCTTGGTCACTGAGTCGTTGACGTTGAAGGCAGGGAACAACAGTTCGCCCTTGGCCTGCATGTTGTAGAGACGGTGTACGCCGGTGGTGGTCTCCTCGCTCACTCCCTTGATGCGGGCGGCCACTTCGTGCCAGTAGCGGGGCTTCTCCTGCATCACTCTTTTGAGAATGAGTTTCAGCTCGCGCTCGTCATCGCTTTCCGAAGGGGTGTCCAACATAGAGGGGTCGTCTTCGGCTTTCACGCCGAGGTGTATCATGAGTGTGGCATCGCCGCCGTCATCGACAATCATGTTGGGATATTCGTCACCGTAGTTGAGGGCTTGCAGTGTGCACCACCAATAGTCGTTCAGGCTTTCGCCTTTCCATGCGAATACCGGCGTGCCGCCCATGGCGATGGCGGCCGCCGCATGATCCTGGGTGGAATATATGTTGCAGGAGCACCATCTCACTTCCGCGCCCAGGGTCTTGAGAGTCTCTATGAGCAGGGCGGTCTGTATGGTCATGTGGAGCGAACCCGTGATGCGTGCGCCCATGAGCGGCTTGGTCTCGCCGTATTTGGCACGCAGGGCCATAAGCCCCGGCATCTCGTGTTCGGCAATTCTGATTTCCTCGCGGCCGAAAGCCTCGAGGCTTTTGTCGGCAATCTTGTAAGGTAATGTGCTGAAAAGATTTTCTGACATGGTGTGTTTGTTTTGTTTCAATAAGTGGGGCAAAGTTACGCATTTCAGGCGGATTAGATGTTGTAAAGCAGTCCCAATCAACCTGTCTGCTGTTTTTCCCGACACAAAAGCGACTCCCTTTTCTTGCCCGTCGTTTCTTTTCGCTATTTTTGCAGACGGGTTTCGCCACGGCACAGCCCGAAAACCTTAGAACCAATGACACTACCTGCCACAGAAAAAGCTGGAGACCTTTCGGCAAATGATATCGTTGAGGGCTTCCGCCGGGGTGATGGCAATATAGTGCGCAAGTACTTCTACGACTACTGCAAGATTGCCTACGGTGTCTTCAATAGGCGTTACGGTCTGGCCAGCAAGCCTGGCATGGACTTCTTTTCGCTCGCCCACGAATACTACCTCAAGCTCTACGCCCACGATTTCTGCCAGTTGGAAGACATAAACCGTTCCGTGAGCCTTCTGACATGGATGGTCAACGGTTTCCGCTATCTGGTTCTCGACAAGCTCAAGGAGACAGAGAAAGAACGCGGCAACGTGAGTTTCGAAGAGCGGATGGAACGCACGGATTTGTGTTTTGACGTGACCGGCGACTGCTTTGCCGAGGAGTTCCGCAACACGGTTGAGGAACTTTGCCGGGCATACTACGGGCGTGACGGCAAAAATGCCGTAATCCTGCGTATGCTTTTCGTTGACGGCTTTAAAGGAAAGGAGATTGCGGCACAACTGGGGATGACCCCGTCAGCCGTGACCCAGCGATATACCAAAATGATGCGCGATGTGGTAATCCCTTATTTCAGACGCAATTTCAAGGCCGACGAATATATGCCAAGCGTGCAGGACGACTATGGTGCACCGTGCCGTGAGGCTGCAATGCAGGAGACCTGTGCGCCTGCCATGATTACGGAAAACAGAGCTGTGACAACTATGGACAACAACAGACATTGGCGTGTCACTCCTGAGTGGATAGACACACTGGAAGAGAACGAGATCTTTGTGTTCGGCAGCAATCTTGCCGGCATGCACGGAGGCGGTGCCGCCCGTCTGGCTTTTCTGAAGTTCGGTGCCGTGATGGGAAAAGGCGTGGGGCTGCAGGGGCAGAGTTATGCTATCCCGACCATGCAGGGAGGAGTGGATACCATACGCCCCTATGTGGACGAATTTACCGCTTTCGCTGAAACTCGCCCCATGCTGCGTTTTCTTGTCACGCCCATAGGTTGCGGCATTGCCGGCTTTGAGCCGGAGGACATCGCTCCGCTGTTCCGCCGAGCTGCTGACCTTGCCAATGTCAGTCTGCCTCGGAGCTTTTGGGACTGTCTGTAGGATTCTTTCCCGTCGGCCGTTAGTGGTACGGGCTCTGACTGCATTTTACTGCCGACAGAGCCCGTGTTGCTGTACAAGCCCACTGGGCTTCATTCCTTTGTGCGCTTGTTCTGGAAGTAGTCGTAGTCCGTTTTTACACAGCCCTCCGCCACGTTGGCGCAATAGTCCATCCGGGCTTTCCTGTCACGCTCGAACATCTCCCTTGTCCCCGCCTCGTCCTGTGCGAAAGAGAGGTGGTTGTTGATGCCCATGTCGTTCGCCATCTCCTCCACGTTGAGGTCATCGGTGCCGATGAACGTGAAAGTCCAGTGTTGTTCCTTGAGTTTGCCGATGAGGTTGTTGATCATCCTGAGGCTGTATTCCACGCTGCTGTTCTCCTCTCCGTCGGTTATGACGGTCACCAGCACGGAGTCCTCCCCCGAGGCCTGTGCATTGATTTTGGAGATACCCCTGCCTATGGCATCATAGAGCGGCGTGGCGGCGCACGGGCAGTAGTCTTTCTCTGTCAGGTTTCTTGTCCGGCAGACCCTCTCGTTGTCGTAGATGAACCGTGTGTGGTCGCTGTCAAAGGTGATCAGGGTTACACGCTGTTCCATGCCGGGATGCGCCTCCTGCATTTTTCTGATGGTACCGAGGGTTTCGTTGATGCCCGCGAGAGCCTGCCTGCGTATGATGTCCATACTGCCGCTCTCGTCCACTACCAGAAGATTGAATACTCGTTTCATTGCTTTTTGTTTTTTTTTGTTGGTTAATGTTTGTTGACTGTAAGGCGCGGCATTGCGCCTGTATCAGTTAAAAGGGAAAAGCCGGCAAGAAATTAAGTTCCTTCCGAAAAAATGTTGTGGTTGCTGTCCCGTTCCGTCCTGTCCGCAACGCGTTATATGGTTCTCCGTGGCGTTTGTCTCAGCAAAAAACGCTACTTTTGGACTTTCGGAAATTTTCATTGTTTGGCATGGACAACAGGATTGGTATCATACAGGTGGGCAACGTGCTTTGCTCCATAGACATTTTCAGAGAGCAGTTCTGCTGCAACTATAAGGCGTGTCGGGGTGTGTGCTGCATCGAAGGCGATGCCGGCGCACCGGTGACCCTTGACGAGGTAGCTGCCATAGAGGGCATACTGCCGCTTATAGAGGGTGACCTTGCATCCGGGGCACTTGAGGTCATACGCCGTCAGGGAGTGGCCTACGTGGACAGAGAGGGCGAGCTCGTTACCGGCATAGTGGACGGCAGGGACTGTATCTTTGCCTGCCGTGATGACAAGGGTGGATGCCTGTGTGCCATTGAGCGCGCCAAAAACCGGGGGCTGTTTGCCGTAGACAAGCCGATAAGCTGCTCGCTATACCCCATAAGGGTCAAGAAATTCAATGTCGGTGGAGAGGAACTCTACGGTCTCAACTATCATCGGTGGAGCATCTGCCGCGATGCGGTGGAGAAGGGCTATCGTCTGTCGATGCCTGTCTACAGATTTCTGAAAGAACCCCTTGTGAAACGTTTCGGCGCGGAGTGGTATGCCGAACTTGAGGAGGCTGCACATC
>CAVHBF010000023.1:18426-20400 GCA_963634195.1 Bacteroides thetaiotaomicron | reverse complement strand
ATGCGTGCGGAACCGACAATCCTGCCGGTAAGTTCATCCACATAGACGTAGACCACATAGCGTTTGCCCACCTGCATCTTGACACCCTGTTCGCGGAATGGCACAAACAAGTCCTTGAGCAGTCCCCAGTCAAGAAACGCTCCGTATTCATTCAGCCAGTTAACCCTCAGGCAGGCGAACTCGCCGACCTTGGCCAAAGGCTTCTCCGTAGTCGCCACAGGCTTGTTGGCCTGATCAAGATAAACGAACACATCAACCTCGTCACCCGGATGCATTTCGGGGGAGATATAGCGCCGGGGCATGAGTATCTCAAAGCCTTCGCCGCCGTCCAGATACGCTCCGCTCTCAACAAAGCGGTTTATGGTCAGCCTGTTGTAGTCTCCTAATTTTACCATGACGGTATATGTTTTACTCCAAAGATATGTTTCAGCATCCAGCGGTATCCCCGCATATGTCCGGCTGTCCCGAGAGTTTGTCGGCAACACACGGACTGCCATCGTCAACCTGACCGTCCTTGAGATGTATCGTCCTGTCTGTCAGCGTGGCGAGGCGTTCGTCGTGCGTCACAATCACGAAAGTCTGGTTCAGCTTGTCTCTCAAGTCAAAAAACAATTGGTGCAGTTCTTCCTTGTTCTTGGTGTCAAGGCTTCCAGACGGCTCATCGGCCAGTATTATACGGGGGCTGTTCATCAATGCGCGCGCAACCGCCACACGCTGGTTCTCGCCACCAGACATCTGCTTCGGTCTGTGGTCGCGGCGGTCTGCCAACCCCAGCATCCCGAGCAACTCATCGGCACGGCGACCTGCCTCCCTAATGCTCCGACCGGCTATCAGTGCCGGCATCATGACATTCTCGCGCGCCGAGAATTCAGGGAGCAGCTGATGGAACTGGAACACAAAACCAATCTCCGCATTGCGCAGCCTTGCCTGTTCTTTCTGTTTCAGACGTGTAACGTCTCTTCCACACAACAACGCCGTACCCGAAGTGGCGGAGTCAAGCAGGCCGACAATCTGGAGCAAAGTTGTCTTGCCGGCACCGCTGGGACCCACTATACTCACAATCTCACCCTGCTCTATGTCAAGGTCAATGCCTTTCAGTACCGCAAGTTCTCCGAACCGCTTGGTCACTCCCCTGACGCTAACTATCGTGTCTGCCATAACTTCTATATGAGTGTTGGTTATTTCAAGCCTGTATTGAATGCTGAAAGGCGTTTCTCCATACCGTACTGGTCGGGGTATATTATCATAACGCTGTTGTCGGCGAAATGCCGTCCCACTATAGAGGGGAGCTTCATCATCATGGGGTGATATGACGGAGCACCGCTCCTCGCCGCAATGAACACTACCATGTGGCTTTCGTCTATATCCTGCTTGAGTCCCACTATCCCGGCATAGTCGTCAAACCGGCACTGCTGTATCTTCACCTTGCCGTAGTGCTGTGACTGCCGTTTGCATATACGTGCCCACGTGTCATCGTCACAGTAGAAGACTGTCTGGCAGTCCAGCTGTCTGCCGAGCCTCAGCACGTGATTCAGCCATCTCACGAAGCCCTCCTCTTTACAGGCTTTCTGCGGCACTATCACGTGTATACGTCTGATAGTGTTCAGCGGACGCACAGCATGCAGGATTATTATCTGGCGGGTTATCGTGGCGAGCATTTCAGAGATCACGCTGCCGAAGCCGGTGGCCGCCTTGCCGCCGGTGAGATGGTAGCCCATGAGAATCTCCGAAGCCTCGAAGTCCTTCATAAGGTGGAACAGTCCCGTCACCGGGTTCACGCTTGAGCGGACAACTTTCTTGAGGCTTACCCCGGCAGACGCGGCTACTACGGCGGCGTCGTTGACCATCTGGCGCGCTGCATTAAGCTCACGCTCGTTGCCCACGGCATCAAGCACCAGTCTCACCCCTACCAGCGGTGTGGTACTGCGATGGGGGCGCATCAATATGGCGGAAGTGATGAGGTTGCGCATAGAC
>CAVHBF010000023.1:11550-18416 GCA_963634195.1 Bacteroides thetaiotaomicron | reverse complement strand
CCGCGACAGTGCCACAAGCATTTTGTCTTCCACGCCTTTCTGCTCGTCGTCGCTCACCTCGTTGAGACTTATGCGCCTTGACGCAGCCGAAGTGACAAACGCGCTGAACACGCAACTGAACAGTATCAGCATCACCACGGCGTTGAGCAGGGTGTCGTCTACAAGCGGAGTCCCGGAGGGCAGAAGAAGCCTGCGCCCCACCATGACTATGGCAAGACCGCCGGCGGCATGGGCTGAAGTAAGTCCCGTCATCATCATGCGGCAGTTGGAGTCCAGCCTGAACATGGCGGCCGTCAGCCATGCTCCTATGCATTTGGAAATAAGGGCCACAGCCACCACAACAGCGGTAACAACCAGAGCCTCCTCGCTCGCCACGAGTAGCCGCACGTCTATCAGCATGCCCACACCTATCAGAAAATAGGGAATAAACAAGGCGTTGCCCACAAAGTCAATATGGTTCATCAGGGGCACGGAAGCCGGAATGTAGCGGTTGAATACCAACCCGGCCAGAAAAGCGCCAAGCACTCCCTCCAACCCGAGACTGTCGCTTATGGCGGCACTCAGCAGCACCATGCACATCACGAAGATATACTGTAGCACATCATCGGAAATCTTGCGGAATACAAAGCGTATGATTCTGGGATATATGAATATCACGGCAGCTGTATACACGGCGCACTTGAGTATTATGAACAGCCACGCCAATGAACCGCCCTTGCCGCCGAACGTGGATGCCATAGCAGCAAGCACAAACAGCGACAGTACCAGCGAAATCATCGTAGCCACCACTGACAGCGTAACCCCCTTGTGGTGGGCCAGACCGTAACGAGAAGCGATACTGAATGCCACCATGGTGTGGCTGGCCAGTATGCACGCTACCAGAATCGAAGCCGCCTCGCTCATGCCCAGTAGCCAGAACGATGACGCATACCCCATGACAAAAGGCACGCCGAAACTCATCAGCCCGAACGTGACCACCTGCCTGCGACCGGTCTTAAGTGCCGACATATCCATGGACAGACCTGCGGAAAACATGATGTAATACAAGCCCACCTGACCGAAAATATCAAAACTGTCACCCCTCTGCAAGATTCCCAGACCGTGGGGGCCGACCAGCACACCGGCCAGCACCATACCCACAAGAGGGGGAATCCTCATCCGCTCGAACAGCACCGGTGCTCCGAGTATCAGCAACAGGACACAGAACATTATCCATGTGGGGTCGGTAACGGGGAATATGTCGGTAAACGATATCATTCGGGGGCTGTCAGGGCTTTGCGCCGCCGCATCATGCGGCAGACAGACAAAAAACGGTCTATGCCGGATGCGGTCTTGCCAATTTATTTTATAAGGTACAAAATTAACGCTTTTCAACCAAATCGGCTCTGTTTTCATTCCAAATTGGAAGTTCCTTGCCGTAACAATACAATAATGTATACAGCCTTGCCAAAAATCCCGGCGGCATACACGGGCATTACGCGCCCTTTTTATTATTTTTGCATCTCGGTCGGAAACGGGAACCTCATGTGTGTCTTCCGTCCCGCCACAGAAAACAACACATCAAGACCACAACAAATATTCTCACACAGATGAACGTAGCTATCGTGGGCGCCAGCGGTGCCGTAGGACAAGAATTTATGCGCATACTCGCCGAGCGCAATTTTCCCATTGATGAACTTACCCTGTTCGGCTCAAGCCGTTCCGCGGGCAAACAATACCCATTCAAGGGCAAGTCTTACACAGTCAAGGAACTCAGACACGGCGATGGTTTCAAGGGCATTGATATAGTGTTCACGTCTGCCGGGGCGGGTGTGTCAAAGGAATACCTTGAAGATATCACCAGGTTCGGCGCGGTGATGATAGACAACTCCAGCGCGTTCCGTATGGACAGCGATGTGCCGCTCGTAGTGCCTGAATGCAATGCGGCAGATGCCCTCGTGCGTCCACGCGGCGTAATCGCCAACCCCAACTGCACCACCATCATGATGGTAGTTGTGCTGCAGCCCATTGAACAGCTGTCACACATAAAGCGCATACACATCTCCTCATACCAGAGCGCGTCGGGAGCCGGAGCTGCCGCTATGGACGAACTCCAGCAGCAGTACAAGGAACTGGTTGAGACCGGCGAGGCCAAGACCATCAGCAAGTTCCCGCACCAGCTGGCGTACAACGTCATACCGCAGATAGACATGATGACCGAAACCGACTACACCAAGGAAGAGATGAAGATGTACAACGAGACGCGCAAAATCATGCACTCCGATGTGCGCACCTCCGCCACCTGCGTCAGGGTATCATCCCTCCGTTCGCACTCTGAAGCCGTATGGATAGAAACCGAAAAACCGCTTGACGTGGATGCCGTGCGCAATGCCATTGCCGCCGCACCGGGTTGTACCCTCGTCGATGACCCGCAGAACTACGTGTATCCTATGCCGCTTGAATCTGCCGGCAAGGATGATGTCTATGTGGGACGCGTCCGCAAAGACCTCGCCAACGACAACGGCATCACGCTGTGGCTCACCGGAGACCAGATACGCAAAGGGGCGGCCCTCAACGCAGTACAGATTGCCGAATACCTGATACACACAGGCAACGTCAAGTGACGGCGTATGTTCCCGCCGTTTTACGATTCCAACAAATAACATAACCGCCGCGTTCCGTTCCGAACGCGGCGGTTATGTTATTTGCCGCTCTTTCTCCGTGCAACGTGCATCGGAGCGAGACCTTAACGGCTATCCCCCTATGCGTGGGAGATATGCTGGTGACGCAAGCGTACCAGCCCCGTATATGTATCAATCCTTGAATTTCGCCGAAATGAACTCGCGGTTGAGACGTGCGATGTTGGCTATTGTCTCGTTCTTGGGGCAGACCGCCTCACAGGCACGGGTGTTGGTACAATTGCCGAATCCCAGTTCGTCCATGCGCGCCACCATGGCTTTGGCGCGTTTGGCAGCTTCGGGGCGACCTTGCGGCAAGAGGGCAAGCTGACTGACCTTGGAGCTTACAAACAGCATGGCAGAACCGTTTTTGCAGGCCGCCACACACGCCCCGCAGCCGATACACGTGGCGCAGTCCATGGCCTCGTCTGCATCCTGCTTGGGAATAAGGATTGCGTTGGCATCCTGCGGCTGACCTGTGCGCACGGAAGTATAACCGCCGGCCTGTATGATTTTGTCAAACGCCGAACGGTCTACCATACAGTCCTTGATTACAGGGAATGCAGCGGAACGCCACGGCTCCACAACAATCACATCGCCGTCATTGAAACGGCGCATGTAGAGCTGGCATGTAGTGGCTCCTGCAGCAGTCTTGCCGTGTGGAGTGCCGTTGATGTAAAGCGAGCACATCCCGCAGATGCCTTCACGGCAATCATGATCAAACACAAAAGGTTCCTGCCCCTCCTCAATGAGTTCTTCATTGAGGATATCAAGCATCTCCAGAAACGATGTGTCATCGGGGATGTTCTTCATCTCGTGAGTGTCAAAATGACCCTTATCCTTAGGACCATTCTGCTTCCAATACTTTAATGTAAAAGAAATATTTTTTGCCATTGTGTTTTAAGGTTTTAAGGGTT
This sequence comes from Bacteroides thetaiotaomicron, assembly GCA_963634195.1. Taxonomy (GTDB): domain Bacteria; phylum Bacteroidota; class Bacteroidia; order Bacteroidales; family Bacteroidaceae; genus UBA6382. Next base: position 14,842 of record CAVHBF010000023.1, on the reverse strand, counting down.
AGTTCTTGTAGTTGCGCGTCTGCACCTTGATGATCTCGTATTCAAGCGGCTCCTTGCTGAGCACGGGAGCGGTATCGTCATCGTTTTGGTACTCCCAGCAGCCTACGTAGAAGAAGTTCTCGTCATCACGCTTGGCCTCGCCCTCTTCCGTCTGGTGTTCCTCGCGGAAATGGCCTCCACAAGACTCCTCGCGATGAAGAGCATCAGTGGCGATGAGCTCGCCCATGAGAATGAAGTCGCGGAGATGGATGGCTTTGTCAAGTTCCACGTTGAGACCCTCCTTGGTTCCGGGGACAAACACATTTTCGTTAAACTCCTTGCGGATGCCCTTGATGAGTTTGAGACCCTCCTCAAGACCCTCCTTGGTACGGCCCATACCCACATGTTCCCACATGATATGCCCCAACTCCTTGTGGATGGAGTCAACAGAACGCTTTCCGTGTATATTCATGATGCGGTCTATCTCGGCCTGTACCCCGGCTTCAGCCTTCACAAACTCAGGACTGTTTACGGGCAGGTGCGGCCAGATGGCCTGATCTGCCAGATAGTTCTGGATAGTATAGGGAAGGACAAAATAGCCGTCGGCCAGACCCTGCATCAAGGCTGATGCACCGAGACGGTTGGCACCGTGGTCAGAGAAATTGCATTCACCGATAGCAAAAAGTCCAGGGATGGAGGTCTGGAGCTCGTAGTCAACCCAGATGCCGCCCATCGTATAGTGGATTGCGGGGAATATCATCATCGGATTGTAGTATTCCACTCCATCAACGGTCTTGACAAGTTCGCCGGGGTTCACGTCAGTAATCTCCTCATACATATCAAAGAGGTTGCCGTAGCGTTGACGGATTTCGTCAATGCCGAGACGCTGTATTGACTCGGAAAAGTCAAGGAACACGGCAAGACCGGTGTTGTTCACGCCATAGCCCTTGTCGCAACGCTCCTTTGCGGCACGGCTTGCCACATCACGGGGCACAAGGTTGCCGAAAGCCGGATAACGGCGTTCCAGATAGTAGTCGCGCTTTTCTTCCGGGATGTCACTGCCCTTGATCTCGCCGGCCTGCAGTTTCTTTGCGTCTTCAATGTCCTTGGGCACCCAGATGCGACCGTCGTTGCGCAGCGACTCCGACATTAGGGTAAGTTTGGACTGCTTGTCGCCGTGTACCGGTATACACGTGGGATGTATCTGCACGTATGAAGGGTTGGCGAACATCGCGCCCTTGCGGTAGCACTGTACGGCAGCCGTACAGTTGCAGCCCATGGCGTTGGTGGAAAGGAAATACGTGTTGCCATATCCGCCTGTGGCTATCACCACGGCATTGGCGGAGAAACGCTCAAGCTTGCCGGTGACGAGGTTCTTGGCGATAATACCGCGCGCACGACCTTCCACCAGCACCACGTCTTCCATTTCATAGCGCGTGTAGAGTTTCACCTTGCCGGCTTCAACCATACGGCTGAGCGCACTGTAGGCCCCGAGCAGCAGCTGCTGACCGGTCTGGCCCTTGGCATAGAACGTGCGGCTTACCTGAGCCCCGCCGAAAGAGCGGTTGGCAAGCATGCCGCCATATTCGCGCGCAAAAGGAACACCCTGCGCCACGCACTGGTCTATGATGTTGTTGCTGACCTCTGCCAGACGGTACACGTTGGCCTCGCGGGCACGGTAGTCACCGCCTTTTACGGTGTCGTAGAAGAGACGGTATACGGAGTCGCCGTCATTCTGGTAGTTCTTGGCTGCGTTTATGCCACCCTGGGCGGCAATGGAGTGGGCACGGCGCGGAGAGTCCTGTATACAGAAATTAAGCACGTTGAAGCCCATCTCGCCGAGCGATGCGGCAGCACTGGCACCAGCCAGGCCCGTGCCGACAACGATGACATCAAGCTTGAGCTTGTTCTTTGGGTTAACCAATCTCTGGTGTGCCTTGTAATTAGTCCACTTTTCCGCTATCGGACCCCCTGGTATTCTTGAATTTATTGTTGCCATTGTATTTTCGTTTTAATATAGTTTTCCGATGATTATCCTACGCAGTCAGGGCAAAGAGCAAACGCAACCACTACTGCCGCAAACATGAGGATTACGACCGTAACCCATACATTGCCTATTGTCTTCCAGCGGTTGAACCAGATCTTGCCGTTCACGCCTATGGTCTGGAACGCGCTCCAGAAACCGTGGCTCAAATGAAACCAGAGTGCCGCCAGCCATACAAGATAGATGAATGAGTACACGGGGCAGCCAAAGGTCTTCTTTATGTAGTACACTCCGTCAGAGGCATAGAGGGCACTGAGTTCATCGCCCGCAAGCTCGGCGAACATCATGTTGTACCAGAAATTGTAGAGGTGAAGCAACAGTCCGAGCACGATGACTATACCGAGCACCAGCATGTTCTGGGAAGCCCACTCAACCTTTGCGGGCTTGTCGGTCACTTCATACCTGCTGATACCGCGCGCCTTGCGGTTCTGGAGCGTAAGAATCACAGCATAGACAAAGTGTATGGCCACCAAAGCCGCAAGTACTGCCGTAGCGGCCACTGCATACCAGTTCGCACCCAGAAACTTGCAGACGGCATTGTACCCTTCTTCGCTGATCAAGGCGACCACATTCATGCACGCATGAAATGTAAGGAAAAGAATCAGTGCGATACCCGTGACGGACATCAGTACTTTCTTACCGATTGAAGATTTTGTTAACCACATAGATTTTTTGAATTGTTATAGATATTAGTTAGTATTTTCCGTGACCGCAAAACCCTCACGGGACTTGGCTCTGCAAAATTAGTCGTTTTTTACAAGCCGCACAAAAAAAACGCAAACAAAACCCGCAAGGCAGACTTGTTCCGGCGGGCTGCCGCCGCAAAGCCAGCCACAGAGGGGCTACACTCACATCAGGACAGCACCGCCCCGCTCTATGTCGTGCATGGTCTTGGGCGGACGTTTCGTCACTTTCATTTTCAGGCTTTCCGAAGTGCATTTCTTACGGACGGTTTTCCGGTTTTCGGCAAACGGGCTGTCAAAGCCGAAGAAATCGTCAAAGGGCGAGCGATATCTGCCGCGTACGGCCCCGTCAAGGTCTACATTGTACTTGCGCGGCGGAAAAACAAGACTGCCCACTCCGCGGAAAGTCACCACGAACTGTTCGGCGACAACAGAATAGTATCGTTTGCCGCCGTATGTGGAAACCTGCTGCGTAAGACGGCGGTTGCTGCCGTAAGGTCTCACATCGGTATCCTTCAGTTCCGGGACATCTTTGTCAAGGTTCTCAATCCTGCTGAACGTGGAGTTGGAATAGAGTGTCAGAGTC
>CAVHBF010000023.1:0-11415 GCA_963634195.1 Bacteroides thetaiotaomicron | reverse complement strand
CTCCATCAGTTCCTTGCCCGTGTTTGACAGTGTCGCCACGGCAAACAGCTTTATCCCGTCGTCATCGGAGTTGTCTCCTGCGGCAAACACAGGGAGCGAAACAAGAATCATTGCTGTCAGAAAGTTGGCGAGAATCTTCATATATCACTGTTTTTCATCTGTTTCCGTATCCGTTCCGTCATCAAGTCCCGACAGCCATTCCGCAGGACTGGCATCGCTCGGCATACGCCAGTCACCGCGGGGCGAAAGCGAGCAAGATCCCACTTTCGGTCCGTCAGGCAGACAGCTGCGCTTGTACTGTTGCCTGAAAAAGCGGTCTATAAACACCCGAAGCCATCTCGTCACGGTCTGCCCGTCGTATACTCCCTTGAACGCGGCGGTTGCGAGATACTGTATTTTCTTGGTTGAAAATCCGTGGCGCAGCAGGCAATACAGGAAAAAGTCGTGGAGTTCATAGGGGCCTACAAGGTCTTCCGTCTTCTGCATGATGTTGTCCTGATCGTCGGCGGGAAGCAATTCCGGGCTGATAGGGGTGTCGGCTATGTCCTGCAGTATCGTGGCGCACGGGCTGTCCGCCATGCTGTTTGCCGTCCACACCACCAGATGCCGCACAAGGGTCTTGGGCACCGACACGTTTACGCCGTACATCGACATATGGTCACCGTTGTAAGTGGCCCACCCCAATGCAAGCTCGCTGAGATCGCCCGTACCCACCACGATGCCATTCATCTGGTTGGCTGCATCCATGAGTATTTGGGTGCGCTCACGCGCCTGTGAATTTTCGTATATGACATCCCTTACTGTGGGGTCGTGACCTAAATCAAGGAAATGCTGACGGCAGGCATCGGCAATGCCTATTTCGCGGATGGTGACCCCAAGAGCCTTCATGAGGTTGGTGGCATTGGTATAGGTGCGGTTGGTGGTGCCGAACCCGGGCATGGTGATGCCCACGATGCTCTTGCGCGAACGCCCGAGCCTGTCACACGCCTTCACGCACACAAGCAGTGCCAGTGTGGAGTCCAGCCCCCCGCTGATGCCGACCACCAGAGTCTGGCAGCCCACATGCTGCACACGCTTGGCAAGCCCCTCCACCTGAATGTTGAAGATTTCCTCGCAGCGTATGTCAAGTTCCTTTCCCTGCGGCACAAAGGGGCAGGGATCTATATGGCGCGTAAGCGTTTCGTCAAAGCCGGACAGTGCCGTCTGCGGTATACCGAGCACGCTGTAGCCACACAGGTCTGACTGTGCCGCCGAAGCTGTATATGTCGTGTTTTTACGCCGCTCCGAGCGCAGACATTCCACGTCTATCTCACTCACGATGAGCTGCGGTTCAAGGTCAAAACGCTTGCCCTCGACCAACAGGCTCCCGTTCTCGTATATCATGGCATTGCCGCTGAACACGAGGTCTTGGGTGCTCTCGCCGTAGCCGCAACCCGAATAGACATACCCGCACAGGCAACGGGCACTCTGCTGGGCAAGCAGGTTCTTCAGATATTCATGTTTGCCCACGCTCTCATTGGAGGCACTGGGGTTGAATACGATGTCGGCACCGGCCAAAGTGTGTCTGCTGCTCGGAGGAACAGGAGCCCACACGTCTTCGCACAACTCTATGCAGAAGCGGTAGGAAGTTGTCTCGAAAACAGCCCTGGTGCTGACGGTGACACTCTGCCCCGCCAGATGCACCGTTTCGTTGGTCACGCTGCAGCCGGAGGCAAACCAGCGCATCTCATAGAACTCGTTGTAGTTGGGCAGGTAGGTCTTGGGCACAAGCCCGATGATTTTCCCCTGATGCAGGACAGCCGCGCAGTTGAGCAGCATTCCGCGACAACTGACGGGCAAACCCACTATGACCACGACTTTGAGTTGGCGCGTATAGTCAGCGAGCTGCATCAGCGATATCTCGGCCTTGTCCAGCAACAACTGCGAAGCAAACAGATCCTGGCACGAATACGAGGTGATGCACAGTTCCGGAAAGCAAACCACTTCCACCCCTCTCGATTCCGCCTCAGAAACAAGTTCCTGTATCTTCGCTGTATTGTATTCGCAGTCAGCTACCCTGACAGAGGGGACTGCCGATGCGACTTTCACGAAACCGTAGTTCATTGTTGTGTTAGTTTTATGTTCAATACTTGAAACTGCTGCCGCCCATAAACTCCCTGAGCAACGACACTGGCGGAAGGTCGTTCGTGTCTATGGGATTGATGAATTTCAGAATTTTTCTCAAGCGGTGCGCTTCACTGTACTCAGGGCAATCCTCCGGCACCTGCTCAAGCAGGGGCAGAGCCTGCGTGCGCAGGCCGGCAAGTTCAAACAGCAGAGCCGAATTGAACATCACGTCAGCCTCTTCCTGATAGGGAAAAATCCATTTCCGCTCACCCTGCCCCACGCTGGGCCAACGCCTGATGGTATCTACTGCCGAGTAACCCCTGTATTTGTGGTCGCGCACAATACGGCGCAGCAGCCGGTTGTCCGTGGTCGAAATACAGTTCTGGTCATCAAGCTGTATGGTTGTCAGCGCCGACACGTAAATCTTGAACTTCAGCGAATCGCTTATCGTTTCCGTCAGCTTGGGGTTGAGCGCGTGTATGCCCTCCATCACCAGCACATCGTTGGGGAGGAGCTTCAGCGTCTTGCCGCTGCTTACGCTCCTGCCGGTCTGGAAATCATAGTGGGGAAGTTCCACCTCTCCGCCGGCAAGCAGCTTTGACAGATGTTCCGCCAACAGCGGCAGGTTAAGCGCGTCTATGGATTCAAAGTCATAGTTGCCGTCGGCATCGCGGGGAGTTTCTTCCCGAGGCAGGAAATACTCGTCCATGGAAACCGGACACGGACGCAAACCGCACACCATAAGCTGGATGCTCAAACGCTTGCTGAACGTGGTCTTTCCGCTTGAGGAAGGACCCGAAACAAGCACCAGCCTTACAGTACCCTTTGCCTTGACAGCTTCGGCGGTCTGACCGATCTTCTTTTCCTGCAATGCCTCCGACACGTTTATCACATCGTTGGTGTAGCCTTTGGCGCAAGCCTCGTTCAACTCGCCAACGGTACGCAGACAACCCAAATCCTGCCAGCGGTGGTTTTCGGTGAAGACCTCCAGCATCTTGTCCTGCCTCGTGACGGGCAAGAGCTTTCCCGCACATGACGGGTCCGGCAACCTCAGCAGGATTCCCTCGTGATACGGCTCCACTCCGTATAGAGTGACGTAGGCGGTTGAGGGGCACATGTCACTGAAATAATATCCCGGATAGCCGTCAAGAGTGAAATATGTGGTGTACAGACTGGAGACAGAGCGCAGCAATCTCACCTTGCTGACCATCCCCGCGTCTTCAAAGACCTTGATTGCCTGTTCTCTCGGGCACACTTCCTTTTTTATCGGCAATCCGGCTGCTATTATGCTGTCCATACGCTTGCGTATGTCGCCGATGTTCACATTGGCACTTTCGACATGGCGCAGACTGACATAATAGCCGTTTGAAACGGGTGCTTCAACTGCAATATGAACGCCCTCATGAAGGTCTTCCACTGCCTTGGCCAGCACAAACAGCAGTGTCCGCGTATAGGTGCGCATTCCCGAAGAGTCCGTGATGTCAAGGAATTCCACATCCGAATTGTCAAACAGACGCACATTCAGTCCGCACGACCTGTTGTTGACCTTTGCAGAAACGGCAGGATATTTCAGCGGCGGGGCAATCCGGGCGTACAGGTCAAGCAGATTGCAACCCTCCGGTGCCTCATAGGTTTTGCCGTCATTGGTGCAGCGTATTTTGAGCGTAGCGTCCATACAGATGTCACTTTGCCTTGTATCTCTTGTTGAGACCGTCTATCACGTCGTTTGTGATGTCACACTTGGGGTCTGCCAGAAGGATGTTGTCGTTCGAGCGCGCGAGAATAAGCGTGAACCCCGCCGTTTTGTTGTAGGACTGGAGAAAATTGTTTACCGAATCGTGGAGAGCCTCATTGTACTTGGCCTGTTCTTTCTGGAATTCTTCCGTGAGGTTCTGCTGCAGGGTCTGGATCTGCGTCTGTTTGTTCTGCAACGATGTCTGGATCTTCAGGGCCTGTTCTTCCGTGATGGTCCTCTTCTGGATCTTGTCCTGGAACTCAGCCATTTCCTTTTGCAGGGCAATGCCCTTGTTGTTCAGGGTGTTGTTGATGCTTGCACTCTTCTTTTCAAGCAGCTGGCTGCAGTCAAGGTAATACTGGTAGTGTGCCATCAGCGAGTCAAGATCCACAAAAGCGACCGTCACTCCTTTTTCCGCCCTGTCCGTATTGGCTGGTTTCGCCTGTTTTCTGTCTTTCGGGCTGCCACTGCACGAGATGGCAACCACCGCCGCAAAAGCCACAAGCATGGCTGCGAGGAAATCAGTCTTCTTCATTATCTTTCTGTATAGTTGTGTTTTTGTATGGGATGTCTAACGGGCGCAACCGTCAGTCGGAATGCTCCTTTATTTTCAGACCGCCGTTGAGCCTCGCCTGACGATCCTGACTCTTCACGCATCCGATGCCTCTGCGCTCCATATGCGGATTGCCCTCCACATGAGTGTGCACAAACTCCTTCTTGCCCAAAAGCAGCCTGATGCCCAGCAACAAAACAGCAATTGCAATAATTAACAGTGCCAACGCTATCTCTTTTAGCATTTCTTTGTATTTTTGCCCTTGGTTGTAGACTTGGGGAGTCTGTCTTCTGTCCTTTTAACGGTGCAAAGATAACTTTTTATTGATTTGCAACCCCACGTTTCCCGTGTTATTTAATCTTAAAACGGCAATTCGGCTTTGCCCTCCTATAAAAGAAACACAACAGACAGCAGAAACAGGAACAAACCAAATTCGTTATAATCATGTCAGAAATCACACTACAGCCCAAAGCCGTATTCGACTTCTTCGCTGAAATCAACAAGATCCCGCGGCCCTCGCACAAGGAGCAGAAAATAGGGGCTTTTCTCGTAGACTTTGGAAAGAGGCTCAATCTTGAGACGTTGCAGGATGCCACAGGGAATGTCCTGATACGCAAGCCTGCCACCAAAGGGTTTGAGGCCCTCAAGACCACCGTGCTCCAGAGCCATATGGACATGGTGTGCGAAAAGGAATCCGGTCTGGATTTTGACTTTGCAAAAGATCCAATCCGGACATACGTTGACGGCGATTGGCTCAAAGCCAAAGGCACGACCCTCGGGGCCGACGACGGAATCGGCGTTGCCATGCAGATGGCAGTACTGGCTGACGATACCATAGGGCACGGGCCTCTCGAGTGTCTCTTCACCGTATGCGAGGAAGAGGGACTCAATGGGGCCATGGGGCTTGAACCGGGCTTCATGAAAGCGGACTACCTTGTCAACCTTGACTCCGAGGACGAGGGACTTGTGTTTGTCAGCTGCGCCGGCGGAGCCAACACCAAGGTGTCATTCAACGCCAATATGGAAGAATCACCGGCAAACCATTTCTTCTTCAAGATACAAATAAGCGGGCTCACCGGCGGACACTCCGGCGATGACATTGAAAAGAAACGCGCCAACGCCAACAAACTGCTCGCGCGCCTGCTTGATGCTTTCAGGAAATACGGCATACGCATAGCCGACATACAGGCCGGAGGCCTTCACAACGCCATTCCGCGTGACGGGTATGCCATAGCCTGCGTTCCGCAGCAGTACAAGGAAAGCCTGAGGGTGGACTTCAACGTCATGACCGCAGAGTTCGAGGAGGAATTCTCCGCAACAGAGAAAAACATGCAGTTCAAGCTGGAAAGCACAGAACCGAAGACCAGAGTGATGGACAAGACCACCGCCGACAAACTCATAACGGCTCTCGTCAGCGTACCCAACGGCATTCTCGCCATGGACCAGAACATCCCGGACTTCGTGGAAACATCCTCAAACCTTGCAAGCATACACCTCAACGGCAACACCGTAGACATCGTGACCAGCCAACGTTCCAACATCATGAGCGCACGCAAGAACGCATCGGCAATGGTGCGGGGTGTGTTCTCGCTTGCGGGGGCAAACGTGGAAACAAGCGACGGTTATCCCGGATGGAAACTTGACCCTGACAGCCCGCTCCTCAGCATCACAGTGGAAGCCTACAGACGGCTCTTCGGCAGAGATCCCGAAATAAAAGCTATCCACGCAGGGTTGGAATGCGGTCTGTTCAGTCTAAAATATCCACATATGGATATGGTTTCGTTCGGTCCTACTCTCCGCGGCGTACACTCGCCAGAGGAACGACTGCTCATACCTACCGTACAGAAAGTTTGGGATCATCTTGTCGAGATTCTCAAAAATATTCCTGCAAAATAACACGGCCGCTCTGCACATACCGAATGAGTGTGCCGCCAACAAGCAACAAATAAAAACACTGACAAATTATGAAAGCAAAATTCTTTTTGACAGCGGTCATGTTCTCGTTGACCGTATCTGTGTCCGCACAAATCCAGTTGCTCTATATGGACAATGGACGCAACGTGATTGACCGCAACAAGAAACTCTACTGGATGGACGGCGACAGTGACCCGTGCTACGACATCAAGAACTACAAAAAAACGGGAAACAAGGAAACGTTCAGGCTGGAAAGCAAGGAATTGGGCGGATATGGCAAGCCCGACATATATGATGTCGTGATAACCCTTGACGAAAAGACCCAGCTGCCGGTGCAGATAACCCTTAACAACAAAAGCTACGGCGCAAAAATCACAAGTGCAGTGAAAACCACTTCCGGTGACAAAAACGAAGACAATCGCCTGTACAAATATTTCGGTGAACTTGCCGGATATCCTGCATCGGAGATCAACCAGGCCGGCACGTCAGTACCCACAAGTGCCGGAGATGTTAAGGAAATGGGCACAAATGGCGGTGTGAACAAAGTGAAGGATGCCGCAAAAGGTGCTTTGGGCAAAGTCAAAGGAGTGTTCAAGAAGAAAAAATAGCTGCGGCAACCAAGCCTCGGGGCAACAGGATTTGCCTTGCCGTTGGCGGTTTGTCCGGACGGTTACAAAACCGGCGGAATTACAGATGGACAGAAAAGGACACTCCGTATGTCAGGGTGTTCATCCATTCCTTGCTTCCCCGGCTGTGTGAAGGCTGTAGGTTGTAGTCGGCAAAAAACCTCATGCCGTAATACCCGTTGACCTTGAATGTGCATGACAGCCCGCTTCCGAGGCAGATGCCGCTTCTGCTTCCTATTGTAACGCCTGAAAGCTCCAGCTGCGGATAATATACATACCCGCCCAGCAATTTGCTTCCCACTCGCCAACGCCGTGACAACGGATACGACAAATAGCAGCCTCCGCACACGGAGACCGCATCGAAAGTGTTGTCTTCTGCCTTGTCGCCATTGACAACCAGCGACGTGTTTGAAACCGCAATACGCCCTCCCGCCCCAACATACGGGTTAAGGAAATATGCGCCTTCCAGTCCCACGGAAGACCCGGAAGACGTACGGAAAGTATTGCCCTCGTCAATGTCATACTTGCTCATCGGGACGTTCATTCCGATATAGAGGCTGACAAACGACGGGGGCGCTGCTTTGTCCGGCAGGGGTGCATCCGCCACTTTGTTCAGACCTCTGTCCCGAAACAACACATCGCTGAGCAAATAGCCTATCTCCGTTGACAGGATACCCACGCCGGCCCCGGTCAACACATCGCTCAGCCAATGTTTGTTGTTTGCCATACGCATGAGTCCCGTAGCCGATGCTGCGGTGTATGCGCCAATCCCGACCCACGGACTTCTGTACCCGTATTCTTTGGTCAGCATGGTTGCCGTCATGAATGCCGTGGCCGTGTGCCCCGAGGGGAAAGAGTGTCTGTCTGAGCCGTCTGGCCTGGTGACTCTGGTCGTTGTTTTCAGCATATTCACCACACCTGCCATAATCAGGAAGCCGAAGGCGTCTGACACAAGCATCCTGTTCCACGAGCTGCGCCCCTCCACACCGGCGGCTTTCAGTCCGAGCATCACGGCAGCCGGGACATATTGCATATAATCATCGGTATGGTTGCTGAATCTGGGCATATAGTCGTTGCGCAGGCTGCGGAAACGGTCGTCCTCACTCTTCACGACCAATCCGGCAGCTACCAGAGGCATTCCCGTCCATGCCGTCTGCCATCTGCCCGCAGCTATGCCGTCCGTCCTGCTTTTGGCCGCAACGGGAATCTTGTCCGCATACATGATGACACTGTCTTTCACGATGTCGCCCGTGCTGTCTTCGGCACAGCTGTCGGCATACGCAAGACCGCACGGCAACAGCAGCGCGAGTGACACTGCGGCACAACGGAGGTGCTTCTTCCCCATGAAATCAGTTTTTAGCCCCATATCATACAAGTGATGTCTGCCACAAGGCAACACGGATACGACACACCGTTTCAGCTGTCTGTTGCCGTGAACATAACCGTGAAACGATGTGCTCCGCCACTGAACCGGTACTTGACAGTCCATCCGTGATAGTCACATATGGCCTTTACAATGGCAAGACCAAGCCCGTTGCCGCCCTTGTCGCTGCGCGAACGGTAAAATCTGTTGAATATGTGTTGGGCAGGAAGTGCAGGTTCGTCTGACGTGTTGGATATCTCCAGAGCATTTCCGCCTATGGCTATCGCAATCCTACCGCCGTCGCGGCAGTGTCTTACCGCATTGACGACAAGGTTGCAGACCAGACTCTCAAGCAAGGCTTTGTTTGCCTGCACATAGAGCGGCTCCGGTGAGTAGTGCCTTTCCGTACGCAACGGCCCCGATATGCTTTCAAGCGTGGGGAGCAGACCGTTGACAAGCGTGTCAAGCCGTATGCGTTCGCCTGTGTCAAACTGGGCATTGTCTATCTTGGCAAGAAGCAACAGGTTGCGGTTAAGACGTGACAAACGCGATATCATCTGGAAGAGATCCTGTATTATCTCAGCTTGCCCTACAGTCAGCTCCGGCTGCTGCAAGAGGAGTTCAAGTTTTGCCTGGAATATGGCAAGGGGGGTCTGGAGCTCGTGCGAGGCGTTCTCCGTAAACTCTTTCTGCGCACGGTAACTGTCTACGCTTTTCGTCATCAGCCGGCACAGCACCCTGTTGAGTGCCGCAAACTCCTTCACGTCGCTCTGTGGCAAATCCGGAATCTTGGCTTTCTCCAGACGGAACGACTCCACCGCATCAAGTGTCTGTTCAAAAGGCCGCCACATCTTTTTCGCGACAAGCCGCATCGTGAGTATCACCCCCGCCACGAGCAACACGGTGATAAGCAGATATTGCAGCATTATGCCGGTCATTATGTCTTCCTCCAGATCAAACTGCGGAATTCCCTGGCCTGACTGTACTGCCTCTATCAGGTCAGCCATGTCCTCGGCATAGTAGTTCTTCGTAAGATAATAGAATGCCGGAGCGGCGAACGCAAACAGCACGGCAACACATGCAATGAGCCGGGTCATTGTCTTCCGCATCAGGCTCTTCATAGCTCAACCCATTTATACCCCATTCCGTATACGTTCTTCATGCAATTGGGCACACCGGCATGGGCAAGTTTGGCTTTCAGGTTTTTGATATGCGTATACACGAAATCAAAATTGTCCATCATGTCGGCAAAGTCACCGCTGAGGTGTTCGGCTATCGCGCCTTTTGACAGCACGCGGTTGCGGTTGCTTATGAAAAACAGCAACAGGTCGTATTCCGATTTGGTGAGTACGACCGGCTGGCCGTTGACCGCGACACTCTTCTCCAGCAGGTCTATCTTGATTCCGTTGTCCTCCATAACATTGTTGGCCCCGAATTTCCTGCGGCGGATAACAGCATAGATACGCATACCCAGTTCCGCAAGATGAAAAGGCTTGGGCAGATAGTCATCCGCTCCTATTTCCAGTCCCTTTATCTTGTCGTCAAGCGAGTCCTTGGCCGACACTATTATCACGCCGGCGGGGTTGTTCCTGCGCTTTATGTCACGCAGTATGTCAAGTCCGTTGCCGCCGGGAAGCATCAGGTCAAGCAGGACGCAGTCGTAGTCATAGACCCGCACTTTCATCAACGCCTCACGGAAACCGAAAGCCTGTTCACACACATATTTCTCAGCCTTCAGATAACTCACTATACTGTCTGACAGCTTCTTTTCGTCTTCTATAATCAGTATCTTCATCTGTTGTTTGTTTCACTTGTACAGCATTACTATGCTGCCCGCCGTTATCAGCAACGCGCCGGCAACGGTCTTGGCATTGACCGGTTCTCCGAGAAACACGAATGCAAGGCAGAGGGTAATGACCACACTCAGCTTGTCTATCGGCGCCACACGCGACACGTCGCCCTCCTCAAGTGCCTTGAAGTAGAAAAGCCACGACAGTCCCGTGGCCGCTCCGGAAAGCACCAGAAAAAGCCATGAGTGTGGCGTAATGTTTCTTACACTGACCGCATGATTGCCCGCCAGAACTACACCCCATGTGATACACAGTATGACAGTCGTGCGGATTGCTGTGGCAAGGTCAGGATCTGCGCCCTTCACTCCCATTTTGGCAAATATTGCCGTCAGTGCCGCAAAGAAAGCAGAAAACAATGCATAATATTTCCACATGATACGATATCTTCGTCCGTAATGTTTCTGCAAAATTAGAAAACAATTCTGAAGAAAATCTGTGGATTTCGTTTTTATCAAAGGACGGGAGGAGTCCCTGCACGTTTCCGGTGGTTGCCGTTACCAAGTCTTCCAAAACCGCCTTTTGTAGTCAACCTCAGCTGCTTGTAAATTCTTGTCTCGCGCCAGGAGTTCTTGGTCTTCGGTGTATTGATGACCAACTCCGTGTGTTTCTTGTCGCCATCAACCATATAGATGCGCTCAATAGTGCGGTTCACTGTCACCGTACCTTTGTCTGCGTCTATGTCGCCCCATCTCAGACCGCATATCTCACCAATGCGCAAGCCTGTGGTCAGACCGATGTAGATGCCGAGGTTACGGAACGTGAAGTTCTGCTTGATATAATCGAGGATTTTCTTGTGGTGTGCCACAGTAAGCACCTCGATTTCCTTGTTGAGAACAGAAAAGGATAAGCCGTTTTACTTACCCTTCTTGACGAGCGTATTGCAACCCAAAACAAAATCATTAAGGACTTCCTGTCCTTGATTTTTCTCATGCCCGGCAAACTCCACACAAGTTTGACTCTGCTCTCGCTCACTCGGAAAATTGAGTTTCTTATGTTTGTTATTTGTTGTCGTCGTCATTTTTAATCCTTAATTTAAGTTCACAATCATGGCTCAGTTACATGCCAGTTATATGGCAGTTATATGCTTCTTTGCCCTATTTTATAGGGATTCGAACTACCTTTGCAGCAATTTCGAGCCTTTCAGTTACATGCCAGTTACATGACTTATGCCCAATATGGAATGTAGTTATGCCTGTTACTACCTTCTGCGTTTTCTTCCTTTATCAGCTTGGCTTCCAAGGTGTCCTTGATAATCCTTGATGCCATCG
>CAVHBF010000022.1:0-20827 GCA_963634195.1 Bacteroides thetaiotaomicron | reverse complement strand
GGGACGACCATAACAGAGGAAGACTACACGGGCGGCAAGTTCGAGTTCAACTCCAGCGCGTTTGAGGGCGGACTCTTCAATGAGGAATAGGCGGCAGAGGTTGCCGTATACGCAGAAAGCCCCCGGCTGCCATCTGACAGCCGGGGCTTTCTGCGTATACGGTCTTCCCTTAGTCACCGAGCAGTTCGTTGACGATGTCCAGTGACTTGATGTCGGGGAAATCCGTTATGTGCAGCTTGTAGTAGGCGAGAATGATTTTCAGGGCGCGGTATCTCTGCCGGTGGGTAGTCCTGAGGAGGTGCATGTTTGAATACCTCAGGTTCATGAACAGGGGCACATAGCGTGCATCGCCATGGCGCAGGTAGTAGTTGTGGCATGGCTGGGTGGAGGTGTATTCCGCGTTATGCAGGTCAAAGAAGCTGCAGTCGCCGGAGCTGTCGGTGTTTGGCTGGAATCCCAGACGGCGGATAAGGGAGACGAGAAAGACGATGTGGAAATTGTCGAAACGGCTCTCCGCCCGGTCGAACCACAGCAGTGAGTTCCTTATGAAAGGATAGAGGTCTCCCTGCCGCTCCTGTCGGGTGGAGTAGTAGAGGACTTCGGAGAGGAATGAAGCTGTTATGCTTTTTTGCGGCAGATACGGCAGCGATGTGTACGGATGGAGAATCTGCAGGTCTGAGACGCGCTGCAGAGTCCTGTTGCTTTTGTGTTCCCACCCGGCGAGTACGGAATTCAGCGGTTGCAGCAATGTTGTGGAGACTCCCGCCTTTGCCGTCTGGGGTTTCTTGACCGCAAAGGCCACACTCCCCATTTCCTCCGTGTAGAGGTTGGCTATGAATGTGGTGTCGTTGTGCCTTATGCGGTTCAGCACTATGGCGGGCGAACTGACGAACATGTGGAGTCAGGGAGCGGGTTGTCGTTTCACTGTCACGCTGAGAATGCGGATGTCCTCCACGGGACGGTCGTTGCCGTCGGTGTCGGCCTGCTGTATGGCGTTGACCACTTCGAGTCCTTTCGTAACCTCGCCGAAGACAGTGTATTCCCCGTCAAGGTGCGGTGTGCCCCCGTACCGCATATAGTGTTTCCTGACCTTGTCGGGGAATATGGTTTTTCCGCCGGAGCGTTTCTCCGCTGCGGCAGCGAATCCGTCCATTTCCTCTCTGGAAAACGTCTTGCCCCACACTATGTAGAACTGGCTTCCCGAGGAACTCTTTGCGGGGTTGGTCTGGTCGCCTTCGCGAGCGGCGGCCAGTGCTCCCCGTTTGTGGAACAGTTCCGGGAAACGGAATTCCGCCGGTATGGTGTAGCCCGGTCCGCCCTCACCGAGGGCTTCGCCTTCGGCTGCGTTGCGGGAGTCGGGGTCGCCGCCCTGAATCATGAAATCGGCGATCACCCGGTGGAACAGAAGGTTGTCGTAGAAGCCCTCGTTTGCCAGCCGTATGAAGTTGTCGCGGTGCTGCGGAGTCTCGTTGTACAGTTCAATGGTTATCTTGCCCATTGACGTGAGCATCTCCACTGAGGCGCGCTTCTCTTTCCGGGCCATAACGGTGAAGCAGACCGCAAGCGCAAGGACGGCCAGAATTGATTTTCTCATGGTCTGTGTTTTTTCGGAGTCATTTTATGCCGTTGTCCGACTGGAATTCGGTGTTGTTGACAACTGACGGGCTTTCCTGGCCGTCAGCCGGATTTTCCACGGGCTGTTGCCGCTGTCGGGCGAACCGGCTCACGCTTATCATCATTCCGAAATATATGGATGTGACAATAATGGAACTTCCGCCGCGCGACACGAGGGGCAGGGGCTGCCCCGTCACGGGCAGCAGACCGACCGCTACGCTCATGTTCACCAGAGCCTGGACCACTATGAGCATGGCCAGCCCCAGTACCACGAATGCCGGAAAATTGCGCTCGCACCGGTTGGCGATGCGGCTGGCTCTGAACAGGAGCACTATGTATAGGAACACTATCGCCGCTCCGCCCAGCAGACCGAGTTCCTCGATGATTATGGCAAAGATGAAATCGGAGTAGGCCTGCGGCAGGAAGTCACGCTCCTTGGAGTTGCCCGGTCCGCAGCCAATGATATGGCTCTTGGCGATGGCTATGTTGGCATGGCCTACCTGCGGCTCTTTCTTGATGTCGAAATTCCATTTCTTCACCACGGGGTCATCGCTTTCCCTGACGGCATCCTTGCCTCCCCCCAGAAACCTGTCTATGCGTGCCGCGAAATTGTCGAGCCTGTGAAGCATGGGCACGCGTTCTGCGATGTCGTCGACAGGCAGGACTTTCACCGCGCCTATGCAGCACACGCCCATGAGGGCGAGCGTGCCCAGCAGCTTGCCTATCTGCTTCATGGGGACTCTGCCGAAGAGCATCATCAGCACCACGGTGAAGAAGAGGATGAAGGCTGTGGAGTAATTCTCGATGAAAATCAGGAAACAGGTGATTGACGTGAATATGAGGATATACTTGAACGCATGGCGGTCTGTGCCTTTCCTTGTCTGGTATGTGGAGAGGATTATGGCCACGATGACAATGAGCGAGCCTTTGGCGAATTCCGACGGTTGGAACTTTATGCCGTAGATGTTTATCCACCGGGCTCCGTCGTTGACCTTTTCACCGAACAATGGAAGAAACGCCAGCAGCAGTACGAAAAGCAGCCACCCGGGAGCCCACAGCTTGAACCACCGGCACGGTATGTTGTGGAAAACCCATGCCAGGACAAAGCCGATGGCGAGGAACTGGAGGTGTCCCAGCACCGTCTGGAGGATGCCTATCTTGAAGGCAAGCGCACTTGCCGCGCTGTACACTTCGATGAGTGAAGTGGCGGCCAGAAAGAAGAATATGGCCCACAAGGTCTTGTCGCCCTGCAGTGCGAACAGTTGTCTTATTGGTGACTTGCTTGACGGTAATGTCATTGTGGCGGTTGCTGTGATGGTGTTGACGGTTATATTGACTCTGCCACGCAGGACTTGAACTGCTCTCCGCGGTCTTCCATGTTGCGGAACAGGTCGAAGCTTGCGCAGCATGGGCTGAGCAGCACGGTGCTGCCCTCCGTGGCGAAACGGCGGCAGGCTTTCACGCATTCTGGCATCGAACCGGTGTCGGCCACGGGAATCCCGAGGTGGTCGAACGAAGCGTGGAGCTTGGAGTTGTCTGCCCCGAGGTAGACCAGCGCGCGGCACTTTTCCTTTACCAGGCCGGTTATGGCCGAATAGTCGTTGCCCTTGTCCTTCCCTCCAAGTATCAGCACTATGGGGGAGTCTATGGCCTGCAGGGCGACCCGGCAGGCATCCACGTTGGTGGCCTTGGAGTCGTTGATGTATGTGACACCGTCTTTCACGGTCACTTTCTCAAGCCTGTGCTCCACTCCGGGAAAATCCTTCAGGCACTGGCGTATGGTCTGCTCGTCGACCCCTACGCTTCTGGAGGCAAAGTAGGCCGCCAGGGCGTTTCGCCTGTTGTGTACGCCCGGCTGCGAAAAGACAAGGCCAAGGCGCGCGAAGTCGTCGTCGCGGAATGCGCACAGGCGGGGATTGCCCTTGGCTGCGGGGCGCGAGGAAGGCGTGGGGGCTTCGGCCGTGGAGTTGCGGCGGCGTTCCAGTTCCTTGCCTACATGCTCGTCCTGCGCCCAATAGACAAAGACGTCGTCCGGGGTCTGGTTCTGTATGATGCGCATCTTGGAGTCCACATAGTGCTGCATCTGGAAACGGTAGCGGTCAAGGTGGTCGGGTGTGATGTTCATCAGCACGCCGACATCGGCCCTGAACGTATACATGTTGTCAAGCTGGAAACTGGAGAGCTCTATGACATAGTAGTCGGTCTTGTCCTCCAGCACCTGGAGCGCCAGGCTCCTGCCTATGTTGCCGGCCAGTCCTACGTTGTATCCTGCCGTCTTGAGAATGTAGTATATGAGCGAGGTGGTGGTGGTCTTGCCGTTGGACCCTGTTATGCATATCATCTTGGCCTTGGTGAAGCGGGCGGCGAACTCCATTTCGCTGATTACGGGGATGTTCCTGCCGACAATTTCCTGCACTATGGGTGTCTCGTCGGGAATGCCCGGGCTTTTGAGCACCTCGTCGGCATCGAGAATGAGTTCCGGGGTGTGACCGGAGTCTTCCCATCTGATGTGGTGGCTGTCCAGCATACGGCGGTAGTTGTCCTTGACAGTGCCCGAGTCGGACAGGAACACCTCGTATCCCTTTGCCCGGGCGAGGATGGCGGAACCCACGCCGCTCTCGCCGCCTCCCAATATCACTAACTTCATGGCTATCTTATCTTGAGGGTTATGATTGTGGCTGCAGCCAGTATTATGGTTATAATCCAGAACCGCAGGGTTATCTTCGCTTCATGGAATGCGTTGCGCGGCCAGTTGCGGAACACGTAGGAGCACGCGCCGTCCATCTGCTCGGGCAGCACGCGGAAATTGTCGTGTATCGGGGTGCGCTTGAAAAGCCGCTGCCTGACACCGCGGCGTTTGCCGGCCTTGAAGTATTCCACCTGGAGAATGACGCTGAGGCTCTCGACCAGAAACACGCCGCACAATACCGGGAGAAGCAGCTCTTTGTGGATTATGATGGCAAGCACCGCTATGATGCCGCCTATGGAGAGACTGCCTGTGTCGCCCATGAAAATCTGGGCGGGGTAGGCGTTGTACCAGAGGAAACCGATGAGAGCTCCCACGAAGGCGCAGCAGAACACCACAAGCTCCTCAGACCCCGGCACATATATTATGTTGAGGTAGCCGGCATATTCAATGTGGCTGGAAACATAGGCAAGTATGCCCAACGCCACGCCGATGATGGCGGAGTTGCCCGCAGCCATGCCGTCCATGCCGTCGTTGAGGTTGCACCCGTTGCTCACTGCCGTGACCGCCAGAATGGTTATGACCACAAACAGGATCCATCCGGCCGCCTCCTTTGCGTTGTCACCCACAAACGACATCAACTCGCTGTAGTCGAGGTTGTTGTTCTTGAAAAACGGGATGGTGGTCTGCGGGGATTTGACTTCCTCGCTCTTGTGTATCACGTTGGTTATCTGCCCGTTCTTGACTATCTCCACATTCTGGCGTATCACGGCATCGGGACTGAAATAGAGGGTGAGGCCTACGATGAGACCTATGCTGACCTGCCCTACAATCTTGAACTTGCCGTGCAGCCCGTCCTTTTTCTTGCGGAAAATCTTGATGTAGTCATCGGCAAACCCGAGGATTCCGAGCCATACGGTTGTCGCGACCATAAGGATAAGGTAGATGTTGCGCAGGCGTCCCAGCAGGAGCACAGGCACCAGAATGGAAATGATGATTATGATGCCGCCCATGGAGGGGACTCCCGTTTTCTTTGTGCCGTAAGGGTCAATCGCCGCGCTGCGCTGGGTCTCGCTGATGTGGTGGCGTTTCATCCAGCGGATGAAATACTCCCCGAACCACGCGGAGATGACCAGCGCGAGGATAAAGGCGAGCAAGGAGCGGAAAGAGATGTAGGACCACATTCCGGAACCGGGGATGCCTATGCTTTCAAGCAGTCTGAAAAGGTAGTATAACATGGCTTGCGTGTGTTTTTTCGGTGAAATGGAGTGACGGTCAGAGACCGAAGGCTTCCCTTACGGTCTCCCTGTCGTCGAAGTGGTGCTTCATTCCCTTGACAATCTGGTAGTCCTCGTGTCCCTTGCCGGCAATGAGGATCACGTCGCCCGGCTTTGCCGTCATTGCCGCCGCGCGTATGGCCTCCTTGCGGTCAACGATGGAGATGGTGCGCGGTTTCTGTTCTTCCGTGATGCCGGCCAGCATGTCGTTGATTATGTCCTGCGGCTCTTCGAAGCGGGGGTTGTCGCTGGTGATTACCACTTTGTCGCTGAGCCTTGCCGCTATGGATGCCATCTGCGGCCGCTTGCCCTTGTCACGGTTGCCGCCGCACCCGCACACGGTGATGACTTCGCCCTTTCCGTCCAGAACTTCGTGGATAGCTTTAAGCACATTTTCGAGTGCGTCGGGAGTGTGGGCGTAGTCCACGATGGCTGTCACGCCGTTTCCGGACTGGATTGCCTCAAACCTGCCCGATACTGACCGCAGGGTGCTAAGCACCGTCAGCACCTCCGCCGGGTCTTTGCCGAGCATCGTGGCTGCGCCGTAGATGGCAAGGATATTGGAGACATTGAACGTGCCGACCAGCGGCACGTGGACTTCGTGCCCGTTGATGTCGAGTTGCATCCCGCTGAATGTCATCTCGATGATGCGGGCGTGGAAATCGGCCATGCTCGTCAGGGAGTATGTCCTGACCGTGGCCTTGGTGTTCTGCACCATGATCATGCCGTTTTTGTCATCGGCGTTGGTTATGGCAAACGCGTCTTTGCCCAGAGAGTCGAAGAAGGCTTTCTTGGCGTTGCGGTAATTCTCGAAGGTCTTGTGGTAGTCAAGGTGGTCGCGCGTCAGGTTTGTGAACAGGCCTCCGGCAAAGGTCAGTCCGCTGATGCGTTTCTGGTGGATGGCGTGGCTGCTGCATTCCATGAATGCGTACTGGCAGCCCTCGTCTGCCATTTCGCCAAGCAGCCGGTTGAGGGTGATGGGGTCTGGCGTGGTCTGTTCCGTCGGGTAGGGCGTGTCCTGTATGTAGTTGCACACCGTGGAGCAAAGCCCGCATTTGTAGCCCATCTGCCTGAACATCCTGAAAAGGAGTGTCGCTATGGTGGTTTTCCCGTTCGTGCCGGTCACGCCGATGAGTTTCAGCCTTGATGTGGGGTCGCCGTAGAAGACGGTCGCTATCTTGCCTGTCGCGTCCTCGGTATCGGCCAGACGGACGTAGGTGACGCGCGGGTCGGTGTCGGCCGGAATGTCCCGGCACACTACGGCTACGGCTCCCTGGCCTATGGCGTTGCCGATATACTTGTGGCCGTCGGTCTGGGTGCCGCATACGGCAATGAACAAATCTCCCGGCTTCACTTTGCGCGAGTCGATGTTCACGCCGGTGATGTCGGGGTTGCCCCTGCCCTCAATGGCCAGGGGCGTGACGTTTTTGAGTACTTCCTGCAGTTTCATTCCTTCTGTAGTGGGGGTTATGTTGTTGTTTCCTGTTTTTCGGGGATTTTCTTCACGGCGGAATCTCCGTTGTGCTGTTTTACGGAGTCTGTGGCGGCTTGCGGCGGCGTATGGTGCGGATGGCGTTTGTCAATGCATCCGAGCGTGAGTGTGATCTGTTCGCCGGGCTTTATGACATGGCCTTGCGGCAGGCTTTGTGAAACGACTTTCCCCACTCCGCACAGCTTCACTTTGAGGTGTTGTTTCTCCATAGCGTACAGGGCATCGCGCGGTCCCATGCCGGTTAGGTCGGGAATCACGCCGGGTGTCGTCTTCCTTGTCTCCGCCTTGGCGTGGTTGTCGGTTATCTTCACTTTTCCCAAGTGGCTTTGTCCGTCACGCGTATTCCAGCCGGAGGGGACGATGAAACCGAAGTCGCTGAGAGCCCTGCCTGAATAAAGCAGGTTGGTGAAGTCAAGCTCAGGCGGAATGGAATGGACGGAGTCCACATGATCGCGTAGCGTGTAGCGGTTGCCTTGCGACATCACGAATTCGGCAATCTGCTTGAACACGGGACCGCACATTCCTCCGCCGGAACCGCTGCCTTTCTTGCGCATGCATACCACGCAGCTGTATCTTGGGTTGTCGGCGGGGAAAAAGCCCGCAAACGTAATCAGGTATTCGCCCGCGTGCTCTTTTTCCTGCACACGGGCCGTTCCCGTCTTGCCCGCCACCTGGAAATACGGTGATCCTGCCGCGCCGCCCAGTCCGTCGCTCACCACCCATTTCAGACACTGGGTAATGTCGCTCACCGTCTTCCGGGAACACATGTGCTCCCTTATGGCCCGCGGGGGGAATGTCTTGATCACGTTGCCGTCGCGCACTATGTGGGTCACCAGTCTCGGCCGCATCATCCGGCCGCCGTTGGCTATGCCGTTGTAGAAGGCAAGCAGGCTAATGGGGGGGACCATGGTGGAGTAGCCTATGCTCATGGATGCCATCGACGATGCCGACCAGTATTCGCCCATGCTTTTGGGACTTGGGATTCTGGCTGTGGTGTAGCCCGGAATGTCGAGCTGCATGTCTTCGGCTATGCCAAGTTTCTTGACATCGTCGCAGAACCGCTGCTCGTTGGCGCGGCTGCCTCCGTAGGCCTTGGTGATGAGCTTGATCACTCCCACGTTTGACGAATAGCCGAGCACTTCGGGAAGCGTGATGACTTTGTTGCTCTTGTGCGAGGCGTCCCTGATGGTGTATCCGCCGACCGTTATGGCCCCGCTGGTACAGTCAGCCGTGGAGTTGATGCTTATCCTGCCCGACTCGAGTGCGGCCGTAATGGATATGGTCTTGAACACCGAACCGGGCTGCATTAGCTGGCTGACGGCATAGTTGCGCACGTCGTTGTATTTTCCCTCGCCAACTTTCTCCATGTTGGCCATGGCCTTTATGTCGCCGGTCTTGACGTCCATGAGAACGGCAACCCCGTACATGCCGTCTATTTCCTTAAGTTTCTGCACGAGGGCGTTTTCGCAGAAATCCTGTATGTTCACGTCAATGGTGGTGTGGATATCCGCCCCGGCCACGGCAGGCTGGTCTATCACGGGCAGGTACATGTTCATTGTCTTCACCTTGTGCGACAGTCCCTGCGTGCCGCTTAGGAGTGAGTCATACTGTTTCTGCAGTCCCGTCATTCCGTGTCCGGTCTGCCTGTCCACATCGCCCAGCGTACGCGCTGCAAGCGAACCGAACGGTTTCTCTATCTTTTTCTGTTCGTCGGCATGGAGTCCCGTGAGGTTGCGCGACAGGTTGAAGAACGGGAGCTTCCGTATTTCCTTGTAGTCAAGATATTTCACGCGTCTGGGATAGATGAGCCAGTGGCGGCTTCGCTTGCCGTGTCCCTCCACGAGCCGCTGCCTGTACCACGAAACGCTCTTGTCAGGCAGAATCCTGTTCAGCCCCGTGGCGATGCTGTCAAGCTTGGCGAAGAAGAGGGAGTCCTTGAGATGCAGGAATTTCTGACGGCTGACGGAGTCCTCGCTGTATATGTTGTAGTCCATGTAGATCTTGTATTCCGGCACATAGGTAGCGAGCAGCTGCCCGTCGGCCGAGATGATGTTGCCGCGGTTTACGGGGACCGGGACGCTTTCCACTACACACGTCTTGGCTATTTCCGCCCATTTCGTCCTTTCCGCGAAC
Organism: Bacteroides thetaiotaomicron; assembly: GCA_963634195.1. GTDB lineage: Bacteria > Bacteroidota > Bacteroidia > Bacteroidales > Bacteroidaceae > UBA6382. The sequence goes on along the minus strand of CAVHBF010000022.1, from coordinate 11,625 downwards.
ATTGTGTAGGCGGCTTTTGCCACAATGATTATTCCCAGTAACGTGAGTAACCCGGATATGACCATGTACCGTCTGATGACTTGTTGGTTGGGGAATGTCTTCATCGCTTGCTGTTGTGCAGGTATGCTTTTGCGCGTGTCGTCTTTTCAGTTTTCTTCCACTTCGGCCGGTTGCTTCTCCGATGGCATCAGGGTGTTTTGCGGGTCGGTCTCCAGCTGTTCCATGATGGTGCTCCGCCGGCAGTTCTTCATGAGTTCGGATGAGCGTGCCATGGCGTTGTAGTGTACTTCCTTCAGCTCGTTTTTCAGCCTGTTGTTGCGTATCATCTGTTCCTGGGCGTAGTACCGGTTGCTCACGTAGAGGAACGCCAGCACCACGAGCATCACGAGCCACAGTATGTGTGTCCTGAGCCATTTGGTGGTCAGTATGTCGCCTCTGAGGATATAGAAGAAATTGATGTCCGCCTTCTCGCCCTCGTCGTCCGTGAACGACTCCATGAGCTTGCGGCGGGCGGTCTTGCTGTCAAGTTCTTCTTCATCATCGTCATCGGGGCGGTTTTCTTCCGGCATTATCAGCGGGATGAGCGGCTCCGCTTCCTCGCGCGGGCGTGCGCTCCCTATTTCCGTGGCATTGTGTGGTGCTTTCTTCATGGTTTCTGCATTACGCTTTTTCGGCTATCCTCAGTTTCGCGCTCCGGCTGCGCGGATTTTCCTGTTGCTCCTTGTCGGTCGGGACAATCACCTTGCTGTTGACCGCCTTGAGCGGTCTTACGGCGTTTCCGTAGAAATCCTTTGCCACGTTGCCCTCCGCATTGCCGGACTTGATGATGTTCTTGACCATGCGGTCTTCAAGCGAGTGGTAGGTCAGCACCACGAGCCGTCCGCCCGGCTTCAGCAGCCTGACGGCCTCCAGCAGCATCTCCTTGAGCGCGTCCATTTCCCGGTTCACCTCTATGCGCAGGGCCTGGAATATTTTGGCGAGGTCCTTTTTGTAGCGTGTCTTGTTGGCCGTGAAGCCTATGGCATCCAGAAAATCGCCGGTGGTCAGTATCTCGTGTCTCTGCCGCGCGCCGACAATGGCGTTGGCAATCTGGCGCGAATTGCGGAGTTCGCCGTATAGATACAGTATCTGCGCAAGCCGCTCCTCGCTGTAGCTGTTGACGATTTGTGCCGCCGTGCGCCGCGCCTTGCCGTTCATGCGCATGTCAAGCGGCCCGTTCTCCCTGAACGAGAATCCGCGGGCGGGGTCGTCGAAGTGGTGGCTTGACACCCCCAAATCGGCCAGCAGCCCGTCAATGCCGTCCACGCCGTAGTAGCGCATCCAGTTGCCGAGAAACCGGAAATTGCTGTAGACGAGGGTGAAGTTGCTGTCGCCCGGCTTGTTGCGGAAAGCGTCGGCATCCTGGTCAAAGCCGTAGAGATGCCCCTTGCCGTGCAGAGCCTGCAGTATGGCGCGCGAGTGACCGCCTCCCCCGAAAGTCGCGTCGACCCAGTTGCCGCCGTCCTTTATGTTGAGGGCGTCAATACACGGTTGCAGCAGAACCGGAGTATGGTAGACTGTCGTGTCGTTCATTGCGGTGAGGGTGTCAGATTGGCGTGTGCGGTGTCATTATGTCTTCCACGGCTTTGGCGAAACCGTCGTCGCTTGTATGCCGTGAAAGCTGCTGTGTGCTCCATATCTCAATGGTGCTGTCCATTCCTACAAACGTGACTTGGCTGTCCATGTTGGCCATGCGCTGATACCGCTTCGGTATCAGCAGACGGCCGTTGCTGTCAAGCGAAACCCATTCGGCGCCGGTTACATATCGGCGCATTATGGCCTGCTCGCCTTTGTTCCAGACGCTCAGGCGCCCGCGGAGCTCGTCAAGACGGCTGTACCATTCCGTCTCGGGGTAGAGCACGAGGCAGTCCTCGAAGACATCCTTGCGCATCACAAGCCTTGTCTCGCCGGAGCCGTCGGCCACCTGCTGCAGATTGCGCCTGAAGCCGGCGGGGATGAAAACGCGCCCCTTGCTGTCAAGCTTTGCCTCTATGGTTCCGATAAAACGCATCGTATATTTCTGGTTACAGTACGGTTTGATGGTCAAAATTACACAATTCCCCACAATTCCCCACGTATTTCCAAAATAAAATTGTCGTTTTCTGCAAATAAAGTTATATTTCTGCTGCAAAAGCCTGTTTTACAGAGAATAAAACAGAGGCGCGTTGCGGTGGGGAATTTTTCCGCCATCTGCCTGATTACGGCAGTGAAGGCACATGGCTGCGGCGGTATAAGACAAAGTCGGGTCTGTTTCCGTGCGCTTTCCAAAAAAACAGCGTAAAGAGCCCGCGGAACTGAAAGAATGCACTACTTTTGTAGTCAAAGCAAACAGGAACAGAAGCAGAATGGCAAAAGAAAAGACAGCATACGTTTGTTCGGAGTGCGGTTATGACTCTGCAAAATGGCTGGGCAAGTGCCCTGCGTGCGGAAAGTGGGACACGTTCAGGGAAGTGAGGCTTGCGCCGGCTTCCGGCCGCACCGCGCCGCACTCTGCCGCCCTGCGCGGTCTCGCCGGCACTGGCGAGACCGAATCGCGTGTGACGCGGCTCCGCGACATAGAGGCGCGGGGCGAACAGCGCATCGACACGCAGGACGCCGAACTGAACCGCGTGCTCGGCGGCGGTCTGGTGAAAGGCTCGCTCGTGCTGCTCGGCGGCGAGCCGGGCATAGGCAAGTCTACGCTGCTTCTCCAGACGGTGCTGCGCATGAGGCATCTGCGCATTCTCTACGTCAGCGGCGAAGAGAGCCAGAGCCAGCTGAAGATGAGGGCCGACCGCCTGTCGCCGCCCGATATGCCGGGCATGGGCGACGAGTGCTACATTCTTTGCGAGACATCGCTGGAGAAAATCTACGGACAGGCTACGGCCCTCAATCCCGACCTGCTGGTCATAGACTCGGTGCAGGCCGTGTCAACCGAACAGGGCGACGCTTTTCCGGGCAGCATATCGCAGGTAAGGGACTGCGCGGTGAGTCTTCTCCGCTATGTCAAGGAAACGGGCAAGAGCGTTGTCCTTGTGGGTCACATAACCAAAGACGGCACTTTGGCCGGTCCCAAAGTGCTGGAACACATAGTCGACACCGTGCTGCAGTTCGAGGGCGACAGGCAGTACCTTTACAGGGTGCTGCGTTCCCTGAAGAACCGGTTCGGTTCGACCTCCGAACTGGGTATCTACGAGATGCAGGGCAGAGGACTGCGGCCCGTGGCCAATCCCTCGGAGATGCTCCTGTCGCAGGACAACGAGGGGCTGAGCGGCGTGGCGGTAGCTTCGGCCGTGGAGGGTGCGCGCCCGTTCCTCATGGAAACGCAGGCTCTGGTCAGCTCGGCGGCCTACGGCAACCCGCAGCGTTCGGCCACGGGCTTTGACATCCGCAGGCTCAACATGCTTCTTGCCGTACTGGAGAAACGGGCGGGATTCAAGCTGTCGCAAAAGGACGTGTTCCTCAACATCGCAGGGGGGCTCAAGGTAAAGGATCCCGCCATAGACCTCAGCGTGGCGGTGAGTGTCCTGTCGAGCACCTATGACCAGCCTGTCAAGTCCGGTACCTGCATGGCCGGCGAGATAGGGCTGAGCGGCGAGATACGCCCGGTCACACGCATAGCGCAGCGCATCAGCGAAGCCCAGAGGCTTGGTTTCAGGCGCATGGTTATACCCGGGTCTAACCTGAAGGGTCTTGACACTTCGCGCATAGGCATCGAACTTGTTCCGTCGGCCCGGCTGCAGGATGTGCTGAGACAGTTGTTCTGATTACGGAAATTACACATGATAAAAGAAATCAATGTCAGGGTAAATCCCCGGACTGCGGTCACCGGTGAGCTGCTGAAACGGTATGTTTCGGACGAGTTGGGCATACCGGTCTCGCATATCACGGCTGTGCGGACAGTGCGCAGCAGTATCGACGCGCGCCAAAGGGCGGTGTTTTTCAACCTCTCCCTGTGCGTGTACGTGGACGAACCTGCACCCGCCGTCTTCTTTGAACCGATAGACTATCCCGATGTGAGCAAAGCCCCCTGCGTGACAGTGGTCGGGGCAGGTCCGGCCGGGCTCTTCGCCGCCCTGCGCCTGACAGAACTCGGTCTGAGACCCGTGGTTCTCGAGCGGGGCAAGGATGTTCACGGGCGCAAGAAGGACATAGCCATGATTTCGCGCTGCAATACCGTTGACCCCGACAGCAACTACGCTTTCGGCGAGGGCGGAGCCGGCGCTTTCAGCGACGGCAAGCTCTACACCCGCTCTACCAAGCGCGGCGACACGGGCCGGATTCTGCGCATCTTCTGCCAGCATGGCGCCGACACGGCCATCCTGTCGGCAGCCCACCCCCATATAGGCACCGACAGGCTTCCACGGGTGATAGAGAACATCCGGGAGCGTATCCGCAGCTGCGGCGGCGAGGTGCATTTCGGAGCCAGGGTGGACAGTCTGGTGATGACGGGTGGTGAGGTCGTCGGGGTGCGCACTGCCGACGGCACTGAATATACGGGACCGGTGATATTGGCCACCGGCCACTCCGCCCGCGACGTCTACCGCATGCTGCACCGCACGGGTGTGGACATGGAGGCCAAGGGCATAGCGGTGGGGGTGAGGCTGGAACACCCCAGCCTCCTCATCGACAGGATAATGTACCACAGCCGCGAGGGCAGGGGCGAGTATCTGCCGGCGGCGGAATACCGCATGACGGCGCAGTCCGGCGGCAGGGGCGTGTACAGCTTCTGCATGTGTCCGGGCGGCTTCGTCATCCCGGCGGCTTCGGCCCCGGAACAGTTGGTGGTCAACGGCATGAGCCCCTCCGGCCGCAACTCCAGATGGAGCAATTCGGGCATGGTGGTGGAACTTCGCACGGAGGATCTTGCCGACACCTCGCTGCGGCAGTTGATGGTCACTGCCATGGGTGACGGGGAGTTTGCTCCGCTGCGCTGCGACTGGGATGACGGCGGCAATCCCCTGCGCATGATGTATCTGCAGGAAGCCCTTGAACGCCTCTGCTGGCTGCAGGCCAACCGCACGCAGACCGCCCCGGCACAGCGCATGGCGGACTTCGTCAACAAGCGTCTGAACTCGTCGCTTGCCCCATCTTCCTATGCGCCGGGACTGGTGGCGTCGCCACTGCATTTCTGGTTGCCGGCGTTTCTGACCGACCGTCTGCGCGAAGGTTTCCGTCTGTTCGGCAAACGCCACCACGGTTTCCTGACTGACGAGGCCACCATGATAGCGGTGGAGACGCGCACCTCGGCACCGGTGCGCATAGTGCGTGACCGCACGACTTTCCGGCATGTCCGCATTGACGGACTCTATCCGTGCGGTGAAGGCGCGGGCTATGCCGGCGGCATCGTGTCGGCCGCCATCGACGGCGAGCGGTGTGCGGAGGCTGTGGCAGCACGCCTGAAACCTTGACTCTCCGTGAATCTGCGGTGAAGAGAAGCCTTTTCCCGCTTCATTCGGACCAAATTTGGTGCAGCTGTCTTTTCTTGGGTTGTTTGTTGAAACGGCAGATAACGTGCGCCATGAAAAAAAGCCCGTGCGGAAAGAAAAAAAGCTTGAGATGACGGCGGCCTACCGCCCGGAACGGAAATCCACTTCGGGCGAAACGGTTGTCCGTTTCCGCCGAAACGCAATTGGGTTTCGGGCGGAACGCATCCGGGAGATCAAGCAGAAATTTCGTAGCATCAGCATTTTTCAGTGCCCGGAAGGCTTCGCGGCGTTGTCATGTGCGGCCTGTGTTCCGCACAAAAGGAAAAAGGTTCTGTTTTTCCGCATTGCAAACCTGTCCGTATGCCTCCGCCGGGCTTTCCGATGATCCAGCTATAACATAAGTCCCGGTAAAAAGAAGTGGGAGTCTTGAAGGAAAAAGGCGGGCACTATTTGAAGAGATGGCGTGCCAGTCCGTATACATAGCGGCGGAAGCCGGGCTTGTAGGCAAGAACCCTGTCGAACCAGCCGATGCGTCTGCCGACAAACCGCACCACCACGCCAACGTAGACCATGGCGAACAGGGTGCCTATGCCCACGACCCGCCATTGCCATGCGCCGAAAAAGACGTAGCAGAACACCACGGCGATGACCACGAGCAAAATGTCGACGGCAATTTTCACCTTTGGAAACTCAATGCCTGTCACCGTGCTTATGGCAACGGGAAAGCCCTCGCCGGGCATCGTGACCGAACCGCAGCGCACCTCCACGGCTATGCCCGTACCAAGAACGGTGCAGCCCGCAATCTGTGCCACCACCTTGGCAGGCAGACTGTCGGGGACCAGCCATGAGGTCAGTGCCATGTTGATGTCGATCAGCGACCCGAACACAAAGCCGACAAGGAGCTGGAACAGCTGTACCGGCTCGAATCGCCGGCGCAGCACCGTAATCTGCCCCAGCACGAGAACGGCGTTCATAATATAGGTATACTGTCCTATGGTCAGAGGGGGGATAGATGAGCCGCTTTTCCCCGCCATTTCGAATACGTATGGAATGGTGGAGATGACGCTTGACCCCAGCATACTGCGCACGCATACCGCCACGCCGAGGGTCATGATAAACAGTGAAACGAGCAGCAACAGGTGTTGCCACAGAAACGATATGATTTTGTCTTTTTCTGTCATAAAATCCGCATGGACAGGGATAGTGTGGCTGCAAAATTACACGTTCCCCGGCGGAAAAGTACGCCCGAAGGCATCATGAATGACTACAGACACGTAAAGTGTTGCGCCGGTCTGACAAAAACGGCGCAACATTGTTTTGTGCAGTAACATTTCCGAAAAACTTTCTGATGACTTGCTAACCTGGCAGCATTGAATTGTTAGCTGCCGGGCGCAGAATTCATTCAAAGATAATTGTTCTATGTGCCATCTGTTGCAAGGCTTGCCTTGACCAAATGACGGCCAAGGCAAACCTTGCTTCACTTCAGATACTAAATGTCATCCAAATCTTTTTGGATTTTGGCCTCGGTATTTTGCGAATCCTGATAGCGAATCGTCACCTGACCACGGAGGTATTCCGTAGCTTTCTTTATTGAAAGTTGTATGTCTCCGCCAGTCACTTTCCATACACTGTCATAAACCACAGTTCCTTGTGCAACCTCAAACATCAATTGATCATTGGAATTAGAACGGGCGGGATTGTCTTCTTTTGAAAAGGTTGGTTTGCCGTATTTACGGGTGTATAGACCCTTGTAATAACCATAGGTGTCAACAAGAGTACTCCATTCCCTGCTTGACTCAAAAAAGACAACTACGGAAAAGACATTCTCTCCGTCATCCGTGGCAACAACACCAACTGTAGCCTGTCTGCCTGTAAAATTGCCGGTGAACGTTGTCACATTGTTGTCACGTCCTGTCTGTGTAAAACCTTTTGCTTTAAGTTTTTGGCAGAAAGCCGTCATGCTTCCCTCGATGGGGATTCCCTTGAAAGACAGATGCTCCCGCGCCACAATGTTGATTGCGGCAAAGAGCACGGTTAATGTGATAAGAAGTTTTTTCATATGATTGTTTTTGTTGGTTATGTCGGCTGTCTGTAATGAATTGAAGCCACCATTGGCAATATCCCTGCGTTTCCAATTCGCAAGAAAACAAGAACATCATAACGCTTTTTCACCTTTGCGCTTGGAGCGGAGAAACACTCCAAGCGCAAAGGTATGAAATTCCCAACAAACAACCTCTCTGCCAGGCATAAATCAACTTTCGAAACCGTTCAAAACCCGTTCAATGAAGTAAAGGACAAGCTTGGACGGGAGCGAAATGAAAACAATGAAGCCAAAATAAAACAGGCCAAGCATTAGAAGACTTATACTCGGCCGGTTTTTCCTGTACCCAGAGCCGGGATCGAACCGGCACGTCTTTCGACATTGGTGTTTGAGACCAACGCGTCTACCAATTCCGCCATCTGGGCAATGCAACGCAAAAAACGCCCGGCAAAGGTAAGACATTATTTTGACACGGCAAATTTTCGGGCGGTGTTTTTTCCGTGTCTGCCAAAACAGAACAGCTTCAGTCCGCGCAAACGGCAATGCGGCAGAGGGCATAAAAAAACACATTATTTTTTTTGCAGATTAAAATAAAAGAGATACCTTTGCACCGCAAAATTGGAAACGGTATATATCCAAGCGCTTGCGATGGCCCGTTCGTCTATCGGCTAGGACGAGAGATTTTCATTCTCTAAAGAGGAGTTCGACTCTCCTACGGGCTACATAACAACGTAGAACAAAAGAAATTACAGACAGCAGATGGCAAACCACAAATCATGCATCAAGAGAATACGCCAGACGAAAACACGCACTGAGCACAACAAGTATTACGCAAAGACGATGCGTAACGCCGTACGCAAACTTCGCGCGACAACCGACAAGGACGAGGCAACGAAGCTTCTTCCGGCGGTGCAGAAGATGTTGGACAAGTTGGCGAAGACAAACATCATTCACCCGAACAAGGCTTCGAACATCAAGTCGAGCATTGCGCTCCATGTGAACAAACTTGCGTAAAATTGCGCAAACGGAATAATTCCTATCTTTTTTCATAGGAAAATGGGCAGCTTGTGAAAGTCGTCCATTTTTTTTGTATACCCGTAACTTTCCTGTTCCGATTTGCCAAAAAACAGTACGGCAACCAACCCCCTCTTCACGACAAAATAAGTACCTTTGCACGCGGATAACTGTTTTTTCCGCCGCAAAGGCCGAAAAACGCGAGACGACATACGCTACCAACCCAATCAACTTAAAAAAATGAGCGAAGGTTTGAAAATAGAACACATCAAAGACGTAGTAGTGCTCTTTGCCGGAGATTCCGGCGACGGAATGCAATTGGCCGGAAATATCTTTTCCACAATCTCCGCCATTGCTGGGAACAGCATCAGCACTTTCCCGAACTATCCCGCTGACATCCGCGCCCCGCAGGGCAGCCTCACAGGCGTGAGCGGTTTTCAGGTGCATATCGGGGCAGAGCAGGTATATACGCCCGGGGACAAGTGCGATGTGCTGGTTGCCATGAACGCCGCAGCGCTGAAGACCCAATACAGGCACGCCAAGCCCGACGCCACCATAATCATAGACACTGACGCATTTCAGGCGGGCGACCTCAAGAAAGCAGCCTTTGAAACCGATGACTATCTCGGGGAGATGAACATAGACCCGGACCGTGTTGTCTGCTGCCCGCTTACCCAAATGGTCAAGGATGCCCTGGCGGACTCCGGCATGGACAACAAGGCGGTGCTGAAATGCCGCAATATGTTTGCACTCGGTCTTGTGTGCTGGCTGTTTGACCGTGACCTCAACGCCGCGTTCGGATTCCTGCGTGAGAAATTCAGCAAAAAGCCCGCACTTGCCGAGGCCAACATAAAGGTGATACAGGCCGGCTACGACTACGGGCACAACACCCACTGTACCGCTTTCAACACCCGCCGCATAGAAACAGTAAACAAAGTGCCCGGCCGCTATATGGACATCACCGGCAACAAGGCCACGGCCTACGGTCTCATTGCAGCCGCCGAGAAAGCCGGACTCCGGCTCTATCTCGGTTCGTATCCGATCACTCCCGCCACCGACATTCTCCACGAACTGTCGAAGCACAAGTCGCTCGGCGTGACTACGGTGCAGTGTGAAGACGAGATAGCCGGCTGCGCCTCTGCCATAGGCGCGTCGTTCGCCGGTGCGATGGCCGTGACCTCAACCTCGGGTCCCGGCATCTGCCTGAAGTCGGAGGCGATGAACCTTGCGGTAATCATGGAGCTTCCGCTTGTGGTCATCGATGTGCAGCGCGGCGGCCCAGCTACGGGTCTGCCCACCAAGTCCGAGCAGACAGACCTCCTTCAGGTGCTGTTCGGACGCAACGGCGAAAGCCCCATGCCCGTCATTGCCGCCACCTCGCCGGCAGACTGCTTTGACGCCGCCTACAACGCCTGCAAGACGGCCGTAGAACACATGACCCCGGTGGTGCTCATGACCGATGCGTATATCGCCAACGGGAGCGGGGCTTTCAGACTGCCCGACATGGACGCATATCCAGCCATAACCCCTCCTTTCGTGCCTGAAGAACTAAAGGGCAAATGGACTCCGTATATGCGCAACGGGAGCGGCAGCCGCTACTGGGCTGTGCCCGGCCGTGAGGGTTTCGAGCATATACTCGGCGGTCTTGAAAAGGACAACAGGACCGGGGCCATATCCACCGACCCGGAGAACCATAACCTCATGACGCGTCTGCGGCAGGAGAAAATAGACAGGATTGCCGTGCCCGATGTGGAAGTGCTCGGCGACAAGGACGGAGCGGAACTGCTTATTGTCGGTTTCGGCGGCACCTACGGACATCTTCATGCCGCCATGGACGTGATGCGCAACTCCGGCAGGAAAGTCGCCCTTGCCCACTTCAAGTACATCAATCCTCTGCCAGCGAATACCGCCAAGGTGCTGAAAGCATATCCCAAGGTGGTCGTTGCGGAGCAGAACACGGGGCAGTTTGCCGCATTTCTGCGCATGAAGACGGACAATTTCGTCCCGTACCAGTACAACGAAGTGAAGGGGCAGCCGTTTGTGGTCAGTGAACTGGTCGCCGCCTTCAACGAGATCATCAACAAATAATCACCCATGTCAAACACCGAGAATACACACACCATGGAATATACAGCATCAGACTTCAAAAAGGGGCAACCGAGATGGTGTCCGGGATGCGGCGACCATTTCTTCCTCGCCTCGCTTCACAAGGCACTGGCGGAGATAGGAGTCAAGCCGTGCAACAACGCAGTGATTTCAGGCATAGGATGCTCCAGCCGTCTGCCGCACTATATGGCGACCTACGGCATGAACACCATACACGGACGCGCTGCCGCCATAGCCACCGGCTGCAAGGTGGCGAACCCGGATCTTGAGGTGTGGCAGATAAGCGGCGACGGCGACGGTCTTGCAATCGGCGGCAACCACTTCATCCACGCCAACCGCCGCAACATCAACCTCAACATGATTCTGCTCAACAACCGCATCTACGGTCTCACCAAGGGCCAGTACTCTCCAACATCCCCACGCGGCTTTGTCAGCAAGTCAAGTCCCTACGGCACTGTTGAAGACCCGTTCCGTCCCGCCGAGCTGTGCTTCGGCGCGCGGGGGCATTTCTTTGCGCGCGCCGTGGCCACCGATGCTCCCGGCACGATAGCCGTCCTCAAGGCTGCGCAGAAACACAAGGGGGCTTCCGTGTGCGAGATACTGCAGAACTGCGTGATTTTCAACAACGGCACCCATGACAGCGTATACTCCAAAGAGGGGCGCGCGAAAAATGCCATCTATCTTGAACACGGGAAACCGATGGTCTTCGGCCAGGACAACGAGTACGGGCTTGTGCAGGAAGGCTTCGGAATCAAGGTGGCCAAAATCGGTGAAAACGGCATCGGTGAAAAAGACCTGCTGGTTCACGACGCCCATTGCCAGGACAACACGCTGCAGCTCAAGCTCGCCATGATGGAAGGCCCGGATTTCCCCGTTGCCCTCGGTGTCATACGCGACGTGGACGCACCTACATACGATGACTGCGTGACGCAGCAGATAGAAGAAGTGAAGGGCAGAAAGCCGTACCACAGTTTTGCGGAACTGCTGGAGACAAACGATATCTGGACGATAGAGTAG
>CAVHBF010000021.1:12447-20934 GCA_963634195.1 Bacteroides thetaiotaomicron | reverse complement strand
ATTTATCTGTGAGCACTTGTCGTCGAGATAGTTTGCTATTGACTGTTGTTCGGAGAGAGGGGGAACAACCACCCCAATGGCACCAAGTTGGTCTTCGGTCAATGAATGACGAAGATTTTTAGCGAGATGAACCAATGTCTTATCATAGTCGAGGCTCAAATAATAATAGTAAAAATATGGAGCATAAGCATTGGGGGTCATTGCGAATTGACTGTAAGCAGGGCTTGTTAATCCCTCGTCGTTTATTATACCAATGCAACGTGGTGTTACATCCATATCAAACAAACACATCAAAAGTCTATTAGGCTTTATTTTTTGATATCCATCGAATGATGTTGGAATTTTACCTCCTGCCTCTAGGTCTCTGACTTTCACGCCATCAACACTAAGCGATATAATATCTTCACCTTTATATTTATTTTGAATCTCCTTGACCTTATACATAATGTACTTGTTGGGCATCGTATCCCAATGCTCTGGTATATCCCCAATCCAATCAATGCCGCTGTCCTTCATCTTCGCCTCATGGTTGAGACCTTTTGTCACAGCCTCGGTAATGACCGACTGCTTATAAGCCTTATATTTGTCGATGAGTTCTTTCGCCGTAGTGATGGCTGCATCTATCTCGGCTGTTTTCGTGTCGAGATAGTCAGCTATTGACTGTTGTTCGGAGAGAGGGGGAACTGGTATTGAAATTTTCTTCATGTCTTGCCATCGTGTTGTCCATAAATCATCTACGATGCCATGCCCCCATTTGTAAAATTCTTCTCCGAATTGAACAGAATGAAACAGAAACTCATAGTATTTTGCCACCATATTATCGTTAGGTTCCAATACTATATTGATTAATGAAACCGAACCATCTCTATCTGCAATACCACAAGCTCCACGACGGTCAGAACGACTATTGATAACAAAATCATCTTTTTTTACTAACTTTCTTTCGTCATGCGCATCCGTCTTTGCAACATTTTCTAATTGGGGCACAACTCCACCATAAGTTACCGATAAAGGCTCGTAGTCCCTATCACTAACTTTAGTTGCTCTGAGAGAATATTTTTGGCTAATTTTTGAAATTTTCCAATCATAATGGATTTCTTTTAGCCAATCAATCCCACTATCTACCAATGTCCTACTCATATGCTCCTACTTCTTAAACAGTTTGTCCAATATCTCCCCAAGCATCCTTTCCTGCTCTTGTATCTGTGCGGCAAGGATGTCTGATTTCATAGGTTCCTTGTATTTGTAGAAGAAACGAGTGAACGGAATCTCCGCACCTGTCTTGATGACAGGCTTCTTTTTGCCGAGGTCTTCCTCAAAGAAAGCCTTGGCATCGGGAATGTGGGGCAATACCTCACGCTCCATGTAGTCGTCGATGTCTTCCAGATAAGGCACAATCTCGGTGTCCTTCGTCTCCTTGTCGTATAGCGTGTTGCCCTTTTTGTCCTTCTGTATGTCCGCAGTCTTGTCCATCACGGACAGTCCGTCGGCAATCTTTCCGAGCGTTTTCTTGTCGAAAGAGAACTCTTCGAGAAGCTGTTTCAAGACAGGCATGAACGACTCCGGGTTCTTATAGATTTTGTCAGAGCAGTTGCGGCGCAACTTGTTGATGACGGCAAGGTATGTAGGCTGCGACCTCTTGTATGCCTCCAGCTTGTCCCGTTCCTTGCCGGTGAGTTCATCGGCGTTCTCCAACTCATACACCTTTGCCTCGTCGTAGAGCGCAGACAGACCGCCCTTTTCCACCATCGCCTTGACGCGCTCCTCCGTAACGGCATAGCTTCGCTGCAAGGGCTGCATCACGGTGTATTCCCTGTACTTGAAATCATCGTTGCAGAAAATCTTGCACACCTCGTTCTGTTGGAAATCAGTATACAGCTTAGTGATGGCGGCACGGTCTTCGGGGGTAATCTCATTCTTTTTCTCGCCAAGAGCCTTGCGCAGCTTGTGCGAAATGGCAGACGCATCGATGAGCTGCACCTTGCCACGGCGATGCTCCGCCTTGTTCTTGGAGAGAATCCAGATGTAGGTGCTGATGCCTGTGTTGTAGAACATATCATTTGATAGCTGGATAATGGCCTCGATATAATCATTGTCAAGCAGCCAACGGCGAATCTGGCTCTCCCCGGAACCGGCACTGTTGCCGGCAAAGAGCGGACTTCCGTTCTCTACGATGGCGGCACGCCCCTGGCGGTCGTCCATCTTGTCGATGGCAGACTGGATGAAGAGCAGCTGCATATCACCCCCGGCGGGCAATCCCGCAGGGAAACGTCCTTTCCCGCCTTTTGCAAATTCCTCGCGTACAGCCTTCTCTACGCCCTCTGCGGCATCTTTGCCCGACCACGCCTGACCAAATGGGGGATTTTCCAGAACGAAACGCATCTGGGTGTCAGGAAAACGGTCACACATCATAGTGTCCTGCAGGCAAATGTTTTCCGCATTCTGTCCACGGATAAGCATTTCCGCCAGACACATGGCGTAAGACTCCGGGTTCACCTCGTGTGAAAAGAAACGCACATCAGCCGTGGGGTTGAAACGTTGGATGTAGTAATTCGCCGTTGACAACATTCCACCAGTTCCTGCCGCCTGGTCTATGATGGTGATTACCTTCCCCTCGTCAGCGATGTCCTCGCATCCCTCGGCAAGCAGCAAGGAAACCATCAGCTTGATGATGTCGCGCCCTGTATAGTGGTCGCCAGCCTCGGCATTTTCAGAGAACTTGCGGATGAGGTCTTCGAAGATATAGCCCATCTTCATGTTGTCGATGGTGTCGGGGTTGAGGTCAAGTTCAGAAAACGCCTTGACCACAGATAGCAAACGGTTGTGCTTGGCCATCTTGTCTATTTGCTTTTCAAAGTCAAGACTGCGGATGATGTCCTGCACATTGGCAGAGAAACCGCCAAGGTAACTCTTGAAGTTGGCGGCAAGGTGGTCAGAGTCATTCAACAGCTCTTCGAGTGTGTATTCCGAGGTGTTATAAAACTGATAGCCCGAAATGCGGCACATCGCTTTGGTCGGATAATTGGGGTTCTTTTTGAATTGCGCCACTACTTTCGCCTTCGTCTTCTCCAAGGCGCACTCAAAGCGTCGGATGATAACCATCGGTATGATGACATCCTTGTATTTGTCCGACTGGTACGGACCGCGGAGTTTGTTTGCGATAGACCATATAAAATTCACCTCCGATGACACATCGATAGGCGCATCGTCCCATATCAAGCTATTTTGTATATTATTGTTCGTACTCATTTCTCTTTTATTTTTCTGTGTCGTTAAGCAAATCTTTCACGTTGACTTCAAGAAGTTTTGCAATTTTATCCAGAGTTAGCAAATCTGGCTGTACGCTGTTGCTGCACCATTTGCTGACCGTACAGGTCGTTTTCCCTAATTCTCCAGCAAGCCATTTTCCTGTTTTCCCCTTTTCTACGAGGACAACTTTTATTCTATTTAAATTTGCCATGCCACTATAATTGATTATATTTTGGCGCAAATTTATAAAAATTATATGACATACAGGAATATTACTTGTAAAAATCGTTACTTCGTCGTGCTATTTAGAAATATTCCATTCTTTGTCTGTAGTAAAAACGAGTAATAGTCATGTTTTCGGGTCGCAACTCGGGAACATTTGCCAAAGTCGTTTTCAAATGCCCATTGAAAGTCAACGACTTGACCGCCGTCTTTGGTTATCTATTTCAAAATGAACAAGAAAGCGTCCCTTATGTTTTTCCTGTGCCATTCCACCAGATGCTTGGGGAGTCGGCGCATCTGGTCAAGACAGCGGACGGGCAAGCCGGGCTGACCGACTACATGATGGCCAAGTACGGACTGGAGCGAAACGAGGTGATGGCACGGCGGGCTGCCGGGAGATTCCTTTCTCGACCGTTCAACATACACAGACGTACGTTTTGAACCAAAGGGGCTTTTCTGCAACAGAAAAAACCCTTATAATGCAGAGAGATAAAAGAAAACGACTAATTTTGAACCGTCATTAGGTGGGCAAGACAGGAAAGGAAACCAATCTCCCTGCTTTGGGCGAATGGGTATATCCGTCTTTAGCAATAACATATATGGATTGGAACAACTTTAGCTTTATAGATTTATTTGCTGGTATTGGAGGCATTCGGTTGGGTTTTGAATCAGTCGGAGGTCGTTGCGTGTTTTCTTCTGAATTTGACGAAAACGCCTGCAAAACTTATGAAGCAAACTTCGGGGAGCACCCTTCAGGTGACATCACTAAAATAGAAGCAAAAGACATTCCTGACTTTGATGTTCTTCTCGGGGGATTTCCTTGTCAAGCATTTTCCATCATAGGAAAGAAAGAAGGTTTTGAAAACGAGACTTGTGGTACTCTTTTCTTTGAAATTGAAAGAATTTTAAAAGAAAAAAAACCAAAGGCCTTCATGTTGGAGAATGTGCGGAATCTAACTGCACATGACAAGGGTAATACATTCAGGGTAATCCGGACACATCTGGAAGCATTGGGATATTCTGTTTATGCCAAAGTATTAAACGCTTTGGATTATGGCGTTCCACAGAAAAGGGAGAGGATTATTATTGTCGGGTTTAAAGACAATGTCCTGTTTTCTTTTCCAGACCCAGTCTCCGTGTCTCAGAGGAAGACCCTAAAGGATATTTTAGAGACTGATGTTGATGACAAATACTTTGTCAAGGACAAAATTCGTGATTCCAGACTCATGCGTCTAAAAGACCCTAATTACCCAAAGCCCTATATCTCTCATGAAAACATGGCAGGCAGCATCACCCCGCATCCTTATTCTTCTTGTCTGAGAGCAGGGGCTTCTGCTAATTATATTTTGATCAATGACGAGAGAAGACCTACCGAAAGGGAAATGTTAAGGATTCAAGGATTCCCCGATGATTTCAAAATTGTTGTTCCGTATAGCCAAATAAAACACCAGACTGGCAATTCTGTAGCTGTACCTGTAATAAAAGCCGTTGCAAAACAAATGATAGGCGCATTGAAACAATTCGAATCAAGTAAAGAATCATGATAACGAGAGAACAAGCAAAAACCGCTTTGGATAACGTAATCAAAAAGTCCAGAGTTCACTTGTATAAGCCAATACAAGTAGCCGAAATACTTTACAGAGACAGAGTAAGCAAAGACATAAACCTTTTGTCTTTGGATGATTACAGGACAAAGAGCAAGAAGTGGAGGGATGAAGTTTCCATTGCATTGCTTGGCAGAACTTGTACGAGTAGTGCCCGATTTCAAGATGACCTTTTCAATGATAATGCAACTCCTCCTGCTGTTTTAAATGTTCTTGGCAGAGAGAACCGTAAAACTCATGAGAACAGAAGAACCAAAGGAGCTGTAGAAGCGTATATTTACAGCAAGTTTGACAACAAACATAAGCAGTTGTCAAATGCGTTGTCCTATTGTTTGGATGCAAGTGTTGAAACATTTGAAGTCAAGAAATTCATAGACTCATTTTGGAACGAGCCGGGATTAAAAAGAAGCCTTGACAAAATCTACGAAATTATCGTATATGCTTTATTTTCAACATTGGTTGAAGCCATGAATCTTGAAGTTGAAGTAACAGTAAAAGAGGACGCTTGCCATCTACTTGAAGAGTTTGAAGACTTTACACAAAAAGTAATGTCCTTGAATTCCTCTGCTCCACAGCATATACAAGAAGCAAGGGTCTACCGTGTTGGTGTCACTAATGCTGCTGACAGAGGTCTTGACATGTATTCAAATTGGGGGCCAGCTATCCAAATAAAACATTTGAGCTTAGATGTCACTCTTGCGGAGAATATTGTGAATAGCGTTTCCAGCGACCGTGTTGTCATTGTTTGCAAGGATGCGGAAAAAGAGGTTATTGTTTCTCTTCTCACCCAAATAGGTTGGAGAAGCCACATCCAAAGTGTAATTACAGAAAATGATTTAATCAACTGGTACGAAAAGGCTCTTCGTGGAAGCTATTCCGACCAATTGGGAGAAAAACTTCTTTACTGCCTTGCACGTGAAATTGCTGAAGAATTTCCTTCTTTAGACAACACTCCAGAATTTATAAAGAAGCGACATTATGAGCGTATATCTGACCCTTTTTGGGGGAAGTAAGCAATGGAATTAAAGTCCCGGAAACCGTTACAAACCAGTTTCCGGGACTTTTACAAAAACTCCTTTCACCCCCTGCCACGCCACAGCGCCAGACAGACCGGAGTCCAGCACGGGGGCAGGACGCGTTTTTCAGAGCAAGTCTACCGAACGTTTTATGAAGTCTGCAAGTTCCTTGCCTTCAAGAAGACCGTTCTGAAGCATCGCGAGGTCTACCAGATGACGCACTTTGGACTCCGACTTCGCAAAGTCGGCAAGAATCTCTTTCTTCTTGGTCTCTTCGGTCTGAATGTCCGTGTTGCACTTGTCAAGCTCCTTCTTCATCTCTTCGGTGAATTCGCCCTCTTTCGCCTTTGACTGTTCGTCGCGCAGCACTGTCTGGCGGGCTCTCAGTCCCTTGAGTTCCGCATTGACAGGTTTCAGCTTGTCAGTCACGCTTTCTTTCAGTTCCTCATTGATTTTGGCGACAACGGGATGGTCGCAGTTCAGAATGAAGCTGTACATGTCGGGCATTTCGCCGTAAAACGCCATTCCGGCCTGCAGACGGCTCATTTCTTTCATACGCCGCATATATTCGCTCTGGGTAATCGTCACTGGCTGTGCATCCTTGCCCATGGACTGGACCTCAACGCTGAACTCGCTCTTTTCCACAGCTGGAATCTGGCTCTTGAAGCAGGCCGACAGGTTCTCCGCGTCATCAGCATCAACAGCTGTCTGGACATCGTCCTTCCGGATAAGACGGCTGACGATATCGCCGTCTACGCGGCTGAAGCGCGATTTCTCCAGTTTCTGTTCAAGCATGCCCACGAGAGGCGTGTCCAGCTGACCGTCCATGACAAGCACGCTGTAGCCCTTGGCCCTCGCCTCCTCTATGTAGTTGTACTGTTTCTGCAGGTCACTCGCATAGAGGTATACCAGCATGCCGTCCTTGTCCGTCTGGTTGTCCTTTATCAGCTCCCTGTACTCGTCAAGCGTGAAATACTTGCCCTCGGAGTCTTTCAGCAGGGTGAACTTGCTTGCCTTGTCGTAGAAATCCGGCTCGCTGAGCAGTCCGTAGTTGATGAAGAGCTTCAGGTCGTCCCACTTCTCCTCGTAGACCTTGCGGTTTTCCTTGAAAATCGACTCGAGCCTGTCACTCACTTTCTTGGTGATGTATTTGGATATCTTCTTCACGTTGGCGTCGCTCTGCAGATAAGAACGGCTGACATTCAAGGGGATATCAGGAGAATCGATGACACCGTGAAGGAGGGTGAGGAAATCCGGCACGATGTTCTCGACCGAATCGGTCACGAAGACCTGGTTGCAATACAGTTGTATCTTGTTTCTGCGCAAGTCCAGCTCGTTCTTGATTTTGGGGAAGAACAGCACACCGGTCAGGTTGAACGGATAGTCCACGTTGAGGTGTATCCAGAAGAGCGGTTCCTCATAGCCGGGATAAAGGTCGCGGTAGAACTTGAGGTAGTCCTCATCCTTCAGCTCCGACGGCTTCTGCTTCCAGACAGGGGCGCAGTCGTTTATGATGTTGTCCTCCTCGGTTTCCCTCTCCTTGCCGTCTTTCCATTCCGTTTTCTTGCCGAACGCAATCTTCACCGGCAGGAAATGGCAATATTTGCGCAGGAGTTCCTGAATCCTGTTCTTCTCGAGGAATTCCTTGCAGTCATCGTCTATGTGCAGCACTATGTCGGTACCCCGATCCTCCTTTTCCGTCTCCTCCATGGTGAATTCGG
This sequence comes from Bacteroides thetaiotaomicron, assembly GCA_963634195.1. GTDB lineage: Bacteria > Bacteroidota > Bacteroidia > Bacteroidales > Bacteroidaceae > UBA6382. The sequence continues at coordinate 13,122 of CAVHBF010000021.1, read as the reverse complement.
GCGTGCCAGTACAGCTCCATTTCACAGCCTTGCTGCCCTCTTTGTAGCTCCGGGTGACAATGTCCACCTGCTTGCTGACCATGAAAGCCGAATAAAAGCCCAACCCGAAATGGCCGATGATAGTGTTGGCGGAGTCCTTGAATTTCTCAAGGAAGTCCGTGGCGCCCGAAAAGGCAATCTGGTTGATGTAGCGGTCTATCTCCTCCCCGGTCATACCGATGCCGCGGTCGCTGACGGTCAGAGTCCCCGCCTTCTTGTCTATCCTGACCCTGACAGTCAGATCGCCCAAATCACCGGAGAACTTTCCCGTTTCGCCCATTGTCTTGAGCTTCTGCGTGGCGTCAACGGCGTTGGACACTATCTCGCGGAGAAAAATCTCGTGGTCACTGTACAAGAATTTCTTGATTACGGGGAATATGTTGTCTGTCGTTACCCCTATGTTTCCTTTCTGCTTCTGCATAACAAGTTTTGTTTATAAAATGTTCTTCTGCACCATAGTTATGCAAGCCGTGTGCCATAGTCAGCGGATCTTGTTCTTTTTCTGCGCGAGCTTGGCAAAAATAATGTTGAGAAAGCGGTTGCAAAAGTCCGAGCGGACGCTGGCGTTCCGGCGGGAATCCATATCCGTTCCGGGCGGAGGGGATATCCATTCCGGCGCAAACGGATGTCCCATCC
>CAVHBF010000021.1:0-12437 GCA_963634195.1 Bacteroides thetaiotaomicron | reverse complement strand
TTTTCGCGGCGAGACCAAGCAAATTTTCCGCGAGCTCAACACTTTGGTTTTTGAGCCAAAACCGTGGACGAAAATTCCACGCCTGAACCTCATTTTTTTGACAGGAAAAGACTAACTTTGCAATTTGCAAATTCACACACGCATGAAACTCTTCAGACACAGCAAGAGCACTTGCCGGCATGATTCCGGCGACAGCGGCGACACAGCCGTTGCCGGCCGCATCGGCGAGAGCAAGGAAGGAAACATGATGCTGCATGTGGAGGGTCTGGTGAAGAAATACGGCAAGCGCACAGTCGTTAACAATGTGAGCTTCAACGTGAGGCAGGGCGAGATTGTCGGTCTGCTGGGTCCCAACGGAGCGGGCAAGACCACGTCCTTCTACATGACGACGGGGCTGATTGTGCCCGACGGCGGCAAGATTTTCCTTGACGACACGGACATCACGGGATATCCCGTCTACAAGCGTGCCCGCAACGGCATAGGCTATCTTGCACAGGAGGCGTCAGTGTTCAGGAAGATGACAGTGGAGGACAACATCATGTCCGTGCTGGAGATGACAGGGAAGCCCAAAGCCTACCAGAAGGAAAAGCTCGAGAGCCTGATCAGCGAGTTCAGCCTTGAGAAGGTGAGGAAGAACATGGGAGACCGCCTGTCGGGCGGTGAGCGGAGACGTACCGAAATTGCCCGGTGTCTCGCCATCGACCCCAAATTCATAATGCTCGACGAACCGTTTGCCGGCGTAGACCCCATCGCGGTGGAAGAAATCCAGAGAGTCGTCTACAAACTCAAGGACCGCAACATCGGCATTCTCATCACTGACCACAATGTCGACGAGACTCTGGCTATCACAGACCGGGCCTACCTGCTCTTCGAGGGACGCATCCTGTTTCACGGACTGCCCGAAGAACTTGCGGAGAACCCCATTGTCAAGGAAAAATACCTGACCAAGAACTTCGTGCTGAAAAGGAAAGTCTTTGACTGAGCATTCCCGGCATACCGCCGAATCCACACACTGACACCACTGCCAAGAAACCCAAAATCCATACCAACACACTGACATGACAAAGAGAAAAAGCAAACCTACCGACAGAAACGCAACCGCCAAGAGAGCACAGCGGAAGACTCCGGCAAAAGGCCGGCAGAAAAACAAGCTCTTTTCTGCGGAAGCGTCATCGTGGTTCAAGTCCACGGGCAAGGCGGAAACCGTCCGCTTCATTCTCGGTCTTCTGTCGGTGTGCCTCGGCATATTCCTGACCATAGCATTCGTGTCGTTCATATTCACCGGCAACGAGGATGCCATAAGCCTTGAAAACCTCAAGAACGGTTCGGGCAATCCTGTCTCCGTACACAACAACGGGGGCGTGTTGGGACTGAAAGCCGCAAACTATTTCATACAGGAGGGATTCGGGTTTACCGCAATCTTAATTCCCGTTTTCCTGTTTCTGGTAGCAATGAAACTGATGAAGACCCATGCCGTAAGGATAATACAGCAGTTCATAAACCTCTCGTTCCTGATGATATGGGGGTCAGTGCTGTTGGCATCGCTGTTCCCAGAGGGTCTGTCGTTCTTCTACCCCGGAGGACAGCACGGCATCAACATCAGCAGCTACCTGAAAAGCACCATAGGCTCTGTCGGGCTGGTCATCGTGCTGGCAATAACCATGCTGCTGTTCTGCATCTATATGACAAGCAAGACCATTGAGGTAATCCGCCGTCTGGCACGCGTGAAAAGCCCTGCCGGAGACGCTGCGGAAGAAGCCGGCGACGACCGGCTCTCTGACGGCATTACTCCATGCGGAGAGACAGAGCCAGACAGCGAGACCGGCAATCTGCCCCACCCTGCCGACTACGGACAGGAAGAAAAGCCTACGGTCATAGATCTGGGCACGACCGACTATACAGACCCCCACCCTGCTGTTACGGCGGAAGACACGGCAGACGAAGAAAATCAAGGCAGTCCCATGCATCTGGAGATAGAGACCGCAACGGAGGAAGAAATAGGGGACGATGACTTCCAGCGCGGCAGCCTTGACACCGCATACGACCCCAAACTCGATTTCGAGCACTACAAATACCCTCCCACAAGCCTGCTGAAAAAATATCCCGACCAGGACTCGGCGGTTGACATGCAGGAACAGCAGGCCAACAAAGACCGCATCATAACCGTACTGCGGAATTTCGGCGTGGAGATATCAAGCATCAAAGCCACCGTGGGACCCACCATCACCCTGTACGAGATAACCCCGGCACGGGGAGTGAGGATAGCGCGCATCAAGAACCTTGAAGACGACATCGCCCTCAGCCTCAGTGCCATCGGCATCCGCATCATAGCCCCCATACCCGGCAAGGGTACGATCGGCATTGAGGTGCCCAACGCAAAGCCCAAGATCGTGTCGATGGAAAGCGTCATCAACAGCCGCAAGTTCCAGGAGTGCCCCTATGAGCTGCCCATTGCCCTGGGGCGCACCATCACGAACGAAATATACATCCAAGACCTTGCCAAGATGCCGCACCTCCTTGTTGCGGGAGCTACCGGACAGGGCAAATCAGTCGGACTGAACGCCATCATCAGTTCGCTGCTTTACAAGAAGCACCCCACAGAACTGAAGTTTGTGCTCGTAGACCCCAAGAAAGTGGAATTCAGCGTCTACAAGTCCATTGAAAACAATTTCATGGCAGAGATAGCTGACTCCGCCGGAGATGCCGTCATAACCGACACCGACAGGGTGAAGCACACCCTCAAGAGCCTGTGCAAGGAAATGGACGACAGATACCTGCTCCTGCAGAGTGCCTACTGCCGCAACATCAAGGAATACAACGAAAAGTTCAAGGCCCGCAAACTGAACCCCCAGAAAGGGCACCACTTCCTTCCGTACATTGTGGTCATAATAGACGAGTTCGGCGACCTCATCATGGTTTCCGGCAAGGAGATAGAGTACCCCATCACCCGAATCGCACAATTGGCGAGAGCCGTGGGCATACACATGGTGATCGCCACCCAAAGACCGACCACGAACATCATCACGGGAAACATAAAGGCCAACTTCCCGGCCCGAATGGCTTTCAGGGTAATGGCAAGCATCGATTCGCGCACCATTCTGGACCAGATGGGAGCGAACCAGCTTATCGGACGCGGCGACATGCTGTTCCTCGCTTCCGGCAAACAGCCTGAACGTGTGCAATGCGCATTCATCGACACGCCGGAAGTGGAATCGCTCACCTCCTTCATAAGCGAACAGGACAGCCCGCTGAGAGCATACGAGCTGCCGGAAATTGACATGGGCGACGATTACGATGCCTCAGGCAGTTCCGACACCAACGGGCGCGTTGAAAGATACGACACCATGTTTGTGGACGTGGCGCGCTATGTGGTGAACGGACAGCAAGGCTCCACATCTGCAATACAGAGGACGTTCGCCATTGGCTACAACCGGGCAGGACGGCTCATGGACCAGCTTGAGAAAGCCAAAATCGTAGGACCGGCACGCGGTTCCAAACCGCGCGACGTGCTGATACTGGACGAGGGAGACCTCAATGCCAAACTCGAGGCCCTGCACCTGCTGTAAGCCTCAACGGAGCGTTGCCGCTACCGCCAGAAAGCGCTGCCTGCCGCCCCGTTGATCCGGCCAACCAAGACAATCACAAACCACACAGTCATGAAAAGAAAAACGCTATTCGTCCTGCTCGCAGCGTTGGCAACAGTGTTTGCCACAGCCCAAAGCAACAAGGCAAAGGACATACTTGACAAGACCGCGTCTGCCATACGCAGCGCGGGCGACATAAAAGCCGATTTCTCCGCCGCCTCACCGTCGGGGAAGATGAACGGTACCATATATATCCACAAATCCATGCTGCACCTGCAGTCAAGCAACGTCAAGTGCTGGTATGACGGAAAAAACCTGTGGACCTACCGCAAAAGCACCAACGAGGTAAACGTGACCACCCCGACCCAGGCCGAGAAGCAAAGCCTCAACCCTTACTTCTTCGTGAACATATACAAGAAAGGATATACGTATGCCATGAAAGAGATCAGCTTCAGAGGCAGGTCCTGCCACGAGATAACACTGAGCGCGACAGCGCGCAACAACAAGCTCGAGAAGATGGTCGTCTACATAGAGAAAAAGACATACTACCCCCTCAAGGTCTGCCTGCAGCGCAACGGGAAAAACACCGAAATCGACATTCTCCAGTGCCGCACAAGACAGAAATTCAACGAGTCCACCTTCAAATTCAGGAAAAACGAATACCCCGGAGTGGAAGTGATTGACCTCCGGTGACATTTTCCCACATCCCACGTATATACCCCACCCCATGCAAACAGCAGAGACAATGAAAGACAACATCGTCATTATAGGAGCCGGCCCCGCGGGATATTCGGCGGCCATCTATCTCGGCAGGAGCGGATATGCCCCCGTCCTGTTTGAAGGGCTGCAGCCCGGCGGACAGCTGACCACAACAACAACTGTAGAAAATTTCCCCGGGTTTCCCGACGGTATTGACGCCAACGAACTGATGGACAACATGCGCCGGCAAGCCCAGAACTACGGTGCCGTCATCAGGCCGGAAACCGTGACAGGAGCGGACTTGGGGAGATTCCCCTATGTACTGACGCTTGACAACGGCGACAGCGTTTCCGCCATTGCCGTAGTCATAGCGACAGGAGCTGCGGCAAAATACCTTGGGCTGGCCGATGAGGAAAAATACAAGGGGAAGGGAGTCAGCGCGTGCGCCACATGCGACGGCTTCTTTTTCCGCAAGAAGACCGTTGCCGTCGTGGGAGGAGGAGACAGCGCCTGTGAAGAGGCCGTATATCTGTCGCACCTCGCGAAAAAAGTATACCTGATAGTGCGCAAGCCATATCTGAGAGCTTCGCGAATAATGCAGCAAAGAGTGGAGAGCACCCCGAACATCGAGATATTGTTCAACACAAACACACGCAAGCTGTCAGGCGGCGACAAACTTGAAAGCGCCACGCTCACAAGCCACATGGGCGAGCCCGGAGAGAAAAGCTACGACATCAGCATTGACGGACTGTTTCTCGCCATCGGCCACAAACCGAACAGCGACATTTTCAAACCGTGGATAGACACAGACCCCATGGGGTATATCATAACCCAAAGCCCGTCCACGAAAACCAGCGTTCCGGGCGTATTTGCCGCCGGCGACGTGGCAGACCCCACATACCGGCAGGCAGTCAACGCTGCCGCTTCAGGATGCCGCGCTGCCATTGACACCGAGAAATACCTCAACCAAATCCAGAGCATACAGGAGCACTGACATCCACTCCGCTGCCGGGGAGGGCGACTTCCGGCAGTTTGCCGCGCCTTTTTTCCCGCACAACGCAAAAACAGCCGCGCAATCGGTTGCCAATCAAAATATTTTCACTAATTTTGCAGTCGTTTTTAGTCCGTGGAGGCCCAACAAAGAAATTTCATGAAGAAATTCGCCTTGCGGAAGCGTTTTAAAATCTTATTATTATAATGTACGCTATTGTTCAAATCAAGGGCCAGCAGTTCAAGGTAGAAGCAGGCAAGAAACTCTTCGTATACCATATTGCAGGGTCTGAGGCAGGGCAGGAAGTAGAAATCGAGGACGTACTTCTTGTTGACAAGGAAGGCGCGATTACCGTAGGAACCCCGACCGTTGAGGGTGCCAAGGTGATTGCAGAGGTAAAGACCCCGCTCGTAAAGGGCGACAAGGTGATTGTTTTCCACAAGAAACGCCGCAAGGGCTATCGCAAGAAGAACGGACACCGTCAGCAGTTCTCGGAAATAACAATCAAGGAAATCATTGCTTAATCATTAAACTATAGAAAATTATGGCACACAAAAAAGGTGTAGGTAGTTCCAAGAACGGACGCGAGTCCCACAGCAAGAGATTAGGCGTAAAGATCTGTGGTGGCCAGGTCTGCGTGGCAGGCAACATCATTGTACGCCAGAGAGGTACGGTTCACTACCCCGGCAAGAATGTCGGCATGGGCAGCGACCACACACTGTATGCTTTGGTTGACGGCGTAGTGAATTTCTCACACGACCGCAGAGACCGCAGCATTGTGGCGGTAGAACCTGTAACAGAAGCATAACACACCAGATACTTGTAACCGAAGCCGGGCATGACTCTACGAAAAGAGTCATGCCCGGCTTCTGCATTTTCCCGCCTCCACGGTTGCACACGCAAAGGCACTCCGTGCAAATTCATTGCATATTACTCACACGAAAAAGATTTTGTTCGTTTCACAAACAACCTTTTCCAGTTTTCACATACACGTCTGTATAACAACCACTTAGAACCATTTTGTAGTGTTAATAAATCTAAAAAAGGAGTTAAGAAGACTGCACGGAGACATTTACTGAAAATGGCGGACTGAATTATAGTACCTTTGCAACGCAAACAAAAAAGCAATGCAGGTAAAAGAATACACGGACAACTTGCTCCGGAACGGCAAGGCAACCCAGGCCATAAAAGAACTGACCGCCATGCTGGCAAACGGCGTTTCGCCTGCCGGGCAGATTTCAGACCTCAACACGGCCGGCAACGACGAGATACACTACTTGATCGGCAACTCGTACTACAAGATCGGCGACTGGCAAAAAGCCATACAGCACTATAACGAGGCTTGCGTGTACAATGCAGACAGTCCCGCAAAAGAGAAACTCAAAATGACCTACAGCATATTGGAGTTTTACAACAAGGACATCTACGGACAATAAGGCATTCAAAAACTCCCATTGACAATGAGCAGAACAAGAGGTGCAATCGTGGTAAACACGGAGCGGTGCAAAGGATGCGGACTGTGCATCATCGCATGCCCGCTGGATTTGTTGACACTGTCACAGAAAAAAGTCAATCATAAAGGATATCCCTATGCAGAGCAGCAGGACTGGACGGAATGCACGGGCTGCACGTCATGCGCAGTTGTATGCCCCGACGGCTGCATCAGCGTTTACCGTAAAAAAGAAGATTAGGCTATGGACGAATACGTTTTGATGAAAGGCAACGAAGCCATCGCACACGCCGCGATAAGGTGCGGATGCGACGGCTTCTTCGGATACCCCATCACCCCGCAGTCAGAGGTTCTCGAGACCCTGACTCTGGTGAAACCGTGGGAAACCACGGGAATGGTGGTTCTCCAGGCAGAGAGCGAAGTGGCCGCCATCAATATGCTCTACGGCGGCGGAGGCAGCGGCAAGCGCGTCATGACATCCTCGTCGAGCCCCGGAGTCGCACTCATGCAGGAAGGCATAAGCTATATGGCCGGATGCGAGATACCCGCCCTGATAGTGAACGTGCAGCGTGGCGGTCCCGGTTTGGGAACAATACAGCCAAGCCAGAGCGACTACTACCAGGCGGTGTACGGAGGCGGCAACGGGGACTACAACGTCATTGTCCTTGCCCCGAACTCCGTGCAGGAAATGGCGGATTTCGTGGACGAGGCATTCACCCTTGCCTTCAAATACAGGATGCCGGCCATGATACTGTCGGACGGAATTGTCGGTCAAGTGATGGAGAAAGTGAAACTGCCGGCTTTCAAGCCAAGGCGCACGGAAGAGGAAATATACAGGGAATGTCCCTGGGCCACAAACGGCACACACCTCAAGAGCAGGAAAAACAACATCCTGACATCGCTGGAGTCCGATCCCGTTGAAATGGACAGGCGCAACATGGCAATGCACGCCAAGTACGAGCGGATAAAGCAATGCGAGACCCGTGCCGAATCCATCTGCTGTGACGATGCGGAATATCTTGTCGTAGGTTTCGGCTGCATGTCCAGAATCGCCGAAGATGCCGTACACCAGCTAAGGCAAGACGGTTACAAGGCAGGACTTTTCCGCCCGATCACCCTGTGGCCATTCCCGGAAAAGGAACTCAGGGAAGCCGCCAGAAACGCCAAGAAAATCATGGTATGCGAGCTCAACACCGGGCAGATGATTACAGATGTCAAGCTTGCCCTTGAATGCCGGATTCCATGTGAACACTTCGGGCGTACAGGAGGCGTGGTGCCAGACCCTGCCGAAATAACGGACGCGGCGAAGAGTCTATTCAGATAATCCCCGAACAGTACAACAATGGAAAAGGACAACCAAGAATCACTGCATCCAATGACCGCAGCGCGCACACAGAAAAGCAAGCCCTACAAACTCAGGTTGCGCAATTGGCTCAACTGTATCTTCATGATGCTGGCCGCGGCTACAATCGCCCTCTATTTTCTGTGCCCGATGCCGGAGAGGACTCTTGCCGTTTTCGCGACAGGCTGCGCGGCAGTGATTGTCAAGACTGCCGAAGTCACCATACGCATGACCCGTAAACACACAAGGAGATGACAAAAGACGAACTTGTTTCCAAAGAGAATTTGGTATACGCCAAGCCCCTGTTGATGAACGACACCCCGATGCACTACTGTCCGGGCTGTTCCCACGGGGTCGTACACAAGCTGATTGCCGAGGTGCTGGAAGAGATGCAGGCGGAAGAAAAGACCATCGGCATTTGTCCCGTAGGGTGTGCCGTTTTCGCATACCGCTATCTCGACATTGACTGGCAGGAAGCAGCCCACGGACGGGCGCCTGCCGTAGCCACGGCCTGCAAACGCCTATGGCCCGACCGCCTTGTATTTACCTATCAGGGAGACGGCGATCTGGCCTGCATCGGAGCCTGCGAAACCATACACGCCCTCAACCGGGGAGAAAAGATTACAATAATCTTCATCAACAACGCCATCTACGGCATGACCGGCGGCCAGATGGCCCCCACCACGCTCATGGGCATGAAGACCGCCACTTGCCCGTATGGCAGAACCGCGGAACTGCACGGCTATCCCCTCAACATCACAGACCTCGCGGCAGGACTGGAAGGCACGGCGTATGTCAGCCGCCAGAGTGTCCACACGGCAGCCGCTATCCGCAAGGCAAAGAAAGCCATCCGCAAGGCGTTTGAAAACAGCATGAACGGAATCGGGTCCAACCTTGTGGAAATCGTTTCGACATGTTCTTCCGGCTGGAAGACCTCGCCGGCAGAAGCCAATGTCTGGATGGAAGAAAACATGTTCAAATACTACAAACTCGGTGATTTGAAAGACACAAAAACAAGCCTGTCATGAAAGAAGAAATAATAATATCGGGGTTTGGAGGACAGGGAGTCCTGTCGACAGGAAAACTTCTGGCCTATGCCGCAATGATGGAGGGGAAGGAAGTCTCATGGCTTCCGGCATACGGCCCCGAACAACGCGGAGGAACAGCCAACTGCACCGTGATAATAAGCGACACTAAAATCCCGTCGCCGATAATAAGCCGCTATACCACTGCAGTGCTGCTCAACCAGCCGTCAATAGAAAAGTTCCTGCCGTGCATAAAGCCCGGTGGCACGCTGATATACGAAACGAGCGGCATCATCGCCCCTCCGAAAAGAGACGACATCAACATCTACAGCATAAACGCGATGGACACCGCCGCAGAAATGCATAACATAAAGACCTTTAATATGATCATTCTGGGAGGGCTGGTCAAAGTCAAGCCTCTGGCCACAACCGAGAACATAAGGAACGCCCTCTACAAAACCCTGCCCGAGCGTCACCACAAACTCATACCCATAAATGAAGAAGCACTTCTGAAAGGGATGGAAATAATAGAAAAAGGCTGACAAATCCGCACGGTCATGACAATTTAATTGGAAGGAATTACTATCTTTGCAGTAATTCCTTCCTGTTTTATACAGGCACGCCAAAGACCCCCAAACGCCCAAAATTCCGTACGCGATGAAAAAGAAACTGATTCTGCTCCTGCTGCTTCTTGCCGGTATTGCAACGGCTGACGCCCAGATGAACACGGACAATTCATATCTCCGCAAAAACTACCAACAGTCCAAGACAGCAAAGAAAGCCGCAGAAAGAAAAGCAAGGAAAAAGGCCACAAAGGAAATCCGCCTTGCAAAGAAAACAGGCTCCACGAGCCGCCCAACCAAACCAGCCGACAGCACATACCTTGCCGGAAAAGTACCCGTAACAGCAGAAGGAGTCGTTTGTTTCGAGCACACGTTCACGTCAAAGACAAAAGACAGCCAACAGATCTTTGACATTCTCAAGGAGAAAGCCCTCCAGAAAGCGGAGGAGACAAAAGCCCTTGAGATATCAAGAATCCTGTCGGAGTCAAAAGACACGCTCATAGCGACGATATGCGAGCCGCTCTATTTCAAAAGGAAGAAATGGGAAGCCGACTCGACCCTGTTGCAATACCAGTATTTTGTCACCAAGGACAACGGTTCCGCAACACTGCGCATCTGGTTTTTGTCCTACTGCTATGAGCAGGAGCGGGAATTTGGCTTCAACTACAAGGCGGAAGAGTGGATTACCGACAAGTATGCCTTGTCGAAAGACGGGCTGTCGCTACTGAAACTGCCCGGCAAGTTCCGCAGGAAGACAATAGACTACGTCCACCAACTGTTTGACGAACTGGAAAAGCAGATACAGCCGTAAAACGAAAATCCGCAGGGTGTTGACACACCCTGCGGATTTTCGTTTTACGGCCAAGGCCTATTCTTTCTTGTCCTTGCTGCGGGAGATGCGCTCTTTCATCGCATCAACGCTTGCCGTGACCGCATTTTCAAAAGTGTCGGCCGTGCGTTCAACCACCAGAGAATCTCCCGGAACGGCAATCTGTATCTTGACGTTCTTTCCCTCCCTGAGATTTTCCAGAACAACCAATATCTTGTCAGTCTTGCCCTCGCAAAATTTTTCCAGACGGGACACTTTCTTCTCTACAAATGCACTGAGTTTTTCCCCTGCATCAAACTTAAGGGTCTTGATGGTAATCGTAATCATAGCAACTTGTTTTAAAAGGTTATACCATATACTGAACGTTTCCGACACCACACCGTGGAAACCGGCCGTTGCCGGAATACCGCCCACTGACTAAGGCAAATGTAAATATTCCCGTTGAGCTGACAAAAAAAGGAGACGCAAAAACGTCTCCCTTTCACATTTTTTTCGAATATTGCTATTTTGCGTAGTTCACTGAGCGTATTTCGCGGATAACACAGACCTTGACCTGACCCGGATAGGTCATGTCTGTCTGTATCTTGTTGGCAATGTCCTGCGACAATTGTGCGCACTGGGCATCATCGACCTTGTCAGCCCCGACAATGACGCGAAGTTCGCGTCCTGCCTGAATGGCATAAGTCTTTGTCACTCCGGGATAACTCATCGCAATGTTCTCAAGATCCTTCAGCCGCTTGATGTAGGCCTCCACCACTTCACGCCGGGCACCCGGACGCGCGCCGCTGATCGCATCGCAGACCTGAACGATAGGCGCGATAAGCGATGTCATCTCGCATTCGTCATGATGCGCCCTTATGGCATTGACAATCTCAGGCTTTTCCTTGTATTCCTCGGCAATCTTGGCACCATACTCTGCATGTGACAACTCCGTATCCTCGTCAGGCACCTTGCCTATGTCATGAAGCAATCCCGCCCTCTTCGCCTTGCGCGAGTTCAATCCGAGTTCGGCAGCCATCACACCGGCAAGATTGGCCGTTTCGCGCGCATGCATCAGGAGGTTCTGTCCATAGGAAGAACGGTACTTCATCTTGCCCACAATACGGACCAGTTCCGGATGCAGGCCATGTATGCCAAGATCAATGGCTGTACGCTTGCCCGTTTCCAGCACCTCCTCATTGACCTGCTTTTTCACCTTGGCAACGACTTCCTCTATGCGGGCAGGGTGTATTCGTCCGTCGGCAATGAGCTGGTGGAGTGCAAGCCTGCATATCTCGCGTCTGACAGGGTCAAACGCAGATATCACAATGGCTTCAGGGGTGTCGTCGACAACGATTTCCACCCCCGTGGCAGCTTCCAGAGCCCGGATATTGCGGCCTTCACGACCGATGATGCGTCCCTTGACCTCATCGTTGTCTATATGGAAGACCGTGACGGAATTTTCTATTGCCGTTTCCGTAGCCACCCTCTGTATTGTCTGTATGACAATCTTCTTGGCCTCCTTGTTTGCAGTCATTTTAGCCTCGTCCATAATCTCGTTTATATAGCTCTGGGCCGAAGTCCTTGCCTCGTCTTTCAACGACGTTATCAAGCGTTCCTTAGCCTCTTGAGCCGACAGACCGCTGATTGTCTCGAGTTTTTCGCGTTCCTGCGCCTCAAGCCTGTCAAGTTCCTGTTCCTTGCGCTGCAGGGCCTGAACCTGATTGTCAAGGGAAGCCTGCTGCTTGTCTATTTCGGCTTTGCGGCGGGAAACGGCATCCTGACGCTGGTTGATGCTGATTTCGCGCTGTTTCAGTTTGTTTTCCACCTGCAGCAGCGACTGGTTCTTCTGCTGCACTTCCTTGTCAAGCTGAGCCTTGCGGTTCACGAACTCCTCTTTCAGTTCAAGGCGTTTCTTGTCCTTGATGCTCTTGGCTTCTCTCTCGGCCTGCGCCGTCATCTTGTTGTATTGGGC
>CAVHBF010000020.1:5871-20946 GCA_963634195.1 Bacteroides thetaiotaomicron | reverse complement strand
GGATATGGAGGTCAATTCTGCCGCTACCGATATCGGCACGGCTGAAGCGGTAGTCGGCCACTGCCACAACTGTCCCGTCATAGGCTGTGGCGATAGCAGGAATGCGGTAAGGTATGGCACTCGTAGAGGGTGTCGGGAATATCTCGAACTGAGGCTCCGGAGGAACTGTAGTCTTGCGCACTGTAACAAGGAAGTTGGTGATGTAGACTCCGGCGTTGGCTCCAGAGAGACAGAATGTGGTTGAGGGTTCGGTAAGTCCCTGACAGTCCACACTCTGCACACTTGACGTTGATGTAAACTTGTTACCGGCAGCATCAGTCAGGTCAATGGCAGTGGTTGCCGCCATAACAAAATCAAAGCTATAGCCTGCAATGCAGTAGCCGGAACCGGCGCTAATGGTATAGTTTTGCGGCGAGAACTTGCCGACCATGGCCTGAATGCGTGTAGCATTGGAGTTCTCTGTGCTCATATTGTTATAGCCCGCATCGACAACGAGCTGCGGTTCTGTGGCTGTTGAAGTCCATGTCTTTGCCCAGGTGCCGTTTTTGGAAGTGAACGAGCCTGTGCTCATATTGACAGCCATAGTACGCTGAGCCCATATCCACTGGATGCTGCTGCCGGCATCCTTGCCTCCAGTCCAGAAAGCAAGCTTGCCATTGCGGTTGTTCACGATGTTGCTTTCATAACCCTTTTCGTACAAATACCAGGCCTCGGTATCGCTGCCCAGATCGGTGCTCTTGTCAAAAAGCCATATGGCAGTGTAGCCGGAGGGAATGCTGTTCTTGTCAACCATTATCGGATAGGACTCTCCACCCTCGGCACCGGACATCGTTGTAGGTGCCGCAAGCACCTTGTTCGGGCCGGCTTCCTTGTTGTATATGGTATACCCATCGGTGTCATTGCCTTCGTGACACCAAAGATCGGCATCGGAATACTCTGTCTTGCTGGAAGAAAGGGCGATATACGCTCCCGAGTTGTTGCTGATATAGAGTCTTCCGGCTCCGATTTGCGCTGTGTACCAGTCAATACCCGCTTCCCACTCCACATTCTGTTCCTCGTCATAGACCTCACCGTCGTCACCATCGGTAACGTCACCCAAAGTATAGACGTTGGAGTAATTGTCATTATAGCACAAGGTGCCGGGACCCCACTTGTCCCATGATCCGTCAGACTTCTGCACGAACGTGCCGGCAGAAGTTCCGTCGGAACGCTTGGCTGTCAGCATCTTGCCGTTGGTGACAGACGATACTGACGTAAGTTTGAAACAACAGAAGATGGAATCGTAAGTCTCCATAAGCCCCGTGTTGTTGTTGGTTCCGGAATTGCTGCCTTTCCATACCAGATACAAGCCTGTAGCGACATTCTTGAATGCAAAAATATTCGTACCCTTGTTGATTGCCATGAACTTGGCACGGCTGCTGTAGCTCTTGGATGCCAGCGCGTTGGCTGCACCCACCTGAAGAGCGGAGTTGTCGGCATAGAGCGGATAGCAGGTGCCGTTCTTCTGATGGTTTGTTATGGTATAGACGTGCCCATCGATGATTTCCGCAGCTCCTTCCTGTGCTGTGCCCTTTACCACATTTATCGGTGCGGGTTCTTCCTTTACGTCAACACCTGTGACATCAGTGAAGTACCACTGGCAACCGGCGTCGGCACGATCCTGTGCCTTGGAAGCAGAGGAGAACCAGTTGTATACGGGGTTGCCGGACAGAGTGGTGGCATTCAGCTCGCACGAGGTGGAACTGCGGATGATATACAAACCCAAAGTTGCGCTGTATTCCACCGACCATCCTGTTTCCGGGACTGTTTCTGTCAGTTTGATTTGTGTATTGTAGCCAGCAGAGGGGTCCAGATAAGCCTCTGCCCCGACATTCTTTATGTTGAAAGTGCCGTCGGCGCGCTCTTCCAGAGTCCAGCGGTATGATGCATAGCCGGGATCGGCTGACGCTCCGGCGACAGCACCGTTGGCAGCATAGGCGAACAGTCCTCCGCGCAGCGGTGCGCTGAAGGTAAACTGCCGACCTGCCACATTGCCTGCTGTCGGAGTGTTGATGTTCTTCTTCAGTTCATCAAGGGCTTCCGTTACACTTGCGGCGGCTGCGGTGTATTCAGACTCTTCAAACGTCTTTGCAAGCAACGTTTTAGCATTGTCCACTGCAGCAAAGAATGCCGAACTGGCATCGGAACTGTACTGTCCCAGATTATCGCCTATGGAGACAGACGAGGCTTTGGCAACGGCACCGTTGAGTGCGGCGCGGGCTTCGAACAGATCCTTGCGGCTTTGCGCCTCTTCATCGGAGATGACGGTGCAGTCGCCAACGAAATCCGCCAACTTGCGGGCTACTGCCACGT
Organism: Bacteroides thetaiotaomicron; assembly: GCA_963634195.1. Taxonomy (GTDB): domain Bacteria; phylum Bacteroidota; class Bacteroidia; order Bacteroidales; family Bacteroidaceae; genus UBA6382. The sequence continues at coordinate 18,594 of CAVHBF010000020.1, read as the reverse complement.
AACCCATGCCGTAGAGGTAGTTGCCAGAAAAATATTTGGTGTTTGCAACGCCTTCTGTGGTGGCAAGATCGGTGTAGATATCTATGTAGGTAAGATCTTCATCGGCCTCTGCCGTAGCCTTGAGCCAAGCATTGAACTCGGTGATGCGCGTGTTGGCCGAAGATGTCGGCATAAGGCTGACCAAAGCTATCGGGGTTGACGGAGCATTGGTCTTAAGCTTCGTCACAAGAGCAGAATAGTTTTCCTCAACGGTAGTGATATCGGTAGAGCCATTTATATCTTCCGTTCCCGTGTAAAGGATGATTTTTGCCGGAGTTTCACGCGTCACCCCATTGTCGCCGTTGGAAAATGCGGCATCAACAAACTTGCTTACAGCAGCAATGTTGCCGCCATATCCCCACCATGACCCGCGGTTCTTGACGTTCTTGTTTTGGAGCAATTCGTTCCACTCGCCGTTTTTCACCATTTCATCTCCGAAGAACAGGACATCGGTACCGATGGTCGGCAACACACTGAAATAGGTAGCACGCATACCATGGGCACCACTGAGACCGGCTGTGTTCTGTATGGTCTGGGTATTGTCGGGATAAGAGGACTCTATGCCCACATACTCCTTGACAGCATCAACCCATACCTTGTAGCCGTAGGCCTCAAGGTGGAGATTGTCAAGCGAATAAGGTGCGCCGCTGCGAATTCCCTCCATTTTGGAGTACAAGTCAATATAAGTTGTATTCTCGTTGGCGGCGGCAATAGCCTCTATCAGTTTGTTTGCGGACTGAATGGTTTTCAGCGTCTTGTAGTTCTGATCCCTTGCCGGCAGAATGCTCTGCAAATAGATTTCCGTCTGCGGACTTTCGCGGCGGATTGTTTCGACTGTTTTGGCGATGTTGTCAGCAATGGACTGTTCCTTGTAGTTGGTACCCAAGTCGTTGGTGCCTATCTTTATGAACACCTTGGCAGGCTTGAAGCGAGACCAACTTTCAACATTGTCGAGCACCTCAAAACTGTAGCCGCCGGAATTGCCGCGGTTCACAACGCGAAGGTCGTTGCCGAAAGCTTCTGTCCAGCAGTGCATGTCGGTAATGGAGTTGCCGACAAACACGATGGCGTTTTCGGGCAAACCCAAAACCTTCCACGAATCGTAGCGGTGTTTGCGAAAGGCTTCGTCTGCCTTTACGCCTTGCAGTGATGCCAGCAGCAAAACTGCAACGAGGTAGAGAGTCTTGATTTTCATAGCATTAATAATTAAGTGAATCTTGAAAAAGAGAGAATTGTCGATAGTTGGTGAAAGATATCCCTGACCACCGTCAGATATTGGCAATGCGGATAATGTCGGCAAAGACACCCGCCGCCGTCACGTCAGCACCGGCTCCGTAGCCTTGTATCACCATAGGGTACTGCTTGTAGCGTTTGGTGGTTATCAGCACCATGTTGTTGGAGTCTTCCAGATGGTAGAAAGGATGACTCCTGTCAACCGGAGTCAGTGCCACCGTGGCCATATCGTTTTCCCAGCGGGCAATGAAGCGCAGTTTCCTTCCCTCCTGCTCCAGCCGCAGGCGTTCGTCCTCGAAAGGCTTGTCCAGTTCCGGTGCAATGCTGAAGAATCCGGCGGTATCGCCCTCAAAAAAACGCGGTTCCATAAACGGAGTGAGCCGCACGTCGGCGATGTCAAGCCTATGCCCCGCCTCGCGGACAAGTATCACGAGTTTCCTGACAACATCCTTGCCGCACAAATCCTGCCGAGGATCGGGTTCGGAGAGCCCTGCTTCCTTTGCCATGCGTACGGTTTTGCTGAAAGGGCTGTCGGCAGACATCTTGTTGAAGATATAGTTGAGAGTGCCACTAAGCACAGCCTCAATTTTTATCACCTCATCGCCACTGTCGCACAAGTCACTAATGGTCTTGATGATCGGCAGCCCTGCCCCCACATTCGTTTCGTAGAGGAACTTCACGCCCTTGTCAAGGGCGGTCTGCTTCAGTCCCAGATATTTTTCATACGGTGACGATGCTGCGATTTTGTTTGCCGCCACCACCGATATGTTGTTGTCAAGCAATGTTTCATAGAGAGCGGCAATATCGGCATTTGCCGTGCAGTCCACAAACACGGAATTATACAGGTTCATCGCCGTGAACTTGCGGCAGATAGTCTGCGGAGAGCTTTTGCTGCCCCTTTCTTCCACCAGATTGGCAATATCGGCAGTATCAATGCCGTTGGCGTCAAAATAGCATTTGCGGGAGTTTGCCACCCCCACCACATTTAGCTTGAGACGTCTTTTGAGCATAAGCGAATCGTGCTGCTCCTGCAGTTGTCGCAACAGGCTGCCACCGACAGTGCCGATACCACACACGAAGAGGTTCACCACCTTGTATTCGCTGAGGAAGAAACTGTCGTGTATTACGCTGAGAGCCTTTGTGAGCTGATGCTTTTCCACAACAAGCGAGATGTTCATTTCCTGCGCTCCCTGAGCCGAAGCTATGACATTGACACCGTTGCGCCCCAGCACACTGAACAGTTTGCCCGCTATGCCGAGCTTGTGTTTCATCGGTTCGCCCACCACCGCGATTGTCGCGAGGTTGTCAATGACCTCAATGGGGTTCAGCGCGCCGGTCTCTATTTCTTTCGCCAGTTCTTGCTCCAACACCTTTTTCGCCTTGGCGGCATCTTCGTGAGTGAGGCAGAGCGAGGTGCTAGTTTCCGACGATGTCTGGGCCACCATGAAGATGCTTATGCCATTGTTTGCCAGAATGGAGAATATCCTGCGGTTTATGCCTATCACGCCAACCATGCTCATGCCACTCACGTTGATGAGGCTTGTGTCATTGATGGAGGTCATGCCCTTTATGCCATTAGGACAGACATCATTGACATCATCGCTGATTACGCTACCCTTGAATTCCGGATGAAACGTGTTTTTGACATAGAGGGGAATCCGTTTGGCGAAGACGGGGAATATTGTCGGGGGATAAATGACCTTTGCCCCAAAATTGCACAGTTCGGTAGCTTCGCTGTATGTCAGATGCTCTATGGTGTATGCAGACGGAATGATGCGCGGGTCAGCAGTCATGAATCCGTTCACATCAGTCCATATCTCAAGGACATCCGCATTGAGAGCCGCCGCAATGATCGCAGCAGTATAGTCACTCCCGCCACGCCCCAGTGTCGTGGTGATGCCGGACACCATGTCGCTGGCAATAAAGCCAGGGACAATGGCTATGCCCTGTTCATCGGCAAAAGTATCGACGGTTTTTTTGTTGGTCGCCGCGAAATTAACGGCAGTGACCATGTCTTTCTTTTCCGTGAAGATGAACTTGCGTGAATCGTAGAGCGTGCTCCCTTCCACATACTGCTGAACAATGCGCGAGCTGCACCTCTCGCCATAGCTAACAATAGCATCTGCTATCTTCTGCGTCACATCCTTTATGAGAAATACTCCGCGCAGGATTCCACCAAGTTCGTCAAACAGCCCTCCGAGTTGTTCTTTGAGGGCATGGTTCTTGCGGGCATCAGATATTATGGAGTCTATGTGGGCATGATGGGTGTCGATGATTTCCTGAAGAACAGCTTTGTAGTCTTCGTCGCCGTCTGCCGCAAGCCGCGTAACCTTGACCAGGTTGTTGGTCACCGTCTTGAGTGCCGAGACGACCACCACTACGGGGGTTGCCTCTGCCTCCACGATTCTCTTTATATTTCTTATGCCCTCCAGTGTTCCGACCGAAGTGCCGCCGAATTTCAGAACTTTCATCAACTGCAATAAGAACAAAAAACTTTGTTGGGCAAATTTAATAAATCTTATCCGTAATCTGCCCTCCCTGCCCTGAAAATATGCGCCAAATTCCAAACGAGGTCGGCAGTTATGATTACTTTACTGAAAAACAGACGACATGCCTGCAGATTGCCCGAATCCGTCTCACGCCTATGGGCAAACCCTAACGCGCTTGCAGCAAGACAGGCGCCGGAGCCTTCTGTCAAATTCCGCTAACCGTGTCAAGAAGTTTGCTTACTCTCCCGGGAGGATCAGCGTTCTCCCACACATCGCCCAGCACGGCGGCACCACCGAACCCCCTCTGTGCAAGATATGGCAGAGAACCGTCTGTCACTCCACCCAACGCAAAGACTTTTGAATCCGTCACGCCGCGCCGCGCCGCACAGACCAGTTCCGCATCAGTAAAGGCGGAACTGTAGCCCGGCTTTGAAATGCTGTTGAATACCGGACTCAGAAACACGTAGTCGCAGTGCGGTTTGTATTCCACCACCTCCTCAAACGAATGGCAGGAAAAGGACTTCGTTCCTGTGAAACCGACAATGTCCACAGACCGGTCTTTGCCAAGGTGAGCCCCACGCAGTCCCCATTTTCCGACAAGCTCAAAATGACTGTGAACCACAATCCTGTCGAGCCTGTTTTCGCTGATTTCGACAAGAAGACGCTCCAGCCGGGCACATGAGACACCAGGCTTGCGCAGATGGAGTGTCTCAAGTCCGGCATCAAACATTTGGTTGATCATCAACGCCTCGGAGTCAAAGAAAAAAGGCTGGGTTATGACTGCCAGTTTCATTTTCGGGGTTGCGTCTTCTGGTCAAAGGAAGCATCCCAGTCTTTCCATACCGGCACACGTCCCAATTCAAGCAGACGCGCGTTGATTTCCTTTGCCGTGCGGTTGTCGTTGACAGAGAACTGGTCAAGAGCCTCCGGATAAGTATAATATCCCCCGGGCTGGGTCTTGCTTCCGGCACTCATCGTGGTGACACCGAGCGTTGCCATATTGTCACGGATAAAGGCCGGCTCGCGGGTGGAATAGGAAATGTCCACATCATGGTCAAAAATGCGCATGGCAAAAGTAACCTGAGCCAACTGGCGATCGGTCATGACCGAATTCGGGCGGAATCCCTGATTCTCAGCCGGGCGCATACGTGGAAAGTTGACACTGTATCTGGTACGCCAATAATGTTTCTGAAGATAGCGGAGATGGCGCGCCATCATGGTAATGTCTGTACGCCACTCACGCTCCAGACCGATAAGGACTCCCATACCGATGGAGTGGACTCCAGCCTGTCCCATGCGGTCAAAGGCGTTGACACGCCACTCAAACTTGGATTTCATGCCCCGTGGATGATATGTCTTGTAGTTTTCCTTGCAGTAGGTTTCCTGGAAGCATATCACACCGTTCATGCCGTGGCAAGCCAGTTCACGGTAGTCTTCTGCACTAAGAGGCTGGACTTCTATCTTGATGTTGGAAAAATACCGTTTTGCCAAATCTACGCTTCTGGTCAAATACGGAAGTCCTGCTTTGGCGGGATTTTCGCCGGTCACGATAAGGATGTTTTCTACAGGGGCAAGTTTCTTTATGGCTCTGTATTCGTCCTCTATCTGTTCGGGAGTAAGAATGACGCGTGCCATGGGGTTCTGGATGTGGAAGCCACAGTATATGCACGAATTGGTGCATGAATTGGTAATATACAGCGGGACGAACATCGACATGACCCTGCCGAACCGTTCCTCTGTATAATGTCGGCTAAGTCTGGCCATGGTTTCAAGAAAAGGCTCGGCAGAAGGTGAAACAAGAGCCATGAAATCATCAATGTCGCAATGTTTCTTGGCAAGGGCGCGACGCACGTCAAGCTCAGTCTTGCCATATATCTGTCTGGTCAGGTCATCCCAATCTGTTCCTTCTATTTCGTCTGAAAACATTTTTTGTGAATTTTATTGTGAGTTGCACGGACGGAAAGCGTATTCTTTCAAGCTTGATATGACGGGAGTTACGCCACACACGGCACAGTCCGCATTTTTTTCTATATGAACAGTCGTATATTCCATTGTCAACGTGTCAAAACACAGGCAACGGTCCAAGAGAAGCCGACCGACACCGGCTATGTACTTGATACACTCCGCAGCCTGCAAAGAACCACACACGCCGGCAACAGCACCAAGTACTCCCGTTACCGCACAAGTCTCCACGTCATGCGACAGGGGCGGTTCCGGGAACAGGCAGCGGTAGCAGGCAGTGCCGGGTACATGTGTCATCAGCTGCAGGCCGAAACGGTTTATACCGCCCATGCAGAAAGGCTTTCCCATCATGACGCATGCATCATTTATCATGTATTTGGGCGAAAAGTTATCGGTGCAATCTACCACAAAGTCATAGGGTTGGATTATTTCGGCGGCATTGTCCTGACTGAGAAAACAGTCATAGGACACAACCTTGACATCCGGGTTGAGAGCCTTTATTCTCCCGGCAGCCGACTCCACTTTGGGACGGCCAGTATCAGCCGTAGCGTGGATTATCTGCCGTTGGAGATTGGAAAGGCTCACCGTGTCACCGTCAACGATACCCAGAACACCCGTCCCTGCAGCTGCCAGATATTCCAGCACCGGCGAACCCAGTCCGCCGACTCCCACCACAAGAACACTGGAATCAAGCAGACGCTCCTGCCCTTCGGGACCGATTCCTTCCAGAATCATGTGGCGATTGTAACGCCTGCGTTGTTCTGTTGTCATTACGCTTGCAGCCTTTGTCAATCAAGGAAACTGGTAAGGGGAGAGCTTGCCGAGGCTTCAAGACCGGCTGCAGACACCGCCAGCCCGGCCTCATAGGCCCTGCGCCCTGCCACAACAGCCTCCTTGAAAGCGACCGCCATGGCAACAGGGTCGCAAGCCACCGCTATGGCCGTGTTGGCCAAACATGCCGAAGCACCAAGCTCCATTGCCTCGGCGGCATGGCTCGGAGCACCTATTCCAGCATCGACAACCACCGGAACACCGGCCTGCTCTACGATAATCTGCAAGAAATCACGGGTCTGCAAGCCTTTGTTTGTTCCGATAGGAGCGCCGAGGGGCATCACGGCCGCCGCACCGGCCTCTTCCAGACGCTTGCAGAGCGTTGGATCTGCCTGACAGTAAGGAAGTACGGTGAATCCCATCTTTACCAGCTGCTCGGTAGCCTTGAGCGTTTCAATGCTGTCCGGCAGAAGATATCGCGAATCGGGATGAATCTCCAGTTTCAGCCAAGCGGTACCGAATGCCTCACGGGACATTTGGGCGGCAAACACGGCTTCCTCCGCATCGCGTACTCCACTGGTGTTGGGCAGCAACTGCAAGCCCGGCTTTTGGATGTGCCCGACAAAATCATCGTGTTCATCACCAAGTTCCACCCTCTTCATGGCAAGCGTAACCATCTCTGTGCCCGAGGCTTCTATGGCTTGCCTCATCAGACTGTTGTCTCCGAATTTTCCTGTTCCAAGAAACAGGCGAGAGTCAAATTCTCTGTCTGCTATGATTAATTTGTTCATTTTGTTATGTATGTTTGTTATAGCGGGTTATCTTGAGTTGCACTGCTCATTGACGAGCCTTACAAACCGCTGTGTTTCTGCAATTGGGTCAGATGCACTCACGATTGCACCGGAGACGGCAACACCGTCAACTCCAGCAGTCGTTATCAGCCCTATGTCACGGCAGCCTATACCTCCAATGGCTACCACCGGCATGGCGACACGCTCATCATGAAGACGGCGCACAATGGCCGACAGCCCCACCTCCCCCAATGTCGGGGCGAGCTTCTCCTTTGTTTCTGTAAAACGGTATGGACCGCAGCCTACATAGTCGGCACTTCGCCTGTAGTGCATCAAAGCCTGTTCTGCCGTATTGGCGGTACCACCTATTATATACTGTTCGCCGAGAATCCGGCGCGCTTCGTCTACGGGCATGTCGCCAAGTCCAAGATGCACTCCGTCGGCAGATATTTCCTTGACAAGCTCCACATGGTCGTCAATAATGAGAGTGGCCTCGTAACTGTCGCACAGTCTGCGCATCTCGCGCCCCACCGTCAAAATGTCATCCGGTGCAGAATTTTTCATCCTGAGTTGAATCCACCGGCAACCGCCTTGTAGTGCCATTTCGGCTTCCTGCAACTCTGAATACCGGACTGTCCTGTGAGTTATGAACTGAAAGCAGCCCCTATATTTGATTCGCTCCATGACCGTGCCGTCTATCCGCCGCAAAAGGCCTTGAGTACCGTTATCCGCTGGAGGGGCTCAAGTTTGAACTTCTGCCACCCGGAACGGGCTACTACCCTGTTGCCCACCGCCACCGCCACACCTTTTTCCGGCATGTTCAGCGACTCCAGCAATTCGGCAAGTGTCGCACACGTTGTTTCCGTTTCCTTGTTGTTTACGACAACTGTCATTTTATATTCACAGTTTTACTTTGATTTTCTTTGTCTTTGACTCGTTCCACATACGGTCAAGAGCCGTGACCACGTAGGTGTATTTCTGCGAGCCGCCGCTGTAGGGCAGTCTCAGAAACTGATCGGATGTCACGGCAATTATGTTGGCAGGATTGTCCACGTTGACCTTTTCGCCCTTTTGGAAACGGTACACAACAAAGCGTACCGCACGCTGCATCTCGTCATTGTCAGGACGCGGAATCCACACAAGCACCGGACCGCTGTCTGTCCAGATGACCTTGGTTCCCTTGATTTTCTTCGGGGCCTCATTGTCCTTGAACGGCATCCGTGGTACAAGGGCAGGAAATTTGTGATACTGGCTCTGAAGGGCATTGGCGATATTGCCCACATTGTTGGCAATGGCTGCCGAATACCACATACAGCTGCCGCTCACACCTGGCAGAGAACGCAGGAGTCTCATTTTCTCCGGCAACTGGTTGATACCGGGATTTTTGAGGTCTGCGGCCTTGACTGTACGTTCCACATCCTGTCCTATATACAGCGGTCTCGAACTTGTAAACCGGGACCACCAGCGAATCAGCGTGTCATAGTCTGCGGTTTTGTGACCTATTTCCCAATATATCTGCGGAATATTGTAGTCTACCCACCCCTTGTTGGTCCACAGAAGCACATCTGCATAGAGATCATCATAATTCTGAAGCCCGCCGGTATTGCTGCCCGGCACTTCATTACCCGATCTGGCGTTGTGGTAAATACCGAAAGGCGACACGCCGAATTTCACCCACGGTTTCAAGCGTTTCACTGTCTCGTGGAGAGACTGGACAAGCCTGCTGACATTGTCCCTGCGCCAGTCCTTTACGGTCGCGAACCCCGCCCCATATTTTGCATAGTCTCCGGCATCGGGAATCTCTGTGCCTGCCTCTGGATAAGGATAGAAATAGTCATCCATATGGATACCATCAACGTCATACCTGCTGACAATGTCACTCACCACCTCACAGATATAGTCGCGGTTCTCCCTGTACGCCGGATTAAACAGTATCAACCTGCCATACCTGAAAAACATCTCCGGGTTCTTCACGTATGGGTGTGAAGTTGCCAGTTCTGTCGTGCCTGCCGTTTTGGCTCTGTACGGATTAATCCAGGCGTGCAGTTCCATCCCCCGCCTGTGGCATTCGTCTATCATCCACTGTAGGGGATCCCACAGGGGAGAAGGCGGCACGCCCTGGCATCCAGACAGAAATCGACTCCACGGCTCAAGCGGACTCGGATACAAGGCATCGGCCTCTGCCCTCACCTGAAAGAAAACCGCATTGACATTGCATTTCTGCAGTGCGTCAAGTTGCCGGACAAGTTCCCTCTGCATGGCATCGCGTCCCAATCCCTGGAACTGTCCGTTGACGCATTGTATCCAACTGCCGCGGAACTCACGTTTTGGAGAAGAAACGTCCTGAGGTAACGCCGTCATGCAAAAGGACAGCAAGACAACAATCAAAAAATATCTGTATTTCATTCTAAACCGTTTAAGAGCTTTCGTGTGTGTATAAATATGAGAAGAGAAAAACAAACCTGCCGCGCCGTTATCTCCGCCACGGGCTTGTACCTAAATACAAAGGTAGCAAGAATTTGTCATGAGACAAAGAACTCTCGGCTATAATTGCCTCCTTTACGCCAAGATTGTCCTAAACAACACACAAACATCTTTTTTGTGCTAATTGGCACCCGGTTCGGATATAAATTCTTACATTTGCACGTAGTATTCCTGTGTGTGTTGAATCCTGTCCTGTTACAACACGCCAACACGAACAACAAATGGTTCATATAACTTTGCCCGACGATTTTCTCATGCCGGCCGGAAACGGGATTACCGGTCGGAGACTGTCTTTCTATCTGGCCATGGAGGAGTATGTCGCACGGCAACTGAAGCAGTTGGACGAATGCTTTTTTCTGTGGCAGGTCAATCCCACGGTAATATTCGGAAGAAACCAGTTAATACAGGACGAGGTCAACATCGACTACTGCAAAGCCAATGGCATTGACATGCAGCGGCGCAAAAGCGGCGGGGGCTGTGTCTACGCGGACATGAACAACATAATGTTCAGCTACATAAACACGGGATGGGACGTTTGCGTCACTTTTGGCCATTATGTGGAAACCGTAGCGGCAATGCTGCGTTCCTTGGGTGTTGACGCCACACTTTCCTCCCGGAATGACATACTGATAGACGGACGCAAAGTAAGCGGCAACGCCTTCTACCACATTCCCGGCCGAAACATAGTGCACGGAACCATGCTCTACGACACCTACATGAAGAACATGGTGAGTGCGATAACTCCCAGCAACGAAAAGCTGGTCAGCAAGGGCGTGAAAAGCGTCAGACAGCGTATCAGCTTGCTCAAAGACTATATCGGCGACAAAATGGACATCAACCAGTTCAAGGACTATTCATGCAGGTATATGTGTGATTCTGAATATGCCTTGAACGAAAATGACATAGCGGCCATTGAAGAAATACAGAAAGGGTACCACAGCGACGCGTATGTATTCGGAAACAACCCCTGTTACAACATCCAACGAAAACTGCGGTTGGAAGGTCTAGGTGAATTTGACGTGCGGATAGAACTAAAGAACAATACCGTCAAGCGTGTCAACATATTAGGGGACTTCTTTCTTGTCGGAGACCTTGATGAACTGCTCGGAAAATTCAAGGGCGTTGCCTACGACAAACCTTCTCTGGAAAAGTGTGCAGAAAACGCAGACGTATCCAAAACGATAATGGGTATGTACCCGCAAGAGCTCGTACATCTGCTCATCGACTGAAAACAACCATTTCAAACAAACACACAAACACCATTAAAATGTCAAACAACAAAAAAACCTGCCTTTATGACAGTCATGTAGCTTTGGGTGCTTTGATAAGCCCTTTTGGCGGCTTTGATATGCCGATACAGTATACAAATATCAAGGACGAACACCTTGCCGTACGCCAACACGTCGGTGTCTTTGATGTCAGCCACATGGGAGAAGTCGAAATAACGGGACCCGAAGCGGAGAAATTCGTACAGCATATCTTTACGAACGATGTAGCAGGCGCACCTGCCGGCAAAATTTTCTATGGCATGATGCTATATCCCACAGGAGGATGCGTTGATGACCTGCTGGTATACTGTGAAGGCGACGGAAAGTTTTTCCTCGTCATCAATGCCGCCAACATAGGCAAGGACGTGGAGTGGATAATGGAACAGGCAAGGGACTTTGACGTAAAGGTAGATCACCAGAGCGACTACTACGGTCAGATTGCCGTACAGGGACCCGAAGCAGAACAGGCGGTAACCAAAGAACTCGGGCTTGACGTGGCAGACCTCGTGTTCTACACTTTCAAGAAGATAACAGCCGGCAACGAAACCATTCTTGTCAGTCGCACGGGTTATACGGGCGAAGACGGTTTCGAAATATACGGTTCGCATGAGTTTATTGTCAACGTCTGGAACAAACTGGTCAAGGCGGGAGTCACCCCATGCGGACTTGGATGCAGAGATACACTAAGGTTTGAAGTCGGTCTGCCTCTGTACGGTGATGAGCTCTCCAAGGACATCTCCCCTATCATGGCAGGTCTCGGTATGTTTGCAAAGCTTGACAAGGACGACTTCATCGGCAAGGACGCTTTGGTTGAACAGAAACAAAACGGGGTGGCGAAGAAACTGATAGGAATTGCTCTGGCCGACAACGACAAGGCCATTCCGCGACACGGATATGAAGTCGTCAATTCCGAAGGAGAAACCATAGGAGAAGTCACGACCGGCTACCGCACCATAATGACAGACAAGTCCGTTTGCTTCGCGCTCGTGGATGCCGCATACGCGAAGCTGGGTTCGGAGCTCTCAGTCCGCATTCACCGCAAACTCCACTCTGGTACAGTGGTGAAAAAACGCTTCTACGACAAGAGTTATAAAAAATAGTCAACAAAATCATACAAACACCTAAAAGCAAAGGCATTATGGCAAAAGTAATTGAAGGACTCTACTATGCTGAGAGTCATGAATTCGTAAAAGTGGAAGGCAATATCGGCTACATAGGCATTACGGATTATGCCCAGGAGCAGCTTGGCAATGTCGTGTATGTTGACATGCCAGAAACGGATGAAGACGTAACAGCCGGCGAAGAGTTCGGCGCAGTTGAGAGCGTCAAGGCTGCCTCCGATCTGATTTCTCCTGTTTCAGGCAAAGTGATCGAAATAAACGAAGCTCTCGAAGATGCTCCTGAACTAATCAACGAAGACGCTTTCTCCAACTGGATTATAAAAGTGGAACTTTCCGACCCGTCAGAGCTGAACAGCCTCCTTGACAGCAGTGCCTATTCCAAACTCTGTACAGAATAATTCATATCAGTACCATTTTGTGAACGTTTGTGATAGCTGCGGAATTACATACAGGCTTTGCTGTACCACGACTACCACAAACGTTCACTCTTTTATTGCATCATCATGTCGTACAAATATTTTCCCCAAACAGAAGAGGACATAAGGGAGATGCTTGATGTTTCCGG
>CAVHBF010000020.1:0-5861 GCA_963634195.1 Bacteroides thetaiotaomicron | reverse complement strand
TGAAGTCCCTCTCCGACCTATACGGAGAAATACCGGAAGAACTCAAGCTCGGCAGGGAATACGACATTCCCTCGGAAATGTCGGAAATTGACATTCGGAAGCATTTCGAAGAACTCGGGCAGAAAAACAGACAGCTCGTTTGTTTTGCGGGTGGCGGCGCATATGACCACTACACACCGGCCGTGATCAACTACATCACACAGCGCAGCGAGTTTCTGACAAGCTATACACCATATCAGGCGGAAATCTCGCAGGGCACGCTGCAATACATTTTTGAATACCAGTCGCTGATGGCTTCACTGACAGGTATGGACATCTCCAATGCAAGTATGTATGACGGGGCTACCGCAACGGCAGAAGCCATGATGATGGCAGTGGCCAGTTCAAGAAAAAAGAACAAAGTCCTCGTCAGTTCCGCTCTTAACCCCGCCGTGATCCGTGTTGTTCAAACATACGCCAAATACCACGGTGTGGAGATTGAAACCATACCTTCCGCCTACGGTGTTACCGACAAGCGGAAACTTGAAGAGGCACTCGCAAAAGGCGACTGTGCCGGAGTCATTCTGGGGCAGCCTAACTACTATGGGATAATTGAGGACTTTACCGGTGTCGCAGACTTGTGCCATGCACAGAAAGCCTTGTTTATAATAAACGCCCCCGCAAGTGCGCTGTCAGTTCTGAAAACCCCGGGGGAATGGGGGGCGGACATCGCCGTAGGTGACGCGCAGTCGCTTGGACTGCCTCTCTGTTTCGGCGGACCTTATCTGGGATACCTATGTGCGAGAGAAGCATTGGTGCGCAAGATGCCCGGCAGGATTGTAGGAGGAACGACCGACATGGACGGGAAACGCACGTTTGTGCTTACCATGCAGGCACGTGAACAGCATATCCGCCGCCAGAAAGCCACATCCAACATTTGCTCCAACCAGGGCATGATGACGCTGATGGTCACCATATACATGTCCTTACTTGGACCGCAAGGTCTTAAGGAGGTCAATGAACTAAGCTATGCCGGCGCACACTATATGTACGATGAACTGCTCAAGACAGGAAAAGTCACTCCTGCTTTCGAAAACACGGAGTTCCTCAACGAGTTTGTCGTAAAGACAGACCTTGACATTGACCGCCTGCAGGAAAAATTCATCAGCAACGGCATTCTCGGCGGCATCAAGCCCGAAGGTCTTGACCGGGCAATAATGTTTGCAGTTACCGAACAGCGTTCAAAGGCGGAGATTGACAAAGTTGTATCAATAATTAAAGAAGCCTGACACCATGAACAATAAATTTTACAGCACTCTGATTTTCGAACTTTCAAAGAGTGGACGGAAAGGATACTCACTTCCCAAAAACGAATTCCCGGCATACGCCATACCGTCGTCACTGAAGAGACAGACTCCGCCGGCGCTGCCGGAGGTTGACGAGCTGACTGTCGTGAGGCACTACACCAATATGAGCAACAACAATTTCGGAGTTGACACGGGATTCTATCCTTTGGGGTCATGCACGATGAAATACAACCCCAAAATCAATGAAGAGAACACCGGCAGTCCACATTTCAGGCAACTTCATCCTCTTGCCCCGGAAACTACGGTGCAAGGAGCTCTTGAAGTCTACTACAACACCCAACGCATCCTCTCCGAAATAGGAGGGATGTCGGAATTCACCCTGAACCCATTCGCGGGGGCGCACGGCGAGCTGACCGGTCTTATGGTAATAAGGAACTATCATATGCTGCGCGGCGACACCAAGCGCACGAAGGTCATCATTCCGGACTCAGCACACGGTACGAACCCGGCCTCGGCAGCGGTATGCGGACTTGAAATCATTGAAGTAAGGTCAACGGAAAATGGAACAGTGGACGTGGAGGCACTGAAGCCGCTCCTTGGCGATGATATTGCAGGGATGATGATGACAAACCCGAACACTCTGGGTATATTTGAAACGCAGATTCCCGAGATAGCCAAGCTTGTACACGAATGCGGTGGTCTGATGTACTACGACGGAGCTAATCTCAATCCCCTGCTGGGAGTATGCCGCCCGGGCGACATGGGATTTGATGTCATGCACATCAACCTGCACAAGACGTTCTCCACTCCACACGGAGGAGGGGGACCGGGGGCCGGTCCTGTCGGAGTGAGGAAAGGACTTGAAGCCTACCTGCCGAACCCGCAAGTGAAGAAAGCGGCAGACGGCACTTTCTACATCTACTCTGACAAGGAATCGCTCGGCTCCATAAGCGCATTCTTCGGCAATTACGGCGTAGTGCTGCGCGCCTACACATTTCTGCTGACTGCCGGAAAAGAGAACTTCGCCAAGATGGGAGCCATGGCCGTGCTTAACGCCAACTACATAAAGGAATCGCTGAAAGACTGCTACGAACTTCCCATCGGGGGTGTATGCAAGCACGAATTCGTGTTCAACGGTCTCAAAGACAAGAGCCAGCACGTTACAACTCTGGACGTTGCCAAGAGGTTGCTTGACTACGGATTTCATGCCCCGACGATATATTTCCCTCTCCTTTTCCATGAGGCCCTCATGATAGAACCGACCGAAAGCGAGAGCAAAGAGACCATAGACAGCTTCATCGCGGTGATGAAACAGATAGCGAAAGAAGCCAAGGACAATCCCGAACTGGTGAAGACGGCCCCCCACAACACCCCTATCAAACGTGTTGACGACGTAAAAGCCGTTAAGGAGCCGAAACTGACGTACAAGGCTTACATGTCTTAATATCAACAAATGTATATGCCGGCTTCACCCGCTGTGAAACTCATAGACAGGTGAAGCCGGCTTCAATCTTATCTTCATGATGAATACTTGTGATTTGATAATCATTGGTGCCGGCCCCGGCGGTTATGAAACCGCAGTAAAAGCCGCCGGTGCCGGCTTGAAGACCGTGCTTGTAGAGCAGGACAAAGTAGGCGGCACATGTCTCAACCGCGGATGCATACCCACAAAATGTTTCTGCAAAAACGCGGAAGCGATAAGCCAACTGAAAGAAGCGGATGCCATGGGCATCAAAGGGCTGACCTATACGGGCATTGACATGCACAAAATCGTGGAACGCAAAAATTCTGTGGTAAGCTCTCTCGTTTCGGGGATAGAGTCTCTGATGAAGACACCCGGATTGACCCTCATGGAGGGGAAGGCCGAGTTTGTCAACAGCAAGACCGTCCGGGTGAAACGCAAGGACAACACATGCGAAAATTTTACCGCCCCCAACATTATAATAGCGACAGGAAGTATCACCAAGATTCTGCCCGTTCCCGGTCATGACTTGCCGAAAATCCTTACATCGACAGAAATCCTGGATCTGACGGAAATCCCCAAACGGCTGGCGATAATCGGGGGCGGCGTGATAGGCATGGAATTCGCCTCCATCTTCAACAGCTTCGGTTCAGAAGTGACCGTTGTTGAATTCTGCAAGGAAATCCTGCCCAATTTTGACACGGACATTGCCAAGCGGCTCAAGGCATCGCTGAAAGGCAAGGGTATAAATATTATAACCAACGCCGCGGTGTGCAGCATTGAGGACAAGGGGGATTGTTATGCCGTGAACTACAATCTCAAAGACTCTGCCAATGCCATAGAGGCCGATATCGTCCTGATGGCCGTCGGCAGGGCTGCCAATACAGAATCTCTCAATCTGGGCGACATCGGGATAGAAACCGACAGGCGCGGCATTGTCACCGACAGAGATTTCCGGACTAACGTCAGCGGCGTATATGCGGTTGGTGACATAAACGGCAAATGCCAGCTCGCCCACGCTGCAAGTTTTCAGGGACAGCATGTACTCAACGTGATTCTCGGCAAGCGCGACAACATCAATCTAGACATCATGCCTGCCGCAGTGTTCACTGACCCGGAAGCGGCAATGGTCGGACTTTCCACCGAATACTGCAAGGAGAATGGCATCACCACAAAGGCGCACAAAGCCTTCTTTAGGGCAAACGGCAAGGCTCTTGCCATGAACGAACCCGACGGCATGGCAAAGATCCTGACCGACGACACAGACCGTATCATAGGATGCCACATCTTCGGTCCCCATTCCGCCGACCTGATTCAGGAAATTGCCGTTCTCATGAATAAACAGGCTTCGCTGGCAGACTTGCGCGATATCATCCACGCCCATCCGACCCTCGGCGAGGTCATCTTAGGAGCAGCCCATTCATAAAACCAAATACACATACACGGGCGGTGCGCAAGAACATCGATGTTCTTGCGCACCGCCCGTGTGATCCCAGAGGGATTCAAACCCTCGACCTTCAGAACCGGAATCTGACGCTCTATTCAGCTAAGCTATGGGACCTTGTCAGAAAAGACGGTGCAAAATTACTCTTTTTTAATGAGAAAAAGAGTACAAGGCAACCGAATTATGACTATTTTTGCACAGCAATAGGAAGACGGAGCAAAATGGCAACACCTTTGGCGGAGAGAATGAGACCAACCTCTCTTGACGATTACGTCGGCCAGCAACACCTTGTTGGCGAGGGGAAGGCTTTGAGGCGTATGATAGACAACAAACACGTCTGCTCGTTTATCATGTGGGGACCGCCGGGTGTGGGCAAAACGACTCTTGCCCAAATAATAGCCAATTCCATACAAACGGCTTTCTTCACGCTGAGTGCAATAAACAACGGAGTAAAGGACGTGAGGGATGTCATTGACCGGGCATCAAGGAGCTCCTTTTTCAATTCCCCTACCCCAATACTGTTTATCGATGAAATCCACCGCTTCAGCAAGTCACAGCAAGACTCGCTCCTCGCCGCTGTGGAAAAAGGTACCGTAACCCTGATAGGCGCGACAACAGAGAACCCCTCTTTTGAAGTAATCACCCCGCTGCTTTCAAGATGCCAAGTGTACACGCTGAAGAGCCTGGATGACACCGACCTGTGCAAAATGCTGCATAAAGCCATTTCCTGCGACACAATTCTCAAGGAACGCAACATCACAATAGAAGAAACAGACGCACTATTCCAATACAGCGGCGGTGACGGGCGGAAGCTGTACAACATACTTGACACCGTCGTTTCCTCCTGTGCTCCCGACGAGACAATAGTCGTCAACAACAAGAACGTGAAGACACAGATAATGCAAAACCCGACAATGTACGACAAAAACGGGGAGATGCACTATGATATCATTTCGGCTTTCATAAAGAGTATCCGGGGCAGCGATCCTGATGCCGCTTTGTATTGGCTGGCACGCATGGTGAAGAGCGGAGAAGACCCAAAATTCATTGCACGCAGACTTGTCGTATCCGCATCGGAAGACATCGGGCTGGCAAATCCGAACGCCTTGTTGCTTGCCAACGCCGCCTTTGAAGCCGTTGAAAAAATCGGCTGGCCGGAAGGTCGCATTCCGCTGGCAGAGGTTGCCGTATATCTGGCGTGTTCACCAAAGAGCAATTCGGCCTATTCAGGAATCAACAAGGCTCTGCAGGTTGTGGAAGAAACCGGCAACGCTCCTGTACCGCTGCATCTGCGCAATGCCCCGACAAAGCTGATGAGAGATTTCGGGTATGGCGCAGATTACAAGTATCCCCACGATTTCCCGGGACACTACGTAAAACAACAGTATATGCCGGACAAATTGGAAGGCATGAAATTGTGGGAAGCCCAAGACAACAGTTCCGAAAGCAAACTGCGCAGCTATATGCAGTCGCTAAACAATACGTAAGTTCCGGCCTGACATCCACGGGCGGTTTGTCATTGACAAAGGTGTTCCGAACGATAACCGTCTGCAATCTATTAAAAAAACAGAATTATTCAACATAAATTCCTAAAATAAACGAATAAAATTGGACGCTACCGTATTTATTGCTAACATTGCACCAAAATATTTGCGAACCAACCAAAAAC